>NZ_JBEXKB010000026.1:0-114640 GCF_040609455.1 Kitasatospora sp. NPDC004669
TCGATTTGATGCAGGACCCCCGGGTGGGCCCGCCGAGCCCCGCGGGGGCGGGGGGGCCCGTCGAGGCCGTCTGGCGGATCGAGTCCGCGCGGATCGTCGGCGCGCTGGCCCGCTACACCGGGGACTTCACGCTCGCCGAGGACGTCGCCCAGGAGGCGCTGGCGGAGGCCCTCGTCACCTGGTCGCGGGACGGCGCGCCGGCCAGCCCGGTGGGCTGGCTGCTGGCGACCGCGCGGCGGCGGGCCATCGACGCCTTCCGCCGCAGGTCGGCGCTCGACGAGCGGTACGCCATGCTCGCCGGTCAACTGGCCGACGGCGAGTTCAGCGCGGGCGCGGCGGCCGCGCCCGACCGCCGGCCGGACGACCTGCCGTGGGATCCCGACCGGGTCGACGACGACGTCCTTGCGCTCATGTTCACCGCCTGCCACCCGGTGCTCTCCCCCGAGGCCCGGGTGGCGCTCACCCTGCGTGTGGTGGGCGGCCTGTCCAGCGAGGAGATCGCCCGGGCCTTCCTCGTGCCCGTGTCGACCGTCCAGGCCCGGATCACCCGGGCGAAGAAGACGATCGCCGCCGCCCGGGTGCCCTTCGAGCTGCCGCCGCCCGAGGAACGGCGCGGGCGGCTCGGGGGTGTCCTGAGCGCCCTGTACGTGATCTTCACGGAGGGCTCGACGGCGACGACCGGCGACCACCTGCTGCGCCCCGATCTGGCGTACGAGGCCGTGCGGCTGGCCCGGATGCTGGCCGCCCTGCTGCCCGCCGAGCCGGAGGTGCACGGCCAGTTGGCGCTCTTCGAGCTCACCGCCACACGCTTCCCGGCCCGCACCGGGCCGGACGGGGAGGCGGTGCTCCTGGAGGACCAGGACCGTCGCCTGTGGGACCGGTCGGCGATCCGGCGCGGTCTGGCCGCGCTCGGCCGGGCCTCGACGCTCGGGCGGGGCCTGGGACCGTACGGTCTGCAGGCCGCGATCGCCGCCTGCCACGCGACGGCGCTCTCGGTGCGGGAGACCGACTGGGAACGGGTCGTGCTCCTCTACGAGGCGCTCGGCCGGGTGGCCCCGTCACCCGTCGTCGAGCTCAACCGGGCCGTGGCCGTCGCGATGGCCGGAGGACCGCAGGAGGCGCTGTCCATGGTCGACGACCTGGTCGCCTCCGGCCGTCTGTCGGGCTCGCACCTGCTCCCGAGCGTGCGCGGCGAACTGCTGACCCGACTCGGCCGCACCACCGAGGCCCGGGCCGAGCTGGAACTCGCCGCCCGGCTCTGCCGCAACGCCCCCGAGCGGTCGGTGCTGCTGCGCAAGGCAGCCGCACTGGACTGACGGCCGCCCACCTGGTGTGGCTTCGGATCTGCTCGCCTCCCCTTGCTCCACCTGCGCGATCGCGAAGACCAGGGACGCGCGCACCACCGGCACGGTCCCCACGCCCACCCGCTCCCGGAAGGCGGCGCCGATCTCCGTGGCCCGGCCCGACGCGGTCGCCGGCGCGTGGCCGGCCCCGGCACGGACCTCGGGGCACGGGTCGTGCAGGACCGGGATCCACCGACGGCCGGCGGCAGATCTCCCGACCTCCCAGGCCACCGGCATCGGATTGGCCCGCCACACCACAGCCCCCGCGCACTACCCTCGGGCTGACAATCGATCAACGGAGAAGCCCCATGCACCCCGAACTCGCCGCCGACCTCGAACTGTTGCCCGCCCTCCTGGAGGAGACCCGGCAGCGGGCTGTCGCGTTCCTCGCCGGCCTCGACGACCGCCCGGTGATCCCGCGGCAGGCGAACCAGCCGACCTCGGCGGAGCCGCTGCACGAGGACGCCGACGGTCTGCGGGCGGCGTTGGCGGAGTTCGGCGAGCGCTGGCAACCGCGGTTGTCGGCCAGCGCCGGGCCGCGCTACTTCGGGTTCGTGACGGGCGGCGCGACCCCGGCCGCGCTGGCGGGCGACTGGCTGACCTCCGCCGCCGACCAGAACTCCAACTCCTCGCTGGACCCGGCCGGTCAGCACCTGGAGCGGGAGACGGTCGGCTGGCTGCGCGAGCTGTTCGGCCTCTCCCCCGCGCACAGCGGCACCTTCGTCAGCGGCGCGACCATGTCCAACACCGTCGGCCTGGCGATCGCCCGGGAGTGGCTGGGCGAGCGGCTCGGCGTGGACGTGGCCGAGGACGGGGTCGCCGCGCTGGGCCGGGTCAGGGTGCTGTCGGGCAGCGCGCACTCCAGCGTGTCCAAGGCGCTGAGCGTTCTCGGCCTGGGCCGCCGGGCGCTGACCGCCGTGGCCACGCTGCCGGACCGGGAGGCCGTGGACGTGGCCGCGCTGGAGCGGGCGCTCGCCGAGGCCGACGGCCCGTGCATCGTGGTGGCCAACGCGGGCACGGTGAACACCGTCGACTTCGACGACCTGCGCGCGATCGCCGAGCTCCGTGAACGGTACGGGTTCTGGCTGCACGTGGACGCCGCGTTCGGCGCCTTCGCCGCCCTCTCCCCCGAGCACGCCGAGCTGACGGCCGGGCTGGACCTCGCCGACTCGGTCTGCATCGACCTGCACAAGTGGCTCAACGTGCCCTACGACAGCGCCGCGCAGTTCACCCGCCGCCGCGACCTGCAGGCGAGGGTCTTCCAGAACGCCGCCGCCTACCTCGGCCCGATCGGCGAGCACCCCGACCTGGTCCACCTCACGCCCGAGAACTCGCACCGACTGCGCGCCCTCGCCGCCTGGTTCACCCTGCGCGCCTACGGCCGGGCCGGCCACCGGGAGATCGTGGAGCGCTGCATCACCGGCGCCCGCGCGCTCGGCGAGGCGGTGGAGGCGATCGACGGCCTGCGCCTGCTGGCCCCGGTCCGCCTCAACGTCGTCTGCTTCACCCTGGCCGCCGACCCCACCCCCGAGCGGCTCGCCGCCCTCGCCACCGAACTCTCCGGCGAGGCCTTCCTCACCCCCACCCGCTACGCCGGAGTGCCAGCCCTGCGCGCGGCCTTCAGCAGCTGGCGCACCACCGAGGAGGACGTGAACCGCACCGCGGCCGCGCTCGCCGAGGCCGTCCGCAAGCTGGAGACCAGCTGACCTGCAAGGGGCTCCACTTGAAGCGGGAGGCCACCGCGTCCAGCGGGGGGTGTATCCCAGCAGGTGCTTCCATCACGCGACACAAGAGTAGTGTGACGCAGCGTCAACACGCTGACAGGAAGGGAGGCTTACGGGTGCGCCCCGCACTTGCAGCGCTGGTCGTCGGAGAACTCCAGGAGTTCCTTGGGCTGGTGGGAGGCGGCCATCGGACGGTGCTCTCTCGGCTCGAACAGCACTCGGTGACGAATCGTCACTCCTTGTCGCCTCTCGACCCCAGCCCGCTACGGCCGCCGCCATCGACGGATCCCGCGGATCCCCACCGTACGCTCCGGGGATACCCACAGCGCAACACGCCTGCCGCGCCTTGACCTTCACACCGGTGTGAAGCCCGATGATGCTGCCATGACCGCCACCGCTTACGACCCGCACGCGCTTCTCGCGCAGAGCCGCCTGGGCATCCTCGCCACCATCAAGGCCGACGGCCGGCCCCAGCTCTCCCCCGTCATGCCTTACTACGACCGCGAGGCGAACGCCATCCTGGTCTCCACCCGGGAAGGGCTGGCCAAGACCGCCAACCTGCGGCGGGACCCGCGGGTGAGCCTGGAGGTGACCGGATCGGACGGCCGTTCCTGGGTCACCGCCGAGGGCGTCGCCACCCTCACCGGGCCGGGCACCGACCCGCACGGACCCGAGGTCGAGGCGCTGGTCGACTACTACCGCCGGGCGGCCGGGGAGCACCCCGACTGGGCGGAGTACCGCGAGGCGATGGTCTCCGACCGCCGGGTGCTGCTCACCATCCCGGTCGACCACGTGTACGGGACCAGGATCTGAGGACGCGGGATCGAAGGAGCGAGTTCCGACCACCCGTCCCGGCCACCGTCGCGGGGATGCGGTGGCCGGGACCTTCGTCGTTCACGACCGGGTCGCGATGACCACCGTGGCGTCCAGCTCCTCCTCCCGGCTCGCCGCCGCTCTCAGGGCCGCCGCCCGCGCCACGGCCAGCGCGCCCGCCGCCTGCCTCTCACTGGTCTCGAACAGCAGTGACCCGCCCGCCGCCAGCCAGCCCGGCGCCTCGGCGGCCACCCGGCGCAGTACGTCCAACCCGTCCAACCCGCCGTCCAGCGCGGGCCGGGCCTCGTGTAGCCGGGCCTCCGGCGGCAGCAGCTCGATGTCCCCGGTCGGTACGTACGGCACGTTGGCGATCAGCACCTCCACCCGCCCGCGCAGCGCGTCGGGCAGGGCGGCGAACAGGTCACCCTCGAAGACCAGGGCGCCCGTTCCGGCCAGGTTGCGGCGGGCGCAGCGGACGGCCGCCGGGTCCAGATCGGCCGCGTACAGCCCGACCGGGTGCCCGGCGGTGGCCGCGACGGCGGCGCCGAGTGCGCCGCTGCCGCAGCACAGGTCGACCACCAGCGCGCCGGGGCGGGCGAGTCGGGCGGCAGCGGCGGCCAGGAACTCGCTGCGCCGGCGCGGGACGAAGACGCCCGGATCGACGGCGATCCGCAGTCCGGCGAACTCGGCCCAGCCGACGACGTGTTCGAGCGGCCGCCCCTCGGCGCGGGCGCGGACCATGGCGGCCAGCTCGGCGGGTGTGTCGGCGGCGGTGAGCAGGATCCGCGCCTCGTCCTCGGCGAACACGCAACCGGCGGCGCGCAGCCGGGAGACGACCGAGGAACGGAGAGCGGCGGAGGAGAAGACCGGCAAAGGAAACCCCTTGGGCAGGACGGGAGGAGAACGGAGGACTCCGTCAGGGCTCCCACCAGGGCCGACGCCGCGTCGACGCTCCCGCGCTACGCGCGCGGGGCGCCCGCACGGCCGCGCTCCGGGAGCACCCGCTCGGACATACCGGTAATGGGTCTCACCTCCTGCATCGCGGTCGTATTCGGCGTCGGTCACCCTACCGCACCGGCGCCGTCGGTGATCAAGCCGTTTTCCCCGGCCCGCCCTCGCCCGCCCCGGCCCGCCCGGAGCCGCTCAGGCCAGGAAGTCGGCCACCAGTGCCGCGAACTCCTCCGGGGTGGTGATCGGCACGCCGAGCTCCTCCGCCTTGGCCCGCTTGGAGCCCGCCTTCTCGCCCGCGACCAACAGGGTGGTGCGCTTGGACACCGAGGAGGAGGCCTTGCCGCCCGCCCGCTCGATCAGCTCGTTCATCGCGTTGCGGGAGAGTTCGGCCAGGGCGCCGGTCATGCTGCCGGTGACCACGACGCTCTGGCCCGCCAGCGGGCCCGCCGCCTCGCCCTCGGCCGTAGCGTTGACAGCCGAAGCGGCTGCGGCCGGCTCGGTCACCTCGGTGCCCACGCCCTGCGCCTCCAGCCGGTCCAACAGCGGTGCCACGTCGACGAGTTCGGCCAGGATCACGGCCGCCTTCTCCACGCCGATGCCGTCCACCGCCGCCAGCGCCTCGGCGTCGGCGGCGCGGATCGCGACCATGCTGCCGAAGTGGGCGGCGATCCGGCGGGACATGGTCCGACCGGTGCCGCGGATGCCGAGGGCGCAGAACACCCGGTTCAGCGGACGGGTGCGGGCGGTCTCGATGGCCGCGAGCAGGTTGTCCGCACTGGTGTCGCCCATCCGCTCCAGGGTGAGCAGTTGCTCCCGGGTGAGGGTGAACAGGTCGGCGAGGTCGGCGACCAGCCCGGCCTCGACCAGCTGGACGGCCCGGGTGCCGCCGAGGCCCTCGATGTCGAGCTGGTCCCGCCCGGCCGCGTAGATCACCGAGGCGACGGCCTGGCAGCCACGCCCGCGCACGCAACGCCAGCGCTGCTCGGAGGTGTCGATGGCGTCGCCGCAGCGCGGGCAGACCTCGGGGAAGGCGATCGGCTGCTCGGCGCCGGTGCGCTCGTCGACCAGCGGCGCCTCCACCCGGGGGATGACGTCGCCGGCGCGGTAGACGAACACCTGGTCCCCGATCATCAGGCCGCGGCGCTCGATGTCGGCAGGATTGTGCAGGGTCGCGTAGGTGACGGTGACTCCGTCGATCACCACCGGTTCGAGCACCGCCCGGGGCGCGATGATCCCGGTGCGCCCGACGTTCCACTCCACCCCGAGCAGCCGGGTCACCTTGTGCTGGGCCTGCAGCTTGCGGGCCACCGCCCAGCGGGGCGCGCGGGAGCCGGAGCCGGCCTCCTCCTGGTCGGCCACCGCGTCCGCCTTGACCACCACGCCGTCGATCCCGAAGGGCAGCGCGGCGCGCAGGGCGGCGATCTCCTCGATCCGCCGCTCCGCCTCGGCGAGCGTGGCGCAGCGGCGTGGGGCGGCCTCGGTGCTGGCGGCGGTGTTGGCGCCGAGCCGGGCCAGATGTTCCAGAAGCGCGGCGTGGTCGAGCCCGGGCAGGCCGAGGGCGTCGTAGGCGAAGAAGGCGAGCTCGACCCGGTACGGACGGTCCTTGGCGCGCAGGGTGCCGGCGGCGCCGCTGCGCGGGTGGGCGAAGGGAGTGGCGCCGTGGGCCGTGCGGACGGTGTTGGCCTGCTCGAACTGCTCGTGGGTGAGCAGCACCTCGCCGCGCAGTTCGACGTCGAGCGGCTCGGCGAGCCGGGCGGGCAGGCCGAGCACGGTGTCGGCGGCGTGACTGATGTCCTCCCCCTCCAGGCCGTCGCCCCGGGTGAGCAGCTGGGTGAGCCGACCGGCCCGGTAGCGGGCGGCGACGGCCAGGCCGTCCAACTTGGGCTCGACGCACCAGGCGGCGACCGGGCGGCCGAGCCGGCGCTCCAGCCCGGCGGCCCAGGACTCCAGCTCCTCGGCCGAGAACACGTTGTCGAGCGAGAGCATCGGCGCGCTGTGCGGGACGTCGCCGACGGCCGCGCCACCGGCCACCTTGCCGGTGGGCGTCTCGGGCAGCACCTGGTCCGGGCGCTCTCCCTCGTACGCCTCGATGGCCCGCACCAGGGCGTCGTATTCGTCATCCCCGAGCGGGGTGGAGCCGTCTGCGTAGTACGCGGCGGCGGCACGCACGGCGGTGGCGACGGCGTCGGCGTAGGCCTCCGGGGAGGCGAGGGCTGCGGGGGAGGCCTTGGTGGCTGCGTCCTTCATACCGACATCATGGCGAGCCGCACTGACATTCGACCTTCCGCATGCCAGTGTCACCCTTGTCGCAGCGCACGTCAGACCGGCCGCGGGGTCTGCGGCCCGGCCCGGTACGCGGCGGAGGCGCACTGCGGGACGAGGCAGGGCGGCAGCCAGTCCCCCAGGGTGCCGACCCGGGGGCGCGTTCATCGGTGGGGCAGCCGTCGGCGAAGACGACCTCCGGGCCGCAGGCCGTCGTCACCACCAGGCCGTCAGCCGCGGCGCCGCACGCAGGGTCAACAGTCCCAGCACCTGCCGGAGCTGGGCGCCGACGGCACCACCGATACCGCGTGGACCCGGAGGTCCAGCGCCCCCGAGCACCCGAATCTCCACGATGGGCCCTCATCACACGCAACGCCGCAGGTCGATCCGCCGCGGTCGGCGTCCGCGGCGACACCCCTGGAACAACCGGCACAGAGCAAAAACAGGACGCGCGGTTTGTCCAGCAAAACCGAACACGCTGTTTGTTTCCATGAGATGGACCACCGGCAGGAGAGGGGCCGCAGTGCCGGTGCCCTTCGCGGTGCGGTCGGCATGTGCGCAGTCACCCCCGGGCGTGCGCGAAGGCGGCGCCGGATTCCCGTCGATCCCGCGCCGCCGTCACATCGGCCGCGCCGCCACCGCGACCGACACAGACAGGAAGATCCGTCAACTCCGGTCGGGACAGCGCGACTTCGCCCGGCGCCGGATCGCTCATGCCGTTCCCGTCAGCTCATGCCGATTCCGTTCGCGACCGCGTCGGCGGCCCCGACCCGAGGCTCCGTCAGCCCCTCGCCGGCCTCCACCGCCGCGCGGGCCGCCGCGACCTCGGCGACCACCCGGGCGCCGCGGTCCGACCCCATCTGCAGCGAGCCGAGCACACCGGGCACCGCGACGCTCGGCATCAGGTGCTGGAACAGCCCGGACACCCGCTGCTCCAGGTCGGCGCGCCCTGAGAGCTTCTGCGACTGGATCTGGACACCCGTCCAGGCCGCGATGACCAGCCACGCGGTGTCGGCCGGGACAACGTGCGGGAGCAGCTCGCCGCGCTCGCCGGCCGCGGTCAGCAGCGCCTCCATCCGGCTTATCCAGCCGGGGATCGCACCGCCGCCGAGTTCGTCGAAGACGTCCTGGCCGAGTGAGAGCCGGGCACCAGCGCTGAGCAGCGGATTGCGTGGCATCAGATGCGCGACGACCATCCCGGTGTCCACGAACTCCTGGAGCTTGCAGCTGCGTTCCGGCACGCCGTCCTGGACGAACTGTTCCTCCACGACGCCTTGCGCGAGATCCCGCTTCGAGGCGAAGTGGAAATACACCGCACCCCGCGTCACCCCCGCCCGGGAGACCACCTCCCCGATGGTGGCGCCCTCGTAGCCGAAGTCGTCGAAGACCGACGCCGCGGCCTCCAGGATCAGCCGACGCGTCCGAAGCGCCCGCTCCTGCCGCACCACCGCAACCACCCCGCCCTGAGCTCCCGCAAAACAAAACCAAACACCCCGTATCTTAGCTACGGGTGATCTGCAGGCTGCACGACGATGACGGGAAATCGACTCAATCTCCCCCACTTCCCCCATCCACCCCCTCACTCCTCCCCCACGGGCCGTCAGATCCCCACCGGGCAAACGGAAGCGGTGCCACCCCGTCGACCGACGACGAACCCTCCCTTCGCGCCCCATTGCCACAAGGAAACGGAACGATCGGCCCCTTTCGATCGACCACCAGCCACCGAGAATCCAACCCGCATCCCCTTCCGCAACCAAGAGGTTGAATACGCCGGGGCGTCGGGGTACCGTTTTTCTCAACCAATCGGTTGAGAATGAACAGAGGTGTGCGGTGGCCGTCGACCAGCTCTCCCGGGCGTTCGTCGCCCTGGCCGATCCGACCCGGCGCGACATCGTCGCCCGCCTGTCGGTCCGGGACGCCACGGTCGGTGAACTGGCGGAGTCCTACGCGATGTCCATGCAGGCCGTCTCCAAGCACCTCAAGGTGCTGGAGGAGGCCGGACTGGTCAGCCGCAGCCGGGACGCCCAGCGCCGGCCGTGCCACCTGGAACCGCAGGCGCTCGACTTGATGACGAGCTGGATCGAGCGCTACCGCCGCCGGGCCGAGGAACGTTTCAGCCGCCTGGACGCCGTCCTCGCGGCCATGGACGACACCGACGCCGACACCACCCCCGCCAGCCCCGGCACCAAGGCCGACGAACCCCGCCCCACCTGGGCCGAGAAGAACGAAGGCGCCCCGTCATGACCTCCACCACCGGCCACGAGACCCGGATCGAAGCGGACCCGACGCTGCCCACCATCCGGATCGTCCGCGAGTTCAACGCCCCGCAGGAGCGGGTCTTCCGGGCCTGGATCGAGCCCCACCTGGTCTCCCGGTGGCTCGGCCCCCAGGACCTCGACATGAAGATCGACACCTGGGAGGCACGCACCGGCGGCCACTACCGCTACTCGATGCACCGCGAGGGCCAGGAGGTCGCCGCCTTCTACGGCTCCTTCCACGAAGTCCGGCCGGCCACCAGGCTCGTTCAGACCTTCACCTTCGAGGGCGTGCCGGACGGCGTCTCGTTGGACACCGCCGTCTTCGAACCCGCGGGTGAGGGCCGCACCCGCGTCACCGTACTGTCGGTGGTCGACAACCTGGTGGCCCGGGACGCCATCCTGGCCAGCGGCATGGAGCGCGGCGTGGTCGAGGGCTACCGGAAACTGGACGCCCTGCTCGCCGCTTCCTGAACCCGAGCACCCCGGAGGCACGTCACGGCGTCACGGCAGCACGGCCACCGCCTCCACCTCCACCAGCTGGTCGTCGTAGCCGAGCACCGAGACGCCGAGCAGCGTACTGGGGGCATCGTGCTCCCCCATGTACTCCCGGTACACGTTCCACACGTTGACCAGGTCCGCCTGATCACCGGAGGCCACGTAGACGGTGGTCCGCGCGATGTCGGCGAGCCCCGCGCCCATGTCCTCCAGCACGGTTATCAGATTGCGCATCACCTGGTGGGCCTGACCCTCGTGATCACCGACGGCGACCGTGCGCCCCTCCTCGTCCAGCGGGCAGGCCCCTGCGAGCCAGAGCGAGCGGGCCGGGGCGTCGACCACCGCCGCGTAGGCGTAGTCGACGGCCGGCGTCAGGCGTGTGTTGCGGACCAACTTGACGGCGCTGTTCACGAGGTCCTCCGATGGTCTTGGCCGAACGTTCGCGCTCATCGTTGGCCCCTCACGAACGAGGGTCAAACGGATTTTCGGCGAACTCCCAGCCGCGCCAAGGCCAGTGTTCCCACGATTCACCGTTGCGGGTGATGGCGCGCGGGCCCGCCGGACCGCGATCCTGGTGCCCGTCCGGGTGCCCGCCCGAAACGAGCACCGCCGCGCCCGACCGTACCCGCTCACGTGGCCCCACCCGGACGCCCGCACGGACGCCCACGCCAACACCGCAGCAGCCCCGGGGAGTCGACCGATGGAGTCCCAACCGCCCAGCCGCGACCAGGCCTTCGGAGTCGGACGGCGCCGGATGCTCGGCCTCGCCCTCGGGGCCGGCCTCGTCCCCGCCCTCACTCCGGCTGCCCAAGCGGCCGCCCACGCCGCGCCCCCGGCCGCCACCGCCGCCCTCGGCCGACGGGTCGCCGCCGTGGCCGAGGCCCAGATCGGCATCCCGTACGCCTGGGGCGGCGGCGACCGGCTGGGCCCCGGCCTCGGCTTCTGCGACGACGAGAACGGCTACCTCAACGGCAAGTGCCTGGGCGAGACCACGGTCGGCTTCGACTGCAGCGGCCTGTCGCTCTACTGCTGGTACCGGGCCAGCCAGGGCACCGTCGAACTCGGGCACTACACCGTCGCCCAGTTCCACCTCAGCGCCCCGGTCGAGCGCGACGGCCTGGCCCCCGGCGACCTGCTGTTCTTCTCCCGCCCCGACGCGCCACTGCACCACGTCGGCATCTACGCGGGCGACGGCGCCATGATCCACGCCGAACGCACCGGCACGCTGATCGCCCGGGTCGAGAAGGTGCTCGACATCCCGCGCTGGGCGGGCGAGTTCGCCGGCGCCCGCCGCCCCGGACCGCCGAGCGCCTGAGCTCACACGGCGCCGCGCCCCTCCTCCATCCCGTGGTGCACCCGAAGCAGCAGCTCCTGCAGCACCTGTCGCTCCCCCGCGTCCAGCGGCGCCAGCACCTCGTCCTGCACCGCCCTCGCCTGCGCCTCCAACTCGGCCAGCAGCGCCCGCCCGGCCGCGGTGACCGACACCGACACCCGCCGCCGGTCCCGCTGGTCCCGGGCGCGTTCGACGTACCCGGCCGCGCCGAGCTGGTCGGCGACCTTCGCCAGGTCGCTCGGGTCGACGCCCAGCCGCTGTACCAGGTCCCGCTGCGCCTGCGGCCCGAAGTCGGCGAGCGCGGCCAGCACCGCCAAGTCCCAGAGCCGCAGATCGCGTTCGGCCAGCCGCTCGGCGAGTCGGCCACGCGCGGACCGGCCGATCCGGGCGAGCAGGAAGGTGCTCAGGTCCAGCAGGGTCGGAGGTAGCCCGTCGGACGGGGCGGGGGTCTCGGAGGCCATGGCGGCATTCTAGGTCTTTCCCTATAGTGGGCGTAGACCCACTAATTGACCGACCGGTTCCGATCCCAGGAGTTCCAGCCGTGGACGCCCTGTACCCCCGCCTGCTCGTCACCCGCTTCGCCGAGTGCTTCGGCTTCTACCGCGCGGTCCTCCCCGCGCTCACCGGCGCCACCCTCATCAAGGGCACGCCCGAAGGCCCGTACGCCAACTGGGACGTCGAGGACCAGGCCGTTCTGGTGCTCTACGACCGCTCCGCGATGGCCACCACCCTCGGCACCGCCGACCTGCCAGCCCACCCCGCCGCCCCCGCCCAGGACTCCGCGATGCTGGTCCTCCGGGTGGACGACGTGGACAAGGCGCTCGCCCTCTGCCTCGACCACGGCGGCACCCTCGCCGCCCCGGCCACCGACCGCCCGGAATGGGGACCGAACCTGCGCAGCGCCCACCTGCGCGACCCGGAGGGCCACCTGATCGAGCTACAGTCCTACTGACCGCCCGTTCCTGAACCCCCGGGGCCCGTCGAGCACTGGCTGCCGAACGTGGTGCAGGGCAACGGCCACGACGACCGCCGGATCACCATCCACCAACTGCTCCAGCACACCATCGGCAGCACCGCCGAGAGCAGGCGAAGCACGGTGGTCCCCGCGCCCGAGGCACGCGGCGACGGCCCGCAGCACGTACTCGGCCAGAGGAACGCGGCGGGCACCTTGATCGACCACGCCCTGCGCGCCGGAGGCCCCAACACCCCGTGGGCGGCGCCGTCGTCGTGGCACGGGCCCTGAACACCGGGGCCCTGACCGCCGGGAGCCGGGCCGCCCCCCGGCGGTCAGTGGCCGACCCGCTCAGCCGTGGAAGACCCGCGACTCTCGCACTGCGTCGTTGAAGTCCGGTCCGGGGTAGCCGGCCGGCAGGCCCGGCGCCTCCTCCTTGCCGAGCGTCGACCGGAGGTGGACGGTGTTGCAGTTGCTGTAGCCCCTCATCGAGGACACGCTCAGCGCGACGTCGAAGTAGCCGACCAGGCGGTACCCGGTGGCGTCGCAGCCGCCGGCGTCCCCGTAGAAGGAGTAGATGACGTCGCCGCCGTAGTCGACGTCCTTGTACTCCTCCAGCAGCAGCGTACGGTCGGCCAGCTGCTCCGCCGCACGGCTCCGGCCGTCGGCCAGGGCGAGCACGTCGGCGGTGGTGGCCGCCGAACAGGCCCGGCCGAGCACCGGGGAGGCGCCCTCGGGCTCGGACAAACGCCCGAGGACGGCAGCGCAGTACCGGCCGTCCGGTACGGGCAGCGGGCGGAGCTCGGCCGGGCCGGCCGGGGCGGCGGCCACCGCCCCGGCGAGCGTGACGCAGGCGGTGAGCAGGGGTGCGACGAACCTGCGCGGACTGCGCATGGGTACCTCCGGAACCGTGGGTACAGCGGTGGCCGCGGACTCGGCCGCCGCGCCCATTCGACGGGCGGCCGAAACCCCCGGCCTCGCCGACACACCGCGCACCGCACTAGTCGTACGTATGCCGCCGGTTCACCGGGCGGGCTCGTCCTCCCACAGTTCGGCGCGGCACCCGGCCACCAGCGCGCCGATCCGCGCCCAGGCCTCCTCGGCCGCCATCGGTTCCAGTCGGCGGCCGTCCCGCAGCCGTAGCGCGACCCGGTCGTCCACGGCCTCCTTCGCCCCGATCACCGCCTGGTAGGGCACGAGCCTGGCCTCGCGGATCCGGGCGCCGAGGGTGCCGTGCTCGGGCCCGGCGACCTCGGCGCGCAGTCCGAGGTCCAGACAGCGCTGGCGCAGCCGTTCGGCCTGCGGGACCTCGGCGTCGGAGATCGGCAGCAGCACGACCTGGGCCGGCGCGAGCCAGGCCGGGAACGCCCCGCCGTACAGCTCGATCAGGTGGGCGACCACCCGTTCGACGCTGCCGATGACACTGCGGTGCACCATCACCGGGCGGTGCTTGGCGCCGTCCGGGCCGATGTAGTGCAGGTTGAAGCGCTCGGGCTGGTGGAAGTCGATCTGGACGGTGGAGAGGGTGAACTCGCGCCCGGCGCCGTCGGCGATCTGTACGTCGATCTTCGGCCCGTAGAACGCGGCCTCGCCCTCCACCGCCTCGAACGGCACCCCGGAGCGTTCCAGCACATCGGTCAGCAGCGCGATGGCACGCTCCCAAAGCGCGGGGTCCGCAACGTACTTGTTGCCCGCACCGGGCAGCGAGAGCCGGTAGCGGACCGGCACGATGCCGAGCGCGCGGTGCGCCTCGCGGATCAACTCCAGTGCGGCGACGGCCTCGTCGGCGGCCTGCTCGGGGGTGCAGAAGACGTGCGCGTCGTTCAGCTGGATCGCCCGGACCCTGGTCAGCCCGCCGAGCACGCCGGACAGCTCGGAGCGGTACATGCCGCCCAACTCTGCCATCCGCAGCGGGAGTTCCCGGTAGCTGTGGGATCGGGAGCGGAAGATCAGCGCATGGTGCGGACAGAGGCTCGGCCGCAGCACCATCTCCTCCGAGCCGAGTTCCATGGGTGGGAACATGTCCTCGCGGTAGTGGTCCCAGTGACCGGAGATCTCGTACAGCTCCCGCTTGCCGAGCACCGGCGAGTACACGTGGCGGTAGCCGGCCCGGCGCTCGCGGCCGCGGATGAACTCCTCCAGGGTGTGCCGGATCGCGGCGCCGCCGGGCAGCCAGTACGGCAGGCCGGAGCCCATCAGCGGGTCGGTGTCGAACAGGTCGAGCTCGCGGCCGAGCTTGCGGTGGTCGTGCATCGGCTGGTCGTGCATCGACTGGTCCTGCGGGGGCTGGTTGTTCATGAGGGTGGTCTCCACTCTGGTTCCGCGGGCGAGTGGATCCGGAAACGACGAAGCCCCGGGGCACTCGCCCCGGGGCTTCGGACTAGGTCAGCAGTCAGCGCGCCGGGACTCTTTCCGGCGTCGTCGTGACGAGTGCAGCGCGCTTCATGTCGCCCACGGTAGCAGGTCTTCGGCACTCTTGTTGATCTTTTCCCGGCCGCACCTTTGCGGCCGCACGCTCTCCGGCCGCATCGGAACCGGGCTCAGAGCAGCACGACGCACCCGCGCGCAGCGAGCGCCTCCAGCAGCCGGTCCGACGGCCGCACCCCGTTCCACCGCAGGTCGAGCTTCTCCAGCGCGGGAAGCGCGTCCGGATCGGCCAGCCAGTCGGGCAGTTCGGCGATCCGGTTTCCACGCAGGTCCACCCGGCGCAGCAGCGGAAGGCCGGCCAGCACGGCCGGGAACTCGGTGAAGGCGTTCTCCCGGAGCTCCAGCTCGCGCAGCTCGGCGAGTCGGGCGACGGCCTCCGGCAGGGAGGTCAACTCATTGCCACACAGCCAGAGTTCGCGCAGCGCGCCGAGGTCGCCGATCGACTCCGGCAGATCGGTGAGCCGGTTCCGCTGCGCGCGCAGCTCCACCAGGCCGGCCATCTCCCCGATGGTGGACGGCAGTTCGGTGAGCCGGTTCTCGCCGACGTTGAGGTAGCGCAGCGCGGTGAGTCGCCCGAGCGCCTCGGGCAGCGCGGTCAGGGCGTTGTCGTGCAGGTACAGGAAGTCCCGGAGCCCGGTCAGGTCGCCCAGCTCATCAGGCACCCCGGTGAGTTGGTTGTGCCCGAGGTCAAGGGTCCGCAGCCGGGTCAACCGGCTGATGCTGGGCGGGAGTTCGGAGATCCCGGTCTCGGCGAGGATGAGCACGGTCAGCTCGGTGCGGTCCCACACCTCCGCCGGCACCTCGCCGAGCGGCTGCTTCCAGAGATTGAGCGTCGTCTCTGTCACGTCTGTCATATCCGTCATGCCCGTCACGTCCGGCTCATCTGTCATGCCTGCCATTCTCCGCCGGTCCGCCGGCCCTCCCCCGTCGCGGTCGGCACACACCGCACCACGGCCCGGGCCGGCGTCCGGCCGTCGCCGGCCGGTTGGAGCCGGACGAGTTCCACGGCAGCCGCAGCGAACTCCCCGGTGGCCGGGACAGGCAGCAGGAGGATCTGCAGGTGATAGTCGCAGGCGCCGCCATCCGGGACCTCCACCCGGTAGTCCGTCGCCCTGGGCCCGACCAGGTTGCCGTACCCCGTCAGCTCCGCCGTCTCCGGCGCGACCTGCTTCAGGAACCCGGTTCGGCGACCGTTCGCCCTGGTGACCCGCAGTGCGCGTCGCGCCCGCGTGCCCGGCGAGGAGTCGGTCGGCCAACCGGAGCCACCGGCCGTAGGCCGCCACACCGAGCGGCGTCAGCCGGCCGAGCGCGGCGCGGGCCTCCGCCTTCGTCGCCGGCAGCGCCGCTCGGTGTGAGGACGGGCGTCGGGGACCAGCCCTGCGTCAGCCGAGCTTCAGCTGCGCATTGCCCGCGCCTTGCCGGTTGCCGCAGAAGGCCTCCTCCAGGACGCCGCCCTCCGCCGTGAGCTGCGCGCCTTGCTGCGCCTGGCCGCCCCGGGTGGTGACGGACATCGCGACCTGCCGCCCGCCGGAGCTCCACAGCTGCGAGCTGTAGCCGGGCACCCCACCGTCGTGCCCGTAGACCGGTCCGCAGGACAGCTGCAGCCGGGCCAGCCCCAGTCCGTAATCCAGGCGCGTGGGTTGGCCGTTGACCTCCACCGGAATGGTCGTCCTCATCTCCCGCATCAGCTCCTCCGACAGCAACCGGCCGCCCAGCAGCGCCTTCTCGAAGCGGTTCAGGTCGTCCAGGGTGGATATCAGCTCGCCCGCCGAGTTCGCCCAGGACACGCTGGCCACCGTCACGTCCCGGTCGCTGCGGTCCTGCGGGCCGGGGCCCTCGACCAGGGTCAGGTAGCCGTGGGCGTGCGGGCCCCGGATGTCGGTGGCCGTGCCGGGGAAGTACGTTCCGTTCATCCCCAGCGGCCGCAGGATGCGGGCGGTTGTCTCCTGGGCGTAGCCGCGCCCCGTCACCCGCTCGATGAGCATGCCGAGCAGGGTGTAGTTGACGTTGGAGTAGGCGAACTTCTCCCCCGGCGGGAAGTTGGGCGCGTGCGCCACCGAGGCGGCCACCACCTGCGCCGGGGTGATCGTGCGGGTCATCCCGCCCTGGTCGAGCCAGTTCCGGACGGCGTCGGGGTCCGTCGAGTCGGGGAACAGCCCGCCCTTCTCATTGGTCGGGTCCCACAGGCCCGAGCTGTGGTTGAGCAGCTGACGGACGGTGATGTGCTCTCCGTTCGGGACCGTCCCGGGCAGGTAGCGCTCGATCGGATCGTCCAGGCCGACCCGTCCCTCCCCCACCAACTGGAGCACGGTGGTGGAGGTGAACATCTTGGTGATGCTGCCGGCGCGGAAGCGCCCGTCCGTCCGTACGGGTGCGCCGGTGGTCAGGTCGGCGACGCCGGTGCCCGCGCGCCAGGCCCCGTTCTCGTCCCTGACCTGGGCGATCGCCGCGACCGCGCCGGCCGTGGTCACCGCCTCCAGCGCCTCCGCCCGGCGGCCCGCCGATTCCTTGACCACGTCGTTCGGTTCGACGGCAGCCGCCGAGGCGACCGGTGCGGCCAACGCCAGACAGACCGTCGCCACCAGAACGGAAACCCCACGACGAGCCATGCGACCCCCTTCGTCCGCAGCGGGCCCCCGCCCGCCTCTGACGCCCCAGCTTCGTCGCCGCCCTGATACTCCGTCATCCTCCACCCGGAGGAATCGGTCGTACGCCCATCAAAGGAGGGCGTACGTCGACCGGGGGAGGCCGCCCGAGTAGGCCGGCCCCCGGCCCCTAACGCCCCGGTGCCGGACGGACCGGGTGCTTGCTCATGATCGACACCCGATTGAAGGAGTTGATCGCGATCGCGACCCAGATCACCGCCGAGATCTCCTCCTCGGTCAGCGTCTCGCGCGCGACCCCGTACGCGGCCTCCTGCAGGGCCGCGTCCGACGGGGTCGTGGTCGCCTCGGCCAGTGCCAGCGCGGCGCGCTCCCGGGCGCTGAACACCTCGGTGTCCCGCCAGGCCGGGAGCACGCCCAGCCGCTGGGAAGTCTCGCCCTCACGCAGCGCTGCCCGGGTGTGCACGTGCAGGCAGTAGGCACAGCCGTTGATCTGCGACACCCGCAGGTTGACCAGCTCCACCAGCCGCCGGTCCAGCCCGGCCTCCGCCGCGACCTCCCGCGCCGCCTCGGCGGCCGCGAGCTGGGCCCGATAGGCCTTGGGGCTCTGCTTGTCGATGAAGACCCGCTGCTCCGCCGGGACCATCGTCACGTCACTCACCTGAACTCCTCCACCGACTCACTGTTGCTCGCCACTCTGCCATGAGATAATAGTTGAATCTAGAACTACATGGCAGCATTTTCCACCCTGGGAGGGACCACCACCGTGAGCACCGCCGAGATCGAGCCGCGCCCCGCCGCACAACCGCAGGACCCGCAGGTGGAGGTCCTGTCCGCCCGCGACGTCCCGCTCGGCGGCCCCCGCGCGATGACCGTACGCCGCACCCTGCCGCACCGCGCGCGGCGGCTGATCGGAGCCTGGTGCTTCGTCGACCACTACGGTCCCGACGACGTCGCCCGCACCGGCGGAATGGACGTCGCCCCGCACCCCCACACCGGCCTGCAGACGGTGAGCTGGCTGTTCACCGGCGAGATCGAGCACCGCGACAGCCTCGGCGTCCACGCCTTCGTCCGCCCGGGCGAGCTGAACCTGATGACCTCCGGCCACGGCATCTGCCACTCCGAGGTCTCCACCCCCGCCACCACCGTCCTGCACGGCGTCCAACTCTGGGTCGCCCTGCCCGACGAACACCGCCACACCGCCCGCGACTTCCACCACCACATCCCCCAGCCGGTCCCCCTGGACGGCGGCGAGGCCCGCGTCTTCCTCGGCACCCTGGCCGGCGACACCTCCCCCGTCCCGACCTTCACCCCCCTCCTCGGCGCCGAACTCACCCTCCGCTCGAACGCCACCGTCACCCTCGCCGTCGACCCCGCCTTCGAACACGGCCTCCTCGTCGACCGCGGCCAAGTCCGCCTCGCCGAAACCCTGTTGGACTCCGCCGACCTCGGCTACCTCGCCCCCGGCCCCACCACCCTGACCCTCACCAACACCACCGACACGGAGGCCCGCCTCATCCTCCTCGGCGGCACGCCCTTCGAGGAGCAGATCATCATGTGGTGGAACTTCATCGGGCGGTCTCAGGAGGACATTACCCAAGCCCGCGAGGACTGGATGAACTTCGGCCGCTTCGGCGAGGTCCAGGGCTACCCGGGCGACCGCCTGCCCGCTCCCGAGCTCCCCAACACCCCGCTGAAATCGCGCGGTCGAGTGCGCTGACCTGCTCGTTCATCCGGTGTGGAACAGCCGCGCGACGGGCTGCGATCCCCACCCTCACGGCGACCTCCCGACCTCGGTCCGGCCTGCGCGGGCCTCATCCCGCGCAGGCCGGCACCTCACAGGCTCCAACCTCCGGTGGCCATGTCCGGCCGGACCAATGCTGACTCAATGCTGACTTTACTGACAGCCAGTCAGCCACCCTCGCCCCCGAAGCGCCGGCCAGGATGATGCCCGGCACTGTTGCACGTGCAGACACCTGTCGGCAGCCGACGCGCGGCTTCCGGTAATGACCATCGAAGCCGACCTGGGCAACCAGTGGGGGCCCGCCCGGTGAGCGGTGAACTGGCTCACCTCGTCGACGAAGGAGACCAACCCACCTGACCCGCGCGGCCGGCACTGCGAGACGTTGGTCTCAGTGACCGGTATCCCGGTGCAGCGGCACCCGCACTTCCGTCTGGGGTATCCGATCGTCACGGCGTGGGCGGCGGATGGTCACAAGCCAGTGTTGAAGGTCGCGGATGATCTCCTTCCACTGCCACGAGCCGGGAGTGCCCCAGCCTTCTCACCGATCGAGTGCCAGACGGACAGCTCGCTCAGCCGTGATGCCAAGGCTTCGTTGGCGATCGCGCTGTTGGCACTGCGGTCCGGATCGAGTTTCCGGGCAACCGATCAGACCCGGAGCTACGTCACCGGGCACATCCTCCTGGTCGACGGCGGCCACGGTGGGCTGCGCATACCACTGATGCACCGGCATCCGGATCCGGCGCCCGTCCGTCAGCCGCAGGTACACCGGTCCGTGGCCGCTGCGCAGGACGTGCGCGTAGGGGTCTGCGCCCACGTGGGACGGCGCTTCCTCGTCGGTCGTCACGGTGCGTCGTTACCTGGTGCGGCTCGTTCCTCGTCCACTCGGGCGGTCCGCCGGACGCGGCGGAGCTTGAGAGCGAAGGCGATCGCTGCCGCGCCGAACAGCACGGCGGTGATCGCCAGCCATCGGCCGAGGTAGACGTCTTCCGGCAGCCGCGTGTCGCCCTGGTAGGGGATCGACAGATTGAGGATCAGGGGAAACCACACGAGCAGCAGGACACCGGACAGGAAGGCGGGCACGCGCAGGTAGTTGATCCACGGCACCGCAGGGGTGTGTTCCGGGCGGTGGCGCAGCACGGACTGGGCCGAGAGGTCGGCGAGTGAGTACAGGGGCAGCAGGATCAGGTCGTGGCCGATGGCCGCGCCGACGAACCAGATCGCCACGCCGAGCGGGCGCTCGGTGAACAGGCGCACCAGGGCGTAGCCGGTGAGGGCGAACGAGGCGATCAGGACGAGGAGGTGCAGGGGTCCGGAGCCGTACCAGCGGATGAGGCGTGCCATGGTCAGGTCCTGAAGGTGAGTCGGTGCACCCATTTGGTGTTGTTCACGCCGGGGTTGGCCGGGACGATGATGCGGGCCGGGTAGCCGTGGTCGAGTGAGAGGTCCACGCCGTTGACGTGCAGGGCGAGCAGTGATCGGGGGTCGTGGATCTGGTTGCCCCGCAGTACCACCGAGCTGTAGGGGCCGGGTGGTTGGACGGATTCCACCAGGACGCTTGCGGCGGCCGGCAGGCCCGCCAGAGCAGCCAGGTCGGCCAGCCGCAGGCCGCTCCAGTACTGGTCGGGGGTGGACCATCCCTCGACGCAGGCGATCGGCAGTGCGGCGGCTTGCTGGGGCATCGCGAGGAGTTGCTCGCGGGTGAAGAAGAGCGTCGGTCCGGGGCCGTGGACCTCCAGCCGCCAGTCCGGGCCGACATGCGCCGGGTTGACGCCGACGGACGCCGCCGTCTTGTTGATCTGGAAGCCGTTCGGGCCGCTGCCCGGTTCGCGGTTGTGCGGCGCGAGCAGGGCCGTGCCGCGCAGCCGGCCGCCGATGCTCTGTCCGGCGGTTACCACGAGAAGCAGCAGGGAGCCCGCCCCCACCATGCCCACCGCTCCGCGGCGGGTCATCGTCGGCGGCGCTGGGGCGGTCGGCACCAGGCCGTCGGGGTCGGGTGGCTCGGGCCGGGTGTGGGCGAGATCGGTGCGCAGTTCGGCCGCCAGGCCCCGGGAGCGCAGGGCGCGGATCATCCGGCCGAGTTTGAGGGATACGTGGACGACGAAGGCGGCGATGAACACCCAGGCGCCGTAGAAGTGGAGGGTGTAAAAGGAGCCGGGGAAGACGTAGTACAGCTGGATGTTGAGGATGCCGGTGACGAACTCAAAAACCACCCCGCCCACCAGCGCCAGCAGCGACAACCGTTCCAGCGCGTGGGCGGCGCTGCGAGCCGGCGGCCACTCGAACAGCTTCGGGATCACCGACCACAGCTTGGCCAGCACCACCGGCACCAGGACCACGCCGAGCGTCACGTGCACGCCCTGGGTCAGCCGGTACAGCCAGTACGGATGTGTGGGCCAGTCGAAGAGGTAGAAACCCAGCACGCCCTTGTCCGGGGTCTGGTCGTTGAGTACGCCGAGGCCGGGGTTGTAGGCGGCGTAGGACAGTGCGCCGGTCACGAAGAGCAGCGGAATACCGATCAGCAGCACCAGACCGAACACCGAGGTCAGCCACGGCCCGCGGATCGGGCTACGCCAGAAACCGGGGCGGAACGGCCCCGGGGGCGGAGGAATCTGCTCGACCCGCCGCACCAGGGCCCGGCCACGGGCGGCCCCCTTGGCAGCCCGCGCCGCCGCGGCAGCGCGAACGCGTTCGAAGCGCCCCCGCGCCTTCCCCTCCCCCGATCCCGGTCGCTGCGGCCCGCCGGAGCCCGGGGCCGGCGGCCGTCCGCCACTGTCCATCGGCTGCCTCCACTGTCCCCGGGCCGACTCTCAGACGGTGGGTCGAACCCCGTCGTGCCGTTCGTGCCTGTCAAGTCGTCAGCTACAAACTGGCACAGACCGAGTCAGCTTTCCGCCTCCAGCGTGCAGGCGGGTGTCCGTCGCCAGCCGAACGGGCGAACCGGCACTCCGCACGACTCGGCGGATCCCCGCACGGTGGCCTCACGCCGGTGGAGTGCGACGCCTCAGCGCACGGCGCAGCGCCCCCACCCGGCCCGGCCGCACCCCACTGACCAGGCAGGTGTTCTGGTTCGCCGCGATCGGCGTCGCCTCCGCGGCGGCCCAGGCCCTGCCGTACTGGGTTCTGCGTCACTGGCCGCCGCCCGTCCTGGCCAATTTCACCTCGCTTCTCGTCGTCACCGTCCTCAACACGGAGGCCAACCGCTGGCTGTCCTTTCACTGATCCGCGGTCCGGGCCCTCCAAGCGCATCTGGCCGCAGGTGGCCTGTTCGTCCTGGCGTACCCGGTCACCTCGGGCGCCGTCCTGCTCTTCGGAGGAATGTCGTCGACTGCTCCACTTGGCCGCGACACGCTACGGTCCTTTGACGTCCCGGCGCGGCCGTTCCCGCAGGGCTGTCGGCTACGGGCTGCCGATGGGGCTGCGGGTGCCCCATACCTCCACAAATACGCCCTGGTCAATGTGGTCGACTTCGAACCCGGCGTCGGCGACTGCGTCAGCGAACGCCTCGGCGTCCCACACCGTGTACCAGCGGCGTCCGTCGGGCTCATCGAGCCAGCCGGTGCGGCCGACGGACCTGACGCACGCGTACAGCTTGCCGCCGGGGCGCAGTAGCCTGGCGAACTGGCCGGGCACGTCCACAGTCTCTGACTCGCGAAGGTGCACGAGCGATGCGCAGGCCCAGATCCCGTCGACCGTTCCAGCAGCGAATTGAGATCCGATGTCGCGCAGGTCGCACTGTGAGGTGGGTGCGTGGGCATTGGCCATGGCGACGAACGCCGGGTTGAGGTCGACACCTCGGACGCTGTGACCGTGGGCGGTGAATCGCACAAGGTCGCGGCCAGGGCCGCAACCGGCGTCCAGGATCAGTGAGGGAGCCGGCAGCGAGTTGGCGAACCGCTCGACCTGGTCGGCCATCTTGGAGGCGTGGGTGACCGCGTAGTCGTCGGCGCGGTCGCTGTAGACCGCGACGGATGCAGCAGCTGAGTCGAACAGTGGATCCCCACTGCGGGTCGTGTCGGGTGAAGCGGACGACGGACCCCGCTCCGCGCTCGGCTCAGCGACCGGTCCAGACGGGGTCGCGCTTGTCCGCGAAGGCCCGGACTCCTTCGACCGCGTCGCTGCTGTGCCTGCGGCGTTCCTCCCAGTCGTACTCGGCGGTGAACGCCTGCTCAAGGGGCATGTCGACGGATTTCGTGGCGGCTTCCTTGATGGCCCGGACCGAGAGCGGGGCACTGCGGACCAGGTCGTCGGTCCACTGCTGGACGCAGGCGTCCAACCGGTCGGCCGGGACGACCTCGTTGACGAGCCCGTAGTGCATGGCTGTCGTGGCGCTCAGCCGACGGCCGGTGAGCAAGTAGCCCATGGCGATCTTCTCCGGCAGCTGCCTGGCCAGCCGGAAGGCGCCGCCCGCACCGGGCACGAGACCGAGCCGGGCCTCGGGCAGGGCGAAGACCGCCTGGTCCGAGGCGACGATCAGGTCGCAGGCCAGGGCGAGTTCGAAACCACCGCCCAGGGCGTGACCGTGGACCCGTGCGAGCACCGGTTTGGACAGCGTGAAGCGGTCGGTGAGCCGGGGCCAGCCCGGCTGCCCACGGCTGCCGAAGGTCGTCGGAGGGACGCCCTGCCGGTCGAGATGGGCCCGCTCCTTGAGGTCCTGGCCCACGGAGAAGGCGCGTTCACCCGCTCCGGTCAGCACGGCGACCCTGATGTCGTCGTCGGCCTCGACGTCGTCCCAGATCTCGGCGAGCTCCTCATGCATGCGCAGATCCATCGCGTTGAGCACCTCGGGGCGGTCGAGCGTGACGCGGGCGACGTGGTTCTCCTTCTCGTAACGCACCCGCTTGCGGTCGCTGGTCATACGGAGGCCCGCCCTTCGAATCGGCCGACCTTGTCGATCACGTCCTGGCTGTAGAGCCGCAGAGCCTGCTGGAGGGCGAACTCCGCCATGTACGCGCGGAACCCGTGCGGTGACTCCTCGGCGAGGTGCAGCATCCGCCGGTTGGCGAGCACGGCGTCCCCGTCGAGTCGCGCCAGGCTCCGCTCGATGGCGGCGTCCAGCTCGTCCGACTCCACGACCTCGTCGACCAGCAGCCGCGCCTCGGGTTCCTTCGCCCAGATCCGGCGGCCCTCAAGGATGAGCTGCCGGGACAGGCGCGGCCCGGCGAACCGGCCGAGCCGCAGGTTCGCTGCTCCCGGGATGATGCCCTCCTTCGCCGCGGGCAGGCTGAAGTAGGCATCGGAGGAGGCGAGTACGCGGTCGAAGACCAGCAGCAGCTGGGCTCCGCCGCCGATCGCGAAGCCGTCCACTGCGGCAACCCACGGTTTGTCGATCCGGGGTGAGTGCCACGATCCGGGTCGGCCGTCGTCGGTCAGCACGCCCCGGACGAGCTTGTGGATGTAGCCGAGTTCCCGGCGCAGCAGGAAGTCGACCAGTGAAATGCCGCCGGAGCTCAGGTACTTGAGGTTGATTCCGGCGCTGAACACCCGTTTGCCCCGGTAGCGGGGATGGCTCATCTCCCCGCCGCGCAGCAGCCCCACCCAGACGGCCGGATCGAGCAGGGCGAGGTCGACGGCGGTCTCCATGTCGTCGACCTGCTGGCCGTCCTCGGCGTTCAGGCAGTCGTCGCGGCACATGGTCAGCCGCGCCACTCCGTCCCGGCGTTCCAGGTGGACGGCTTCCATCTCCACCTCGCCGGTGCGCAGGAAGTCCGGAAGCAGCTCCAGGGCGCGCGTGGTCGGGCGGAGCATGGCGTCCAGCAGATGCGGGCCGGCGACGGGCGACCGGAGCACCGCTCGCAGGAAGATGCCCTGGTCGATCTCGTGGCCCTCCTTGGCGGCCTGGGGCAGGGACCGCTCCGCGGCGAGCTGCTGCCGGGTGGGGACCAGCCCGGGGAAGGCGGTGGCAGCGGCTTCGACGAGCTCCGCGAGCCGCAGGTGAATGCGGCGGTGCTCCGTGAGCCGGTCGTAGACGGCGTCGGCGTGGGTGTCCAGGAAGCGGACGCGCAGCGCACGGGCAGCGTCGTGGGCAGCGGCGATCCCGGCCCGCTGGGCGGGTGAGCGCGCGCCGGCCTCCGGAAGTGCGGCCAGCAGCTTCTCCACGTGCGCGGCGGCCTCGGTCAGAGCCGGCCAGACGCCGTCGGGATCCTCTCCGGGTGGCAGGCCGGTCGTCATAGCGGCCCCTCGGCTGCGTCCTCCCCGCGCAGGGCGCGGTCGCAGGCAGCCAGGTGGGCGCCGAGGGCGTCCTCGAAGCTCATCGTCGTGGCGTCGAACAGGAGCTGGCGTCGGATCGCCACCTCCTTGCCGGCCAGACCGGCGACCAGTTCCGCCGCGGCCTCCACCGCGGCCGCCGGATCGTCGGCCAGTTCGTCGACGATTCCCAGCCGCACCGCATCGGCAGCGCTGAGGGGCAGGCCGAACAGCACCGCCCGGCGGATCCTGCCGAGGCCGGCCTGCTGGACGAGCCGGTGGCCGGCCATCCCGGGCCAGGTGGCGGAGCCGTCTCGCGGGACCAACAGCCTGGTACCGGGGGCAGCCACGCGGATGTCGGTGGCCAGCAGCGCGTCCAGGGCCGACCCGCCGCAGTCACCCGAGGCCACCGCGACCGTGGCCATGGGGAGCCGTTCCAGCCGGCGCAGGACCCGTTCCCACTTGGTGACCAGCATGACGTCCAGCCCGCTGGTCCAGGCCCCCTCGGGGGCTCCGGCGACGTGCACCGTGACCATGCCGGCCCCGCCGTGGTAACGGGCCACGTCCTCGGCCCGGTCGCAGATGGCCGCGAGTGCCTTGACGGAGGCGGCCGACGGCGGCTCCGTCCCGTCGATCGTCAGGGTCAGCGCATCGTCCGCGCTCTGCGGCCTCACCACCGGACCAGCGCCGTTTCGATCGTCGAGCCCGGTCCCATGGTCACGAGCACTCCATACTCTCCCGGTCGTGCGATGCCCTCTTCGAGGAGCCGTTCGTACGAGAAAAGGAACGAACCGCTGGAGACATTGCCGTGGTCGCGCAGCACACCGATGGTGTGCCGGACATCGTGGCGAGTGAGTCCGAGGTTGACGACGACGGCGTCGATCACCTTCTTGCCGCCGGAGTGCACCACCCAGTGTCCGACGTCGCTGTAGCGCAGGCCCGTGCCCGACAGCAGGCGGTCGACGACGATCTCGGCGTGCGCGCCCACCACGTAGGGGATCTGCGGGTCCAGGAAGAAGCTGAACCTGTCCTGCGTGCGGTCCCAGTCGTAGCGCATGGCGTCGATCGCCTCGGGGATGATGCAGCTGGCGAACTTCAGAACGGCCGGGCCCTCGGAAGCGGCCGTCGTGGCGCCGCTGGGGTCCGCGAGCAGCGCGACGGCCGCCGCGCCGTCGCCGAACAGGCTGTTCACGACCGCGGTCCGCATCGTCGAGTCCATCGTGTACGCGGCCGAGCACGCCTCCGCGCACAGCACCACGGCGAGTTCCCCGGGATGGGCGGCGGACCAGCCCGCCACCACGTTGAGGGCGTTGAGTCCCGCGTTGCAGCCCATGCCGACGATGTCGCTGCGGCTGCAGTGGCGGTCGATGCCCAGTTCCCGTATCAGCAGCGCACTGAGTCCGGGGGTGAGGAAGCCGGTGGACGTCACGCAGCACAGGTGACGCAGATCCGAGAGTTCGGCACCGCAGCGCTTCAGACAGGCCTGCAGGGCCGCGGCACCCATCTCGACCGCCAGCTGCTTGTGCTTGTCGAGCAGGTCGCCCTGGGCCTCCGGGACGCGGCCGTCGTCGCTGTCCCCGGGCGGCAGGACGAGGTTGCGTCGCTCGATGGCGCTGTTGAGGAAGACGGAACGGACTTTGGGGTCGGTGATCCCGAAGGCGTCGAGCACTTCCTGCTGGGAGTAGGACGTACGGGTCACGGCCGTGCCCACGCCGACGATGCGGGGCCGTGGGAGAGTTGGGAAGGCGGGGTCCTGTGCGGACTGTACCTCCGTCTCCGGGACAGGGGTGTCGAGCACTACCGGATGGTCGACGTTGACGGTCACCGGAACGTCCACCCCCACATGCGCGGCTTACTGCGCGGCTTGTGAATGACGGCGTCTTCGGTCATGTTCATCACCTTTCCTGATGAGTTGCGATGGTTCGTCAATTCCTGGTCGTCATGACATCGCGCTCTCCGCCTCGATGAAGCGCGCGAGCCGGGCGGTCCCCTCATTGATCTCAGCGGGTGTCAGATAGCTGGTGGAGAGCCGGATGCCGTGGTGTCCGCCCTCTCCCGGGTAGAAGTGCTCCATCGGCGTCCAGATGACGCCGAAGTCCTCTGCGGACCGGGTGAGTGCGGCGCCGTCCGCCCGGAACGGGACCTGCACGGTCAGGAAGAAGCCGCCGGTCGGTTCGTTCCAGCGCACCCCCAGAGCCGCTCGCCGGTCCGCCGGAAGACGTGCGTCCAGGTGCCGGAGCGTGCACTGCATGGCGTCGCCGTAGTACTCGCCCGCCCTGGCGTTCAGCTCGGAGATCCGGCCCTGCGCGGCGAGCAGCGCGCCCGCCACCGCGGCCTGGCTCAGCGACGAGGTGTTCACCGTCACCATGCTCTTGATCTTGGCGAGTTCGTCCGCGAGGAGGCTGGTCAGGCCGGCCTGGTCCACGACCAACTGGTCGGCGACGGCGAAGCCGACTCGGGCGCCGGGAAAAATCGTCTTGGAGAAGGAGCCCAGGTGAACGACCGTGCGGGCCCGGTCCAGAGACTTCAGGGTCGGCAGTGGGGGGCCGGGGCTGACCATCCGGTAGGGGCTGTCCTCCAGGATGAGGATGCCGTGACGCGCTGCGAGTTCCAGGAGTTCGGCGCGGGCCTGCGGCCCTATCGTGTTCCCCGACGGATTGGCGTGGTCGGGCACCACGTAGAAGGCACGGGGACGGCGCCCACGAGCCCGCTCGTCCTGGATCGCCGCCTCCAGGTCGGCACAGGAGAACCCGTCCGCCCGCTCCACGACCGGAGTCAGCGCGATGTCCAGCAGGCGGGCCGCGCCGGTGATCCCCACATAGCAGGGGCTGGAGACGAGCAGAACGTCGTCGGGGCCGCTGATCAGGGCACGCAGCACCAGCAGCATGGCCTCCTGGGCGCCGACGGTCACCACGATGGACTCGGGGGGGACGTCGATGTTCTCGTCGGCGCGGAGCGAGTCAGCGATGACCTCGCGGATCTGACCGGCCGTGGGACCGTACTGGTACATGGCGGTGCGGATCTGCTGCGGTGAACCGCCCTCCTCGGCGAGGTGCTCCAGATACCGGCGGACGTACGAGAAGATCTGCTCGGTCTCGAAGAACCCGTCATAGGGACGACCGGGCGCAAAGGAAATCGCGTCGGGATAGCGGAGCGTGACCTCGTTGAGGAAGTTCATCGTGTCCAGGACCGGATCGGAGACGCTGCCGTGCAGGTCCGCCTTCCGCAGTGCCACCGGTTCGGCCGTCGCCAGGAAATCCGACGGCACGGGGACGAGTCCTTCATGCGCATGATGTGCATATT
The DNA here is from genome assembly GCF_040609455.1 of Kitasatospora sp. NPDC004669. Classification (NCBI taxonomy): domain Bacteria; kingdom Bacillati; phylum Actinomycetota; class Actinomycetes; order Kitasatosporales; family Streptomycetaceae; genus Kitasatospora; species Kitasatospora sp. NPDC004669. The sequence continues at coordinate 28,392 of NZ_JBEXKB010000026.1, forward strand.
CGTGCACGCCGCGTCCAGCCATAGGTTCCCCCCACGCGAGATAATTCAGTGAGTGTCGGGGCCTGCCGATACAGGATCACACACGGGGAGGCGTTCGACAATCGCCGTCCAACCGGCATAAATGCTCACTTGGACACGGCTTCCGGCGGAATGCCGTCTCCTTTTCGCACCATTTCCGTGAAGTACGGTCCGGTGCTGTTCGGCCGTACCGCTTCCCATCCGCCGGCCCTGGGCGAAGCCACGATCCGGTCGGCGGCGCCCGGCCGGACGGTGAACCCCACGGTGAGCGCGCCGGCCTCGTCGGCGTCGACGGCGGCGTCCTCGGAATCGACGCCGAAGTCCGCGATGGCGCCCAGCAGCCGCGGCAGTTCCCCGGGACGGTCCGGGACGGTCACACGCACCGCGCTGCCACACCCGCAGGCACCGGGACGGCGCCCACGGATCTCCGCCGGCCCGGCGACACCCCGATCGGGCAGTTCCATCACCGTCCGCATGCCTTCGTCCCGGCCGCGGGCCTGGTTGAAGGCCGCGTCGGACGTCATCGGCGACGGGGTGAGCGATACACCAGCACTCCCTGCCGACTTGCCGCGAGCGCGACCGAGGTACCGATCAGACCTGTGCCGATGACGGCCATGGCGCGAATCATGAGACATCACCTGTTCGAAAGGCCACCGGCCACAACCAGAATTCCGACCGGCAGTACCCGACGGACCGGGAGTCCATCCGTCCAGCAGTCCTCTGCTTTTTTCCCGCGGGGGCAGCCATTACTGTTCGCAGAACCCTGCCCTTCTCTTCCTGACATGGATACAGTCATGAGCGAATTAGCAGAGCACGCGGACCCGCCGGCGGATCTCTCGGTCGACTACGTAGAGATGTACGTGGAACACCTGGAGACGGCTGCACTCACCTGGGTCGACACATACGCCTTCACTCCTGTCGGCTCCGGCGACTTCGCCGACCACCGGAGCGTCGCGCTGCGCCACGGACGGATCACCCTGGTGCTCACTGAGGCGACGTCGGACGATCACGCGGCCTCGGCCTACGTCGCCTCCCACGGAGACGGTGTCGCCGACATCGCGCTGCGAACCACGGACGTGACCGCGGCATTTGACGCAGCGGTCGCGAACGGTGCCCGCGTCCACCGCCCGCCGACCCCGCACCCGGGCGACGGGCCGACCATGACGGCTGTCCTCGGCGGCTTCGGGGACGTCGTCCACACACTCGTCCAGCGCGCTCCCGGGGCGGGGCCGGGACTGCCCGCCGGTCTCTCTCCGACGCCGCAGACCGGCGACGACCCGACCGACGTGGGGCTGCTCGACATCGATCACATCGCGGTGTGCCTGAACACCGGCGATCTCGACCCCACGGTCGACTACTACCTGGCGGCCCTCGGGTTCCAGCACATCTTCGAGGAGCGCATCGTCGTCGGCAGGCAGGCCATGGAGTCCAAGGTGGTGCAGAGCCCGTCGGGCTCGGTGACCCTGACGCTCATCCAGCCCGACCCCTCGGCGGACCCGGGACAGATCGACGAGTTCCTCAAGGCCCACCAGGGGTCCGGCGTCCAGCACCTGGCCTTCTCCTCGCCGGACGCGGTCCGTTCGGTACGGGCCCTGGCCGACCGGGGCGTTGCCTTCCTCACCACTCCCTCGGCCTACTACGACCTGCTGGGCGAGCGGATCGACCTGCGCGAGTCCAAGGTGGAGGCCCTTCGGGCGACGAACGTGCTCGCCGACGAGGACCACGGCGGCCGACTCTTCCAGATCTTCACTGCGTCGACCCACCTCCGGCACACGCTGTTCTTCGAGGTCATCGAGCGCCAGGGCGCCGAAACCTTCGGTAGCGCCAACATCAAGGCGCTCTACGAGGCCGTGGAGCTGGAAAGGACGGGGCAGCGTGGGCTACAGCGATGAGGTGGCGGTCGACCAGGCCCATTGCTTGGCCGACTTCGAACGCGCCGCCGCCTCGGCCCTGCCCGCCGACGTATGGGACTTCGTGGCCGGAGGAAGCGGCGCCGAGACCACGCTCGATGCCAACCGCAGCGCGCTGGACCGCGTCTTCCTCGTCCCCCGGGTGCTCAGGGACGTGTCGCAGTGCACGGCTGCCTCCACTCTGCTCGGTCGGCCCGTACCCATGCCGGTCGCCATCGCGCCCGTCGCCTACCAGCAACTGGTCCACCCCGATGGCGAGAAGGCCGCCGCCCGCGCGGCCAAGGCGGCCGGCGTGCCGTTCACCGCGAGCACGCTGAGCAGTGTCCCGATCGAGGAGATCACGGCGATCGGCGGAACGGTCTGGTTCCAGCTCTACTGGTTCCGGGATGCCGCGCAGTCCCTGCGACTCGTCCGCAGAGCCGAGGACGCCGGCTGCGAGGCGCTCATGCTCACCGTCGACGTGCCGTGGATGGGGCGCCGGCTGCGCGACGTACGCAACCGCTTCGCACTGCCCGGCCATGTGCGGGCGGCCAATATCAGCACCGGTTCGACCGCGCACCAGCGGCACGCCAACACCTCCTCGGTGGCCGTCCACACCGGCGAGCTCCTCTCCTCTGCGACGACGTGGTCGTCGCTGGCGGCCCTGCGGAAGCAGACCCGGCTTCCGCTGCTGCTCAAGGGTGTCCTGGCGGCCGAGGACGCGCTGCGGGCGGCCGAGCTCGGGATCGACGCGGTCGTGGTCTCCAATCACGGCGGCCGCCAGCTCGACGGCGCCGTACCCAGCATCGATGCACTACCGGAGGTGGCGGCGGCCGTGGGGGACGGCTGCGACGTGCTGCTGGACAGCGGCATCCGCAGCGGCACCGACGTGCTCAGGGCGCTCGCTCTCGGGGCGTCCGGTGTCCTGGTCGGCCGGCCGCTGATCTGGGGCCTGGCTGCGGCCGGAGAGACCGGCGCACGCCGGGTGCTCGACCTGCTGGCCGACGAACTCCGCGACGCCCTCGGCCTGTCCGGCTGCGACGGCGTCGCCGCGGTCAGGCAGCTCCGTACCTTCGTCCCTGCCTGACGGGCCTGACGGCCGACTGGTCGGCGAAGTCCCCCTGCCACGCGGTGACAGGAGGACTTCGCCGACCAACCGGCCGTTTTCGGCGCTTGGACGCGGCGACGGCGGACTATGCGCTCTCGGCGACCCCGTCACTCAGCCGAAGGGCCAGCTCCGACCACATCACCGCGTGCTCGTCGGCCAGACGGGCCACTATGCCGCTGCAGTGGGGCGGTACGTTGTCGATGATCCTCTGCCACTCCTTCGCGTTGATCGTGTGGAGATTGAGCAGCCGCAACAGGGTGCGTCCGGTCTCGCTCAGCCGCAACGACGGATCCGCCCTGAGCCGTTGCAACAGAACGCTGTGCTCCTGCGCCGACGGCCTGTCATGTATCGCCGCGACGCCGGTGCCGCGCCGCGGTGCCGAAGGTCCCGCCTCGGGGTTCGCGGGTTCCCTGCTCCGTCGGGCGGGCAACGGATCCTCTCCTCGGCGGAGCCGGCCTCTGACATCGCGGGCGGTCTCGGGGGAGATGCCGGCCATCCGGGCGATCTGGCGTAATGACAGGCCGGGGTTCTCAGCGATGATCTTTCCGGCGATCCTGCGTCCTGCGGCGGCGTTGATCGGGCGGACCCGACCGTCCTGGCCGATCCGGCTCTCCTCGGCGGCGGACACGGCCGGCAGCCCCTTGCGTATGTCGGCCACCGTGCCGGAGGAGAAACCGGTGACCGATGCGACCATCCGGTCCGACCACTGCGGATGCGAGATGAGGATCCGCGCGGCCGCCCGCTTGCGGTCGGCCCTCGACAGAGGGAGGCCGTGCATGATGTTGGACTCGACTGCCAGCACGAACGCGTCGGCCTCACTGCCCTCGAAGAAGCTGACGGCGATCGTCTCCTGCCCACGCAGTTCAGCCGCTCGCACGCGATGGAGACCGTCGATGACGCGCATCGTCGGACGGTGCACGAGGATGGGCGGGAGCGGGGCCTGCACCACGGACAGCGCTTCCACGTGGTCCGGGTCCGCCCCCGAGGTCCGCGGTGAGTCGACTGTTGACAGTAAGCTGATCTCGACTTCGACTGACGTCTGCTGATCGATGTGTTGCTGATCTCGCTGCACTGCGGTCTCCCCGTAATCTGACTACCTGTACACGGATCTGTGAAGGCATGCAGAAAATCCCCCGTTGGAGCTGGGATGCGTTCCGTACCGCGACGTGAACCAGGGAACGCCGTGGTGTCGGAGAGGTCGTGCCGGGTCCACTCGCGGCCCTGACGACAGCCACGTCATGCCTTGGCGCCACCACGGGCGGTCTCCAGCGGAATCCCGGAAACGTCCGATCAGAGGGCATTCCCGAACCAGATCACGCGAAACTTCGTGGAAGAGCGGGGGCGTGCGAACCCCGTCGCGCTGAACATCGTGGCGCCACTGCATACCCCTCTCCGGGTCGATGAAATTCATCAGCACGGAACGCCCTTGGGACGGTAACACCTCAGCCCGAATCGAAGAACTCCCCCGGTCTGCCACGGCTGCAAATGGAAGCCACAATTCCAGCCACGGCCGGCCCAGGAGTGCAAATCGGTGCTGGTGGCAGGCTTGCGCGAGGGCCCGACGGTGGCGGCGCCGGGCCATCAGATGCAGGACGCGTTCCCTTTCCCGGACAGGTCGCTCGAGGACGGACTCCTGCAGGAATCGGGCGATTTCGGGGCGGGCCAGCGGGAACCGGTCACCACCTGCACCGTACGGGACAAGTCCGCCGAATGGGCATCCGACCTCTGTCACAGCCCAGGGGGGGTGTCTTCCGCATTGCCCTCGCCGTGGACACCGACTGGCCGTCGCCCAGAGCAAAAGGGTCCGCGAGCTGATCGCGACCATCGCCGAGGACGCCTGGACAGCGATCAAGTACCCGAAGGCGATCTGGGACACGGACGAGGAACGGTGGGTCTCGGACGCAGAGGTCGCCGAGGCGAGTACACCGCGTTCACCGGCAAGGCGAAGAGGTATCTGGCCACGGCGCGGCTCCTGGTCCGCCGCGTCCGGCGGCTGGGTGACGCCCACATCCCTGACAGGCAGGGCGAGTTGTTCAAGGCCTACCGGTTCCACGCGGTCTTCGCCGACACCCCGCTCCCGCTCGTGGAGGCGGAGAGGTTCCACCGCGCGCACGCTGTCGTCGAGCAGGTCTTCGCGGATCTTGAGGACTCCGCGCCGGGGCATCTCCCGTCGGGGAAGTTCACCGCGAACGCGGCCTGACTGACTCCGGCGGTGCTCGCCCACAACCTCACACGCGCGCTCGGCACCCTGGCATCAACGTTCCACACCAAGGCCCGGACCAGCACCATCCGCCGCCAACTGATCGCCGTCCCGGCCAGGTTGACCGCCGGGGCCAGAACCTTGACGTCCCACCTGCCCGAACGCCGACCCCGGCGACCCTGCCCGCCCACGACCCAGGACCTCGGAGCCCCCGCCACCGGTACGGCATCCGGCGATCAAGCACGCCCACCAGCAGAAACCCGGCCGCAGACCGGCCACGAATTCACCCGAAACCGCTTGTCCGAATGCCTGCGGCGGATCCAGGCTCAATGCCACGGGGCGGCACATATCGTCCGTGTATCGAAAATCGCATACGTGCCGGCAACGGCCGGTTGTCTTACCTGGTTGCATGTCTCGAACCCCGGCCATGGCGCCGTCGAACACGCCTCGCGGCGAGCCCGGTGGGGCAGGTGGCGCGATCCCCCGACGGAGCGTCAGAAAGCGGCGATCGGCGGTGAGCAAGAGTGAGCGAGAACAGACGATGACCAGGGTGGACACGGCGGAGACCGGACAGGGAAGCCTGCCGACTGATAACGAAGCAACTCGGCCTGCGAGCGGTTCCGGGCCGGGCCCGTGGAGGCGCGGCCCGGTACTCACGGCGTGTGCGCTGCTGCTCGGGCTGCTTCTGCTGCTGCACAGGAGCGTCACGAACTGGGCCGGTCTGGGCAGTCTGGTGGAGACCTTCCTGCCGTGGTTCGGCCTGTTCGTCCCCGTGCTGTTGGCCGGGGCACTATGGCGCCGTTCCGCCTCCGCGGTCATCGCGCTGCTGCTGCCGGCCATCGTGTGGGTCGGCCTCTTCGGCGGACTGCTCCACGACAAGTCCCACCGAAGCGGCGATCTCACGATCGTCAGCCACAACGTGAACGCCGACAACCGTGATCCGGCCGGCACCGCCCGTGACCTGGCCGCCTCCGGCGCGGATCTGCTGGCACTCGAGGAACTGACCGACCAGGCCATGGGCACGTACGAGAACGAGCTGGCGACGGCGTACCCGTACCACTCCGTGGAGGGCACGGTCGGGCTGTGGAGCAAGCTGCCGCTGTCCGGCACCCAGCCGGTCGACGTCCAGTCGGGCACGGCCGGGCCGCTGGACCCGTACCGTGCGCTGCGCACCACCGTGACCACCGCGAAGGGACCGCTGGCCGTGTACGTGGTGCATCTCGGTTCGGTGAGGGTGATGCCCAGGGGCGGCTTCTGGACGGAAACGCGGAACCCCGGCGCGACGAAGCTCGCCGGGGATGTCGCCGCCGACCGCAGCGAACGGGTACTGGTGGTCGGCGACTTCAACGGCGCCATGGACGACCGTGCGTTCGACGGCCTCACCGCTCAACTGCGTTCGGCCCAGGACGTCGCGGGGGACGGGTTCGGCTTCAGCTGGCCGGCGACGTTCCCGATGGTGCGGATCGACCAGATCCTGGTCCGCGGCGTGGAGCCGAGGAGTGCGTGGCTGCTGCCGGCCACGGGCAGTGACCACCGGCCGGTGGCGGCCAGGATCAGCTGGTGAACGCCGGAGGCGGCCAGGCGGTGGCATGTCGTCGGCGTATCAAAATCCGCATACGTCAGGGCAACACCCCACTGCGTTGACTGGCAGCATGTCCTCCATGTCCTCCAGTGAACCGACACCGACCGCAGCCGGGAATCCGGTCATCAGGCCGATCAGCGCCGCCGAGCACCTGGCGTTCGTGCGGGCCCAGCGGTCGGTCAGCTTTCTGCAGACCCCGGCGTGGGGCCGGGTCAAGACCGAATGGCGCAGCGAGTCCCTCGGCTGGTTCGACGGCCGGCGCCTGGTCGGCGCCGGGCTCGTCCTGCACCGCCCGCTACCACGGCTCGACCGTCTCACGCTGGCGTACCTGCCCGAGGGCCCGGTCATCGACTGGAGCGGCGAGATCGGTGCGTGGCTCGATCCCCTGGCGGCGTACCTCAAGGAGCAGGGCGCGTTCGCGATCCGGCTCGGCCCGCCGGTGGTGACGGACGCCTGGAGCGCCGCCCAGGTCAAGGAGGGCATCGCCGACCCGGGGATCCGGCGGCTGACCGATCTGCCAGGACAGTCGGGCGACCCGGTCGGCGCCCGCGTGAGCAGCGGGCTCAAGGACGCGGGCTGGCTGCCCCAGAACCCGGAGGACGGGTTCGGAGTCGGGCATCCGCAGTTCAAGTACGAGGTACCGCTGGCGGGCAGGTCCGAGGACGAGCTGCTCAGGGGCATGAACCAGCAGTGGCGCCGCAACATCAAGAAGGCGGCGAAGGAGGGCGTCGAAGTCACGGTCAGCGACGGGGGTCCGGAGGACCTCAAGGCGTTTCACGACCTCTACGTCCACACCGCCCAGCGCGACCACTTCACCCCCCGGCCGCTGCGCTACTTCGAGACCATGTTCGCGGCACTGAACGCCGAGGACCCCGAACGGATCACCCTCTACCTGGCCCACCACCAGGGCGACTTGGTCGCCGCCACGGTCCTGGTCCGCGTCGGGGCCCACGCGGTGTACTCCTATGGCGCCTCCGCCACCGCGAAGCGCGAGGTGCGCGGCTCCAACGCCTGCCAGTGGGCGATGATCCGCGACGCGCTCGCGGCCGGCTGCGACGTCTACGACCTGCGCGGCATCACTCCGACCCTCGACGCCGACGACCCGCACGTCGGCCTGGTCCAGTTCAAAGTCGGCGCCGGCGGCCGGGCGGTACGGTACGTCGGTGAGTGGGACCTGCCGCTGCGGCCGATGACCTACCGGGCCTTCGACCTCTACATGAGGCGGCGCGGACGCTGAACCGTGCAGCCGACTACGCGAGCGCGGCGGCGACTTCGTCGAGGCGCGCCCCTCGGGATGCCTTGACCAGCACCACGTCCCCGGCGGCGAGGTGGTCGCGCAGCCAGTCGACGGCCGCGTCCTTGCCGGCGAAGAGCACCGCCCGCTCCCCCGCACCGTCGGCGATGGGCCGGGCGGCCTCGCCGACGACCGCCACCAGATCAGCCCGTTCGGCGGCGTACAGCCCGACGGCACGGTGCTGCGCCGCACTGCCGTCGCCGAGTTCGAGCATTTCGCCGAGTACGGCGATGCGGCGTCCGCACTCGATGGCTGCCAGCGCGTCCAGGGCGGCGCGGGTCGAGTCGGGGTTGGCGTTGTAGGTGTCGTTGAGCAGCGTCGCCCCGCAGGCGAGGTCGCGCACCTCCATCCGCCACGGCGACAGCGAGGCGGTGGTCAGCGCCACCGTGGCCAGGCCGAGGGGAACCCCGGCCGCCAGTGCTGCCGCCGTGGCAGCCGAAGCGTTGAGCGCCTGGTGGGCGCCGACCAGTGGCAGCGTCAGGTGCGCCGAGGCGGCGGCGGTCCGCAGCGTGCAGGATGGCCGGCCGAGCCGGTCGAGGGCCAGGTCGAGTACCTGGACGTCGGTGTGGGCCGCCCGGCCGAAGGTCAGAACCGGACCATCGGTCAGCGCGCTCATCGCGGCCACCCTGGGATCGTCGGCGTTGAGAACGGCGGTGCCGCCGGGTACAAGACCTTGCACCAGTTCGCCCTTGGTCCTGGCGATGGCGGCGCGCGACCCGAACTCGCCGAGGTGGGCCACGCCGACGTTGAGGACGACGGCGATGTCGGGCGAGACCAGGCCGGTGAGCCCGGCGATGTCGCCGACATGGCGGGCTCCCATCTCCAGGACGAGGAACCGGGTGGCCGCCTGGGCGCGCAGCATGGTGAGCGGCACACCGAGCTCGTTGTTGAGCGAGCCGGCCGTGGCGACCGTCGGTCCGGCGCCCGAAAGCACGGCCGCCAGCAGGTCCTTGGTGCCGGTCTTGCCCTGCGAGCCGGTCACCCCGACGACGGTCAGTCCGTCGCGCAGCCGGGCCACGACACGGGCGGCGAGCATCCGCAGCGCGGCCCGGACATCCTCGACGACGACGGTGGGCAGCGGCGTGGGCCGGGAGCCGAGCACGGCCACCGCACCGGCCGCCCCGGCCCGTTCCGCGTAGTCATGGCCGTCGACATGCTCGCCGGCGAAAGCCACGAAGAGGCCGCCCGGCTCAGCCTGCCGGCTGTCGAGCACGGCCGGCGCGGTCACGGTCACGGAGCTGTCGCCCGCGACGTTTCCGTCCACGATTTCGGCGATCTCGTCGAGGCTGAGCGGGATCACGCGGGCTCCCTGGGCATCACGGCTGGTGTTTTGTCGGTCATGCCTCCAGCCAAGGGGGTGGGGCGTATCGCGTGTGTATCGAAAACCGAATACGTTCCGGCAACAGCACGCCGCGTTGACTGGAGGCATGACCCACAGCGAGAAGACCCGTGTCACCATCTACGGGTGCGGTCCGGACGAAGCCGATCAGTTCCGCGAGCTGGCGCCCGGCTTCGGTGTGCTGCCGGTCATCACCGACGCCGCGGTGTCCGAAGCCAATAGTGAACTGGCCTCCGGCAGCCGGTGTATCAGCATCAGCCACAAGACTCCTGTCACCCACGCCACGCTGCGTGCGCTCCGGGTGGCCGGCGTGCGCTACATCTCCACGCGGAGCATCGGGTACAACCACATCGACGTGGAATACGCGGGTAGCATCGGCATCTTTGTCGAAAACGTCTCCTACTCGCCGGACAGCGTGGCCGACTACACGCTGATGCTCATTCTGATGGCGGTAAGGGGTGCAAAATCCATCGTCCGCCGCACCGATATGCACGACTACCGGCTGAGCGATGTGCGCGGCAGGGAACTGCGTGATCTGACTGTCGGAGTGGTCGGGACGGGGCGTATCGGCGCGGCGGTCCTGGACCGGTTGCGGGGTTTCGGCTGCCGCGTTCTGGCCCATGACACCCGTCTCGTGGACCGCCCCGGCGCCGCCGTCGAGTACGTTCCACTCGATGAATTGCTGCGGCAGAGCGACCTGGTCACGCTGCATGCGCTGCTCACCGCGGCCACACACCATCTGCTGAACCGGCAGCGCCTGGCACAGATGAAGGACGGCGCGCTGATCATCAACACCGGACGTGGCGGGCTCATCGACACCGAAGCCCTGGTGCACGAACTGGAGAGCGGCAGGCTGGGCGGCGCGGCGCTGGATGTCGTCGAAGGCGAGGAAGGAGTCTTCTACGCCGACTGCCGCAACAAACCCATAGAGAGCAAAGCACTGCTGCGCCTGCAGGAGCTGCCGAATGCACTCATCACCCCGCACACCGCCTACTTCACGGATCGTGCTCTGCGCGACACCGTGGAGAACTCTTTCCTCAACTGCCTGACATTCGAAAGCGGGAATCAGCATGGGTAGGCTGAAGATCGGCATCATCTTCGGGGGCCGTTCCGAGGAGCACCCCGTCTCCGTCAAGTCCGCGCGAGAGGTGGCCCGGAACCTGGATCTCGAGAAGTACGAACCCTTCTACATCGGGATCACGAGGAGCGGTGCCTGGAAGCTCTGCGACGGGCCCGACGCGGAGTGGGAGAACGGCGACGGCCGCCCGGTCGTGCTGTCGCCGGACAGCGGGGTGCACGGACTGCTCATTCTGGAGAAGGGGGGCTGCAGCACGGTCCGTTTGGACGTCATACTGCCCGTGCTGCACGGCACACTCGGCGAGGACGGCGCCATGCAGGGTCTGCTGGAGCTCTCGGGCATCCCCTATATCGGCTGCAACGTGCAGAGTTCCGCCCTGTGCATGGACAAATCCCTTGCCTATGCCGTCGCCGGAAGCGCAGGAATCGCCACGCCGAATTTCTGGACCGTCACGGCGGACGAGACCGTCGATCCCGCCCGGCTCACCTTCCCGGTCTTCGTGAAGCCGGCCCGATCGGGATCGTCCTTCGGCGTCACCAAGGTCTCCGCGGCAGAGGAACTTCCGAGTGCGGTGGAAACGGCACGGCAGTACGACTCGAAGGTGCTGATCGAAGAGGCTGTCCCCGGCAGCGAGATCGGCTGCGCCATCCTGGGGAACGAGTCGGAGCTCGTCGTGGGCGAGCTGGACCGGATCGCGCTCTCGCAGGGATTCTTCAGGATCCATCAGGAGAACTCCCCGGAGACCGGTTCCGAGAACTCCGTAGCCATCGTCCCCGCCGACATCCCCGAGGAGTCACGGCTGATCGTCCAGGAGACGGCCAAGGCCGTGTACCGCGCCTTGGGGTGCCGCGGTCTCTCGCGGGTGGACATGTTCCTCAAGGAGGACGGAGAAGTAGTCCTCAATGAGGTCAACACCTTCCCCGGAATGACCTCGTACAGCCGTTATCCGCGGATGATGGCGGCCGCGGGCCTGCCGCTCTCCGAAGTGATCGACCGAACCGTCTCCCTCGCTCTGACAGGGAAGATGTGATGAAGGACGGCTTCGTCTTCGCGGACGACCTGGTGCCCGGAATACGGTGGGATGCCAAGTACGCCACGTGGGACAACTTCACCGGCAAACCGGTGGACGGATACCTGGCCAATCGAATCGTCGGTACGAGGGCTCTGTGCACGGCCCTGGGGCGGGCACGGGATCAGGCCGCATCACTGGGGTTCAGCCTGCTGCTCTGGGACGGCTATCGCCCGCAGCGCGCCGTCGACTGCTTCCTGCGCTGGTCGCAGCAGCCGGAGGACGGCCGGACCAAGTCGCGGCACTATCCCCATATCGACAGGGCCGAGATGTTCGAGCGGGGATATGTGGCCGCCAAGTCGGGACACAGCCGGGGCAGCACCGTCGACCTCACGCTCTATGACCTGACCACGAATGAACTCGTTCCCATGGGCGGCGACCACGACCTGATGGATCCCGTCTCGCACCATGGTGCCCAAGGGATCACACCTGCCGAGGCACGGAACCGTCAGAACCTGCGGTCCATCATGGAGACCTGCGGTTTCAGCGCGTACGAGTGCGAGTGGTGGCATTACACCCTCGACAACGAACCCTATCCGGACACCTACTTCGACTTCCCCATCACGTAGGTGCACGAGGTCGCCGACCGCTCCCTGCCCGGAACACCTCTGACAGGGCCGCCTGCCCGGAAGGCAGGCGGCCCTGTTCCTGCACGCGGATGATCCGGCACGACGCCGGCCGGGCACCGACCTCGCGTCAGACGCCGTGGTCCACGTTCTCCCTGGGAACCGGGGCCGGTCTGAGTCCCTCGTGGAATCCGAGGCGTTGCAGCAGTGGTCCCGTGATGAACGTGGTGGCCAGTGCCATGACGACCATGGCGCTGAACATGCGGCTGTCCAGCATGCCGAGCCCGAGGCCCACGTTCAGGATGACCAGTTCCGTGAGCCCGCGGGCGTTGAGCAGGACGCCGAGCGTCATCGCCTCGGGCCTCGTGGCGCCGGTCAGGCTTGCGGAGGCGGCAGCGCCGACGAACTTCCCCGTACAAGCAACCAGCACGGCGGCGACGGTCATGATCAGACCGCGGCCGGCGAGCCCGCCGATGTCCACCGACAGGCCGGTCACGGTGAAGAAGACCGGCAGCAGGAAGAGACTGGTCTGCTCGATGCGCTCGACGACCTGAGGGGCCTGCGCCTGGAGGCGGTGGCGGGGTATCGCGGCACCGAAGGCGAAGGCACCGAAGACGGGGTGCAGGCCGATCCGGTTGGTCGCCCAGGCGGACACCAGCAGTCCGGTGACGAGGACGGCATGGATGAGAGAGCTGCCGACCGCCCGCGGCCGCTCCGGAGCCAGCAGCCAACGCAGCCCCGGTCGCACGGCGTAGAGGAGGACGACCAGGAACAGAGCCGACTCCAGCACCATCCGTGCCAGCGGCCACGGACCGCTTGCGGTGGCGATGACCACGACCACGGCCAGTACGCACCAGGCGAGGAAGTCCTGGACGGCGGCACAGGCGAGCGCCATGGCACCGATGCGGCTGCGCTGCATGCCGTACTCCGTGATGATCCGGGACAGCACCGGGAACGCGGTGATCGACATCGCCGCCCCGAGGAAGATCGCCGGGGCGAGCACGCCATGGGTGCCGAGCTGCGACTTGTCGTACCAGGGAAACAGGAGAACGGCGAGCCCGGTCCCCAGCGCCAACGGCAGCGCCATGGAACCGAGTGAGACCGAGGTGACCCGGCGGCCGTTTCCCCGGAGCCGGGCGAAGTCCAGTTCGTAGCCGATGCCGAACATGAACAGGACGAGTCCGAGCTGCGCGAGCGCCTGCAGGATCGGCCGTGCGTCCGCCGGGAACAACGTTCTGACGGGGTCGCCCGGGAGGAGGCCCAACAGGCTCGGCCCCAGGGCGACACCGGCGATGATCTCCCCCATGACCGCAGGTTGCCGGATGAGCTTGGCGAGCCGGGCGAAGACGAATGCCACGGCGAAGATCACTGCGAGGCCCGCAAGCACTTCTCCGGTTATGGCATCGCTACTGGAGCTGGCAACTGAGGAGTACTCCAAGGTGATCAGCTCTCTCCCTCTTCCGTCCGGCTACGACCACTGCCATTCGGCCCGGTCGAGCAGGTGGCCGGATTTGACTCCCTTGCGCGAGCACCATTCCTGGAACTCGGCGATCTGCTGGAGCTGATAGGAGTCCTCGTTGTAGCTGGTGGCCATGACGTGACCGAGCCAGCTCTCCTCACCCATGGCGTAGATGTACACCTCTTCGGCCCCCAGCTCGGTGACGATCGCGCTCGCCTGCTCCGCGTTGGAGCCGGACAGTTTGCGGGTGGCGCTCATCTTCTTCGGGATCGGCTGGGTGAACAGGGGCTGGTACTTCCAATTCATCGGCGCACCGTCGCACTCCATGCCGAGGAACGCGATGTCGACCCGTCCGAGATGCCGGCGGACGTAGCGGTAGAGGACCGGATCGAGGCCGGAGGAGTCCGCTCCCACGTAGACGGACTTCCCGCCGAGACGTATCCAGTAGGTCGACTTGGCGCGAATGTCGAGATCAGCGTGCTCCCCGAAGAACGGAGTGGCGACGATCTTCCCGTCGGGGAAGGGCACCTCGTCGAAGTCGTCCACCTCGATGACGGGGAACCCGAGGCATTTCAGGAAGAGCGCCAGCGACGGGTCGCACAGATTGCCGCGCGAGTTCCTCGGCACGACGAATGTGCCGACCCGGCCACGGAGCTGGAGCAGGGTCTCGGACACGAGATGGTCGGAATGCCCGTGGGTGATGAGGACGTAGTCGATGTGGTCGGGCAGGTCGTCATAGGTGTACCGGCCGGTCGCGCTGGTGTCGGCGCTGATGAACGGGTCCGTGAGGATCGACACCTCGGGCGTCTGCAGGAGGAGGCAGGCATGCCCCCAGTAACGGATCCTGGCTCCGCCCGTGACACGGCGGTCGGCGGCCAGCCCCGGCTCCGCGACCAGCAGGCGGGACAGCTGGGTGGCTTCCGCGTCGCCGAGCTCCAACGCCTCGCGGAGCGCGGCCAGGGTGGTGGGCCGCACCCTGGAACGGAACAGCTCCTCGATGCCAGGGTGCCGGAAGGGGATGTCCAACTCCAGCACGTCGGGCGAGGGCAGCCGTGGGGTGCTCATCACGAACGGCCGCTCGATGCCTGTCTCCACCGAGAGCTGGACCGACTGGCGGTCCTCGGTGTAGGCCTTGCTCCGGTAGACCAGCGGCTCCAGGAAGTGCAGCGATGCCTGGTTGCCGGTGTCATAGGTGACTTCCACCAGGCCCGCCAGCTCGGGGGGCAGCCTCGGGTAGAGCGGCCTGAGGTCGTAGCCGGTCGCCTCCTCCCGAACGGTCTTCTCGGCCTCCGCGATCGCCTCGGCGAACCGGATCATGTCCGCCCGGTCGCGCCGGATGGCCGCCAGCAGCGCCTCGACCTCGCCCTTCCGCTTCTCCTCGACACCGACGAAGAATCCGCCGCGGAACTTCGGATCGCGGCTGCCTGAGAAGTGCCAGTCCGGGGTCTGCAGATAGGACTCCAGCATCGGGATCTGCCGGAAGGCCAGGTTCATGCTGGCCGTGACCGGAGCCGTCGTGTACAGCTGGGCGTAGAACCGATCGACCAATGGCTCGATGATGGTGCTGGACCGGAGAAAGAGCCGTTCCTCAGTCACTTCTGCTCCTTGCGATCGAATGATTACCGGGCTGCGTCGGGCAGCCACTTCAATCCGTCGGGCGAGACCGCCAGCCCACCTGGGAGCACCGGTTCCCCTGCCGCGAGCGCCGCCTCGCCGGACGACACTCCGGCGGCCAGATCCACGAACGACTCCGGTTCCGGGTACTCGTCACCGGCCGTCGTGTGGAACGCCGTGAGCAGATCGGAGAACGCCCCGAACTCGCGACGGTACCGCGCCTCGAACTCCGTCAGGGCGGTCTTCTCATCCAGATCGCCCGCGAGGACGCTGTTGATCGAACGGGCGGCCAGCAGGGCGCTGTAGGTCGCGAGATGGACGCCGCTGGAGAACAGCGGGTCGAGGGAACACGCGGCGTCGCCCACCAGGATCATCCCCGGGCGCCAGAACGTCGTCTGGTGGTAGGCGTAGTCCTCGCTGATCCGCAGCTTCCCGTATTTGCCGGCCGTCACCCGCATCCCCTCCGAAAGCAGATCCGAGATGGTCGGGCATTCGGCGATCAGTGCCTTGAACGCCTCCTCCCGGTCGCCCTGGAGCTTCTCGGCCCTCTCCCCGCGCACCACCGCGCCCACGCTGGTCAGCCCGCCGAACAGCGGGATGTACCAGAACCAGCCGCCGTCGAAGGCCACACTCAGGCCGTCGCCCGCATGCGGTTCCGGCAGCCGCTTGCAGCCGTTCCCGAAGTAGCCGGACAGCGCCAGGCCGCGGAAGGACTCCGTATGGTCGCGGGTGCCGCCGACGCTGGAGAACAGCGGGCTCTCCTGGCCTGTCGCGTCGATCACGAAACGCGCGCCGACCTCGTGCTCACCGCCGTCGGAGTCGGTGTACCGCAGGCCGGTGACCCGGTCGCCCTCCTCGACGACTGCGGTGACCGAGCACCCTTCACGGACCACCACACCCTTGCGCTTGGCATTGTTCAGCAGGATCCCGTCGAACCGCGTCCGATCCGCCTGGTAGGCGAAAGACGTCGGGCCGGTCAGTCGCGGTGACGCCTCGAAGGAGAAGGCCCACGGCTCCGGCCGGCCGCCCCACTGGAACGTCGCACCCCGCTTCACCGGGAAATCCGTCTCCGCCAGTTCGTCTGTGACGCCGAGCAGCCGGCACACCCCGTGCACGGTGGACGGAAGCAGCGACTCACCGACCCGGTAGCGCGGAAAGACCTCTTTCTCCACCAAGAGCACCCGGTGGCCCTGCATGGCCACCAAGGAGGCCGCGGTCGAACCCGCCGGCCCACCCCCCGCCACCACCACGTCGAACGCTTCTGCCGACATCTCTCACCATCTCTCGATCGATCGTTGATCCGTCGTGGCGCCCGCTACCAGGTGACCGGCAGGCGATCCGGGCTGTCGATGAACGCGCTGCGGAACTTCACGTCCCCCGTGGGTACGGCCAGGCCCAGTCCGGGGAACCGTCGCCACAGGGACTGATAGGCGATACGGAGCACCGCCCTCGCCACTGCGGCGCCTATGCAGTGGTGGATGCCGTGCCCGAATCCGACATGCGGGAGCGATTCACGGTTCGCGTCGAGGAGATGGGGATCCGGCGTCAACCCCGTGTCGCGGTTGGCCATGAGAATCGAACAGAGGACATACTCCCCCGCCTTGATCAGCTGCCCGTCCACGACGACATCCCTGACGGCCATGCGCGGAGTCGGCTGCTGCACCGCCGAGAGGAAGCGCAGCAGTTCGTTCACCAGGCGGTCTGCCTCCTCGCGCGAAGCGAAGAGCAACTGCCTCTGGTCGGGGTGTTCGAGCAGCGCGAGGACGCCGAAGCCGATCATCCCGGCGACGCTCTCGACGCCGCCGAGGACCAGCGCCGTGCAGACGCCCTTCAACTCCTCGTCGGTGATCCGCTCGCCGTGCTCACGCACGAGCATGCCGAGGAACCCCTCGTCGGGCTCCTTCCGCTGCCGGGTGATGAGCGTCTTCAGGTACCGGTTGAACGCCGCGCTGTCCGCCGCCCGGGCCCGGTACCCGCGGCTGAGGTCGACATTCTGCCTGACGCGGCGGATGAACTCGCTCCGGTCGTCGCGCGGGACCCCGAGCAGCTCGCACAGGGTCTCGCCACCGACCGGGTCGGCGAACAGCACCTGGAGATCCGCAGGTGCTCCCGCGACCTCCATCGCATCGAGGTGCTCTTCGACGATGCCCTCGATCGCCGGCTCCAGCCTGCGGATCCGTCGGACCGTGAACTCCGGCGTCAGCATCCGCCGCAGACGCGTGTGTTCGGGGGGATCGTAGATCGAGATCTGTCCCACCAGCTCCGGCGGGACCGGAACCCCTTCGCCGCTGAGCGGCTGCGCCTCGGTCAGTCGGAGCCGCGTCGTGAAGTTCTCGTGGTCGCCGAGTATCTTTCGCACCACGTCGTAGCCCATGGCCTGCCAGACGTAGTCCGTGCTCATCTGATCGGACGCGTTCCCCTCGATCCGGATCAGCGGGCCGTGCGCCCTGAGGGCGAACATGTCCTCGTGCGGATCGCAGAGCGTCCTTCTCATGTAGTTCGCCGTCGGTCGCACCAGCGGCGCGGCCTCGTCGACCTCACCCACGGTAGGGCAGCCATTTCATCCCGTCGGGCGAGGACACCAGCCCGCCCGGGAAGACCGGCTCCTCGGGCGCGGCGTCCTCGCCGAGAACCGCCCTCATCTGGACCTGGCCGCCCTCCTGCATCACCTGCTTGACCACGTGCGACTTGAACAACGGCACCATGTCCCCGTCATCAGCGGCGGCCATCCGGTCGACGGCCCCGGCGAACTCGGCGCTGTGCTCGGCGATCCTGGACGCCACGAGCGCCGACTCGCCGGACGCCACCCCGCCGACCAGTTCCACGAACGACTCGAACTCCGTGTGCTCGTTGTTCGTGACCTTCTTGGCGTGCCAGAAATACGATTCCTCGTTCTCGTTCATCTGGTAGAACGCCACGAGGAACTCGTAGAACACCCCGTATTCCCGTCGGTATCGGGCCTCGAATTCGTTCAGGGCGGCCTTCTCGTCCAGGTCGCCCCCGAGAATGCTGTTGATGGAACGGGCGGCGAGCAGTGCGCTGTAGGTTGCCAGGTGCACGCCGGAGGAGAATACCGGGTCGACGAAGCACGCGGCGTCGCCCACGAGAATCATTCCCGGGCGCCAGAAGGTCGTCTGGTGGTAGGAGTAGTCCTTCCGCACCCGCAGTTCCCCGTAATCCCCGGTCGTCACCCGACGTGCGTCCGACAGGTATTCCGTGATCAGCGGGCATTCGGCGATCAGGGTCTTGTACGCCTCTTCCCGGTCTCCCTGGATCTTCTCGGCCATCTCCCTGCGAACCACGACGCCCACACTGGTGAGTGTATCGCTCAGCGGAATGTACCAGAACCAGCCGCTGTTGAAGGCGACACTCAGAATATTGCCCGAATTGGGCTGCGGGAGCCGTTTGCCGTTCTCGAAGTAGCCGAACAGTGCCAGACTGCGGAAGAACTCCGAATAGTCGCGGGTGCCGCCGACACTGGAGTGCAGCCGGCTCTTGTTGCCCGACGCGTCGATCACGAAACGTGCGCTGACCTCGTGCTCACCGCCGTCGGAGTCGGTGTACCGCAGGCCGGTGACCCGGTCGCCCTCCTCGACGACTGCGGTGACCGAACATCCCTCGCGGACCACCACGCCCTTGCGCTTGGCGTTGTTCAGCAGGATCTCGTCGAATCGCGCCCGCTCCACCTGATAGGCGAACGAGGTCGGTCCTGTCATCCGCGGGGACACCGCGAAGGAGAAAGTCCACGGTTCCGGCCTCGCACCCCACCGGAATGTACCGCCACGCTTCACCGGGAATTGCGCCGCCGCGAGTTCCTCGGTGACGCCGAGCATCCGGCACACCCCGTGAACGGTGGACGGAAGCAACGACTCGCCGATCTGGTACCGCGGGAACACCTCTTTCTCCAGCAGGAGTACCCGGTGGCCCTGCATGGCGACCAGGGAGGCCACGGTCGAACCCGCCGGCCCGCCTCCCGCCACCACCACGTCGAACGTTTCCTCCGACATATCCCACCATCCCTCGATCGAGTCTTTTGCGATTGTGCAGCGCAATTGATCGCCGCTCAAGCCGTCCATTCGGTCACCACGCGACCAGCAGGCTGCTGATTCCGTACGCGGGGGTGCTCAGCCGGAACTCGGTCGCCCCGGCGGGATCCGCCAGCCGCAGCCCTGGAAAGCGCTGCCACAGCGCGGTATAGGCGATGCGCAGTTCGAGGCGGGCGAGAGCGGCTCCCAGACAATGGTGGACACCGTGCCCGAACGCGACATGGGGGACGGGTTCCCGGGTGACGTCGAGACGATCCGCGTCCGGCAGCAGAGCGGGGTCTCGGTTGGCCGCCGGGAGGGAGCAGAGGACCGTCTCCCCCGCCCTGATCACCTGGTCGCCGACGGTGATGTCCTCGACGGCGGTCCGGGGTGTCGGAGCGTAGGGGACCGTCAGGTACCGGATCAGCTCGTCGACCGCCCGGTCCGCCGACTGGACGTCGCCCCGCAGCGCGGCGATCTGCTCGGGATTCCGCAACAGCGCCAGCACGCCCAGGCCGATCATGCCGGAGATGTTGTCGTCCCCGGCCAGCATCATCTGCACGCAGACGCCCCTCAGCTCCTCATCGGTGACCGCGTCGCCGTGTTCGGCGACGACCATGCCGATGAGTCCTTCGCCGGGGTCCTTCCGCTCCCTGGCGACCATGGTCACCAGGTAGCGGGAGAACGCCTCGCCCGCGGCCGCCCGCCTTCGACCGCTGAGCGAAGCGTCGAGATGCCGGTGGCAGAGCTGGAGGAACATGGCGCGGTCGTCTCGCGGTACCCCGAGCAGCTCGCACAGCACGGAGCCGGGCACCTGGTCGGCGAACACCTCGATCAGGTCCGCGGGGGACCCCTCCCGCTCCATCGCGTCGAGGCGTTCCGTCACGATCTGTTCGATGTACGGGGCCATCCTCCGTATCCGGCGATGGGTGAACCCCGGAGCCAGCAGGCGCCGTAGCCTGGTGTGCTCCGGCGGGTCGTAGTCCATCAGGTTGCCGACCAGCTCACGCGGCCGGAAGACGCCCTTTCCGCCGATCTCGTCGTTCCGGTCGAAGCGGCGGCGCGTGCTGAACCGGGTGTGATCGCCGAGAACCTGCCGGACGACCGCGTGCCCTGTGGCCAGCCAGGTCCTTTCGGCCCCCGCTCCGGACCCGATCGTGATCCGCGTCAGCGGTCCGGCGGCGCGCAGTTCGTCGGCCGGGTCGAAGCCCTGCCGAAGCGTGTGGACCGGAGGCCGGTCGTCACCACTCAACGGGAAGCTCCTCCACGGCGAAGGGCTCGGGCCGGCCCGGCTTGAACCGCAGGTCCTCCTCCGGGACGGCGAGCCGCAGCGACGGGAACCGGCGCAACACCGCCGGCAGGGCAACCTGCAGCTGGAGCCTGGCCAGCGGTGCCCCGGGACAATGGTGGATTCCGTGTCCGAACGCCAGGTGCTTCGGGTTCTCACGGGTGATGTCGAAGCGGTCTCCCCGCGGACGGTTGACCGCCATCGTGGAGCAGGTCACGACGTCTCCGGCCCGGATGTCGCGTCCGGCGACGCGCACGTCCGCGAGAGCGACCCGAGGGGTCGGGGCCTCGATGATCGAAGCATGCCGCAGCAGCTCCTCGATCGCGCCGTCCACGAGTTCGGGACGTTCGCGAAGCAGCGCCGCCTGGTCGGGATGGGTCACGAACAGGAGCACCGCGACCGCCAGCTGGGAAGCCATCTGCTCAGCTGCCATGATCAGGTTCCCCTCGGCGAGCCCCGCCAGTTCCTCGTCGCTGACCTCCGCGCCGTGCTCGCGCACGATGACACCGATCAGCCCCTCGCCGGGATCGCGGCGCTTGCGGGCCACGAGCTTCTTGGCGTAGTCGACGACGCCCATCCCCGAAGAGGTCCGCTGCCGGGGGAGCCTGCTTCCCCTGCTCTCCCGGATCATCCGCGACAGCTCGGCCTGGTCGTCGCGGGGGACATCGAGGAACTCACAGGCGATGAGCGCCGGGATGGGCCAGGCCGCGTGCCTGACGAAGTCGACCGGCGACCCCACGTTCTCCAGATCGTCCAGGCATTCTTCGACGATTTCCTCGACACGCGGCCGCAGCCGTTCCATCCGCCGGACCGAGTAGGCCGGGGCCACGGTCCTGCGCAACCGGGTGTGGTCCGGCGGGTCGTATGCCTGGAGGATTCCCGGCAGCTCAGCCCGGTCGGCCCCGTCGTCGACCGGCCGCATGGAGCTGAACCGCTCGGGATCGGCGAGAATCTCCCGGGCCTCGTCATACCCGGTGACCAGCCATTGCTTACGGCCGCCCATCCCGGGCTGGGTGTCGTATTCGTGCAGCGGCCCCTCGTCCATCAGGCCGTGGAACTCCGGCACGGGATCGAGCCGGTGCCGCTGGTGCGGCAGGGGAAGTGCCATCGGTCCTCCCAAGGTTTCCGGTGCTACCAGTCGAGCAGCAGGGCTTCCACATCGAACGGCGGCGGCCCCAAGGTGATCTCGCGGTGCGGTTCGGCCAGCCGCAGGGTGGGGAAGCGGTGCGCCAGCGCCGGAATCGCGACCCGGAACATCAGCTCGGCCAGAGCTCTGCCGAGGCAGTGATGGATGCCGTACCCGAACGCCAGGTGTTCCGGCCGAGCACGGGTGATGTCGAACTCGTCGTCCGCACCGGGGTAGTTCCGGCGGTTGGCGGCCAGCAGGGAACACGTGACGGTGTCGCCGGCCTTGACGAGGTGGTCCCCGATCCGCACGTCCTGCGTCGCGACGCGCGGATGAGTCTTCTCGTCGGTCGTGAGGTACCGGATCACTTCGTCCAGCCAACCCGGTACGGCGTCGGGCTTCTCCCGTAGCACGGCGAACTGCTCGGGCGCTTCGACCATCAGCCACGCGCCCGCCGCGAGCAGACGGGCCACCTGGTCGGCGCCCGCGCCCATGACGAACGCGGCCACCCCCGTCAGCTCGGCGTCCGTGATGGCGTCACCGTGTTCGCGCACCACGACGCCGAACATGTCGTCGCCGGGATCCCGGCGCGAGTTGGCGACATGCTGCTTCATGTAGGTCATGAACTTGTTCCCCGCCGCGGTGCGCCTCTTGCCCGACCGGTCAGCCCGGCTGGCGAGCAGGACCCGTGCCAGATCCGCCTGGTCGTCCCGGGGAATGCCGAGGAAGTCGCAGGTCGCCGGCGTCGCCACGGCCCATCCGAAGTGCGGGACGAAGTCCACCGGGCCGCCGAGTGCCTCGATGGCGCCCAGGCTGTCCTGGACGATCTGCTCGACCTGCGGCCGGAATCCCTGCATCCGGCGGACGGAGAACGCGGGAGTCACCATCCGCCGGAGCCGCGTGTGCTCCGGCGGGTCGTACTGGGTGAGGAAGCCGGGCCAGATGAAGCCGGCCGCAGTCCCGCCGTAGAGCAGGCGCGCGCTGAACTTGTCCGAGCCGAGGACCTGCCGGACCTCCTTGATCCCGGTGGCGAGCCACGCGGTCCGCCCCTCGGCGGAGTCCTCGGTTCCCAGGACGGTCAGGTCGCCCTCGCTCATCAGGGAGTGGAGCTCGGGCACCGGATCGAACCGGTTCCTCCGGTGCAACTGCGACGCCCGGAGGACGTTGATCTTCTCGAACATGCCGCGGGTCCTTTCGTCTCATCCGGCCGGCGTTCGCGCAATGGCGGTCTCCGGGCGGTCGGACGGGCGTCGAGCCCGTCCAACCGCCCGAATTGAGCGGCTGGACACTCTCAGCCGCCGATCTCCGCGATCAGGCTCTTCGGCCGGAGGTCGGTCCAGTTCTCCTCGACGTAGGCGAGGCAGTCCTGGCGGGCGGCCGCGCCGTGCACCGGGGTCCAGCCGTCCGGCACTTCGGCGAAGGCGGGCCAGAGGGAGTGCTGGCCCTCGTCGTTGACGAGCACGAAGAAGGAGCCGTCCTCGTTGTCAAAGGGGTTGGTCACGGTGTTCCTTTCCTGCTACGGCCGCGGCCGGAGCTTCTCGGCGACGACGGCCCCGATCCGGGCCAGCGACGCGGGCTGCAACATCTCGTTGTGGTCGACGGGGATCTCGTGGGGCTCCACGGTTCCGCTGGTCAGAGGCCGCCAGCTGGCGATCGCCCAATCGACGGGCATGTGCGGGGGGCGGTCCTTCGCGGCGATGAACAGCAGGATGTCGCCGGCGAAGCTCGGGGCGTCGTGCCTGGGCCCGACCTCGGCGAGGTTCCGCATCACCTCTTCGAGGCGGGCCCGGGCTCCGTCCCCCCTGGCCAGTCCGGCGGCGAGCTCCATCTGCTGTTCCTTCAGCTTGTCCACGGCCTCCTGGGCCTGCCCGTCGCCGCGTGCCTTCTTCCCCATGTAGGTGGGGTAGGCGTCGAGCAGGGCGAGCAGGCCGACCCGCTCGCCCTCGGCCTCGAACAGCGCGGCCATCGCCTGCGCGATCCGCCCGCCGAGGGACCAACCGAGGAGGTGGTAGGGCCCGGTCGGCTGTACGGTGCGGATCTGCGCGACGTAGTCGGCCGCCATCTCCTCGACGCCGCCGGGCAGGGCTTCGGTGCGGGCCAGGCCGCGCGCCTGGATTCCGTAGACCGGCTGGTTCGACGGGAGCTCCCGCAGCAGCGGCCCGTAGTTCCAGCTCAGGCCGCCGCTCGCGTGGACGCAGAACAGCGGCGGACGGTCGCCGCCGGGGCGCAGCGGCAGCAGGACCTCGAAGTCGCCCGTGGCGGTCTTCGCCGCGACGCTGGATCGCCGCCGCTCGCCCAGGACGGTCAGGGTTCCGGCAGCGGACCAGCGGGCGAGCAGGCCGGTGCGCAGCATCCGCCGCCCCTCGGCCCCGAACGGGCAGGCCAGGCTCTGGTCGGCCGGGCGCGCGTCGACCGCGGGGCCGGTGAGGTAGAGACCGCCGACGGCTCCGGGCGCGACGGGGAGCAGCCGGTCGTCGAGCACCAGCGCGCCGAGCGGGCCGTCCTGGACCAGGTCGGCGACTGCCGGGGGCACGGACCCGGTCCACACAGCCGGGGCCTCGGCCGGACGCTCGCGCTCGGCGTCGTCCAGCAGGATCTCCAGGTCACTGACACGCCGGTGGGGGTCCTCCGCCACCTGTTCCAGGACGCGGACCAGCCGTCGGGCCAGCGTTTCGGCCGTGGCCCGGTCGAACAGGTCGACGGCGTAGCGGAGTTCTCCGTCGATGCCGTCGCCGCGGTCGTCCTCGTCGCGGTGCTCGGTGAGCCTGAAGGCCAGGTCCAGCTCGATGGCCTCGGGCCGGCCGGGTTCGACGCTGGTGCGCAGGGCCGGCAGTTCGGTCGCGTCCCACGCGCCGGTGTCCTCCTCGGCCACCTCCAGGGACACCTGGAACACGGGGTGGCGGGAGAGCGAGGCGGGCAGGTCCAGCAGATCGACGATTCGCTCGAAGGGGACGTCCAGGTGCTGGCGGGTGTCCCGGACGGTCTCCTGCACCCGGGCGACGGTCTCCAGGAAGGTCGGGTCGCCCGGGACGGCGGTGCGCAGCGGGAGCGGCCGGGCGAACGGCCCGACCATCGGCTCCAGGTCGATCAGGTCCTCGTCCCGCGGCAGCACCGTGCCGATCACGAGGTCGTCGCCCGCGCCCAGTCGGGTCAGCAGCATGGCGAGCGCGGCATGCACCAGCTGGTGAGCGTCGGCGCCCGTCGGGTCCAGGGCCGCCAGCAGCCGGGCGTGCGGGGCGCCGTCCAGCCGCAGCGCGACCGTGCCGGCCTGCCGCGACGGGATGGCCGGGCGCGGACGGTCGAAGGGGAGGACCGTTTCCCCGTCGATGCCGGCGAGGTGGTCCCGCCAGAAGGACGTCTGGTCGTCGATCAGGCTTCCCTGCTCGCGCTCGCCCTCCAGCAGCCGTTGCTCCCAGATGGCGTAGTCGGCGAACTGCAGGGTCAGTGGCGCGCGTTCCGGGACCCGGCCCGCGCGCCGCGCGCCGTAGGCGGCCGCCAGGTCGCGGAAGTACACGTCCAGCGAGTCGTCGTCGGCGGCGATCCGGTGCACCGTCAGCGCCAGCACGTGCTCCCGCTCCGCGACCGCGAAGAGGTCGCAGCGCCACGGCATCTCACGGGTGAGGTCGAAGGGCCGTCGGGCCCGTTCGGCGAGAAGCCCGGGGAGGTCCTCCTCGGCGGCCGCAACCGGCGTCAGCTGAACCGCCGCGGAGTCGTGGACGTGCTGGTGGACGGTCGTGGCCTGGCCGGGGAAGGTCGTCCGGAGGATCTCGTGCCGGGACGCGACGTCACCGAGCGCCGCCTCCAGCGCGGGCACGTCCAGCCGGCCGCGCACGCGCAGCGCGACCGAGGCGTGCATGCCCGCGGTCGTCTCTCCGGGACGGGCCAGCAGCCAGGCGCGGAGCTGCCGGGCGGTGAGAGGCACCTGCTCCGGCCGGGTGGCGGCCTCCAGCGCGGGACGTGACTTCGCCGCCAACGCCCTGGCGATGCCCGCGGGGGTGGGCGAGGAGAACAGCTGCCGGATGGGCAGGTCCGCGCCGATCTCCTCACGGATCCGCGCGATGAGCCGCATGGCCAGCGCCGAGCTGCCGCCCAGGTCGTGGAAGGCGTCGTCGACGCCCACCCGCTCGACACCGAGGATCTCGGCGAACAGCGCGCAGAGCACTTTCTCGGTCTCGCTCTCGGGGGCCTTCTCCGACGTGCGTTCCGCGAAGTCGGGGGCGGGCAGGGCCCGGCGGTCCACCTTGCCGTTCACGGTGATGGGCAGGCCCGGACGAACGACGACCGCCACGGGCACCATGTAGGAGGGCAGGACGAGGCCCATCCGCCGCCGCATCTCCTCCACGTCGGCCTCGCCTCCGTCGGTGACGACGTAGCCGACCAGACGCCGCTCGCCGGGCTGGTCCTCGCGCGCCACGACGACCGCCTCGGTCACGCCCGGCTGGGCCGCCAGCACGGCTTCCACCTCGGCCGGCTCCACCCGGAAGCCCCGGATCTTCACCTGGTCGTCGGCCCGCCCGAGGAACACCACCTCTCCGTCGCGGTTCCAGCGCGCCAGGTCTCCCGTGCGGTACATGCGCTCACCGGCGAGGAACGGGCATGCGACGAACCGTTCGGCCGTCAGGTCCGGCCTGCCGAGGTACCCGCGGGCCAGGCCGGTGCCGGCGATGTACAGCTCGCCGGTGATCCCCGGCGCGACCGGCTGCAGGAAGGCGTCGAGGACGTAGACCTCGCGGTTCGCCATGGGGCGGCCGATCGGCAGCTCACGCCCGGTCCCGTCACCGGGCTCGATCGGCTTCCATGTCGCGCACAGGGTGGTCTCGGTCGGCCCGTAGGTGTTCCTCACCCGCAGGCCGGGCTGGGCCCGCCGCAGGTTCTCCACCGCGAAGGCGGGAACGACGTCCCCGCCTGTGCCGACCTCGATCAGACCTGTGAAGCATTCCGGTGACGCCTCCGCCAGGGCGCGGAAGGTTCCGGCGGTGAGGTGGACGGCGGTCGCGCCCCGTTCGACGGCCAGGCGCACGCCGCCGGCGTCCACCACTCCCGGCTCGGCGAGCAGGATCCGGCCGCCCGTGGCGAGCGGCACCCACATCTCGTAGAGCGAGGCGTCGAAGACATGTGTCGCGTGCATCAGCACGCCGTCCCCGGGACCGATCCGCCAGCCCGCGTCGCCCGCCAGGCCGGCCACTCCCCCATGGGTGACGGCCACGCCCTTCGGGACGCCCGTGGATCCGGAGGTGTACATCACATACGCCAGATCGTCCGCGCCGACCCGGATCTCCGGAGCGGTGGCGGCCCGGCCGTCGACGGCCGCGCGGGTCTCCGGCGCGTCGAGGACGATCGCGTTCTCCGGCGCGACCGCCCTGGTGGCGATCGTGCACACGGTGGTCGGGACCCCGGAGTCGGCAAGGATGAGCGCGATCCGCTCAGCCGGGCTCCCCGCGTCGATCGGGACGAACGCGGCGCCCGCCTTCCAGATCGCCAGGAACGCGATCACCAGGTCGGCGGACCGTTCCATGGCCACCCCGACCAGGGCGCCACGCCGGACGCCGCAACCGGTGAGGTATCCGGCCAGCCGGTTCGACGCCTGGTCGACCTCGGCGTAGGTCAGATCCCTGCCGCCGGCATCGGTGATCGCCACCGCATGGGGTGCGGCGTCCACCCGCCGCCCGAACAGCTCGACCACGGACGCTCCGGGCACCGGGCCCGCGGTCGCGTTCCAGTCGTCCACCACCACGGCGCGCTCGGCGACGCTCAGCAGGGTCAGCCGGCCGACCAGGACATCGGGCTCGGCGACCAGCCGTTCCGCCACCCGGACGAACGCGCCCAGGACGGATTCGGCGACCTCCCGGTCGAACAGGCCCCGGTCGTAGTTGAGAATGACCGGCATCCGCTCGCCCGGCCCGGTGACCAGGGTGAAGGGGTAGTGCGAGGAGTCGCGTCCCTTCCGCACGGGGCGCATGTTCAGGCCGCCGTCCTGCGGCTGGTCGAGTCCGGTGCGGGGGAAGTTCTCGTAGATGACGAGCGTGTCGAAGATCGCTCCGGGTCCGGCGGCGGCCTGCGCCTCCTGCAGGCCGAGATGCTGGTGGGCCATGAGCGCCGACTGGTTCCGCTGCAGATCGGCGAGAAGGTCGACGACCCGCCGCCCGCCGTCGAGGCGGACGCGCACCGGCAGGGTGCCGAGCAGCATGCCGACCATCGACTCCACGCCGGCCAGCTCGGCCGGCCGACCCGAGACGGTCGCACCGAACACCACGTCGGTGCGGCCTGCCAGTTGCGACAGCACGACGGCCCACACGCCCTGTACCACGGTGCTCAGCGTGAGGTCGTGACCACGGGCCAGCTGTGCCAGATCGTTCGTCAGCTCCGGGGGAAGCTCGGTCATCACCGTGTCGATGTCCGGTACTCGGCTCGGATCGGCCGGGGCGACCGTGGTGGGGGCGTCCAGGCCGGCGAGCTCCTTGCGCCAGGCGGCCCGGGCCGCCTCCTTGTCCTGGCGTCCCAGCCAGGAGAGGTAGTCGCGGTAGGAGGCCGCGACCGGCAGTCCGGACGGGTCCCCGCCGGCCGCGTAGATCGCGGAGAGCTCGCGGTGAATGATCGGCATCGACCAGCCGTCGGCCAGGACATGATGAAGGGTGTGTACGAGCCGGTGGCTCTCCGGGCCGAGCCGGATCAGGTGCAGTTTCATCAGCGGGGCCGTCTCGAGACGGAAGCGTTCGGCGAGCTCTTCCTCCGCCAGTCGCCCCACCTCACCGTCGGCCAGGTCGTCCGGGAGTCCGGAGAGGTCCGTCTCACGCCACGGGATCTTGACGTCCCGTAGGACGACCTGGACCATCTGCGCGCCGCTGACGTACCGGAAGCAGACCCGCAGCGCGGCATGCCGGTCCAGGAGCGCCTGCCAGGACTTCCTCAGACGCTCGGAGTCCAGCGGGCCCTCGATGCCGTAGACGGACTGCACGGTGTAGGTGTCCGGGCCGTCCTTGTCGAGAGCGGTGTGGTAGAGCATTCCCTCCTGCAGTGGAGACAGGGGCCAGACGTCTTCCACGCCGGAGCGCGGCTTTGCACGGGTTTCGTCAACGGTCATGTTCTGCTCCTTGTGGAGGTTATTCATCGGCCGGCCCGGCCAGGAGTTGGTCCATCTGGTCGGGCGAGAGAGCCACGAGCATGCCGTCGTGGGACTCCGGCTCCTCGCTCTCCTCGCCCTCGGCCGGGAGCTCCTTGGCGAGCACCGCCAGCCGTTCGGGCGTCTTCTCCTCGAACACTTGCCACGGGGTCAGTTCCAGCCCTTCGCGGCGGAGCCGGGCCGACAGCTGCATCGAGCTGATCGAGTCGCCGCCGAGCTCGAAGAAGCTGTCGTCGGCCCCGACCCGTTCCACCCCGAGGATCTCGGCGAACAGTGCGCACAGCAGCTCTTCGACGGCCGTGCGCGGATCCCGTCCGGAGGAGTTCCCGGCGAAGTCGGGGGCCTGTAGCGCCCGATGATCGACCTTTCCGTTCGGGGTCAGGGGCATCGCGTCCAGCGGTACGAACGCCACCGGCCTCATGTGCTCGGGCAGGCGTTCGGCCGCTGTCTCGCGGAGGGCGGCGATCAGCGCGTCGGCCGACTGCGCGGCCGCCGGGACGACGTACGCCACCAGCCGCTTCTCGCCGGGCCCGTCCTCACGAGCGACGACCACCACCTGGGCGGCCCCCGGATGGTCCGCCAGCACGGCCTCGATCTCACCCGGCTCGATCCGGTAACCGCGCACCTTGACCTGCGCGTCGGCCCGGCCGACGAAGACCAGCTCTCCCTCGCGGGTCCAGCGGACCCGGTCGCCGGTGCGGTACATGCGGCCCCCGGAGGAGAACGGGTCGGCGATGAACCGTTCCGCGGTCAGGCCCGGCCTTGCGAGGTATCCACGCGCGAGCCCTGCCCCGGTGACGTAGAGCTCACCGGCCACGCCGGGCGGCACCGGCTGCAGGAAGGCGTCGAGCACATACGCCCGCATGTTGGTGATCGGGCGGCCGATGGGGACCACGTCGCGTCCCGGAGACAGCGGCGAGCTCATCGTCGCGCACACGGTCGTCTCGGTGGGACCGTAACCGTTGATCATCCGCCGGTCCCGCGACCAGCGGTCGACCAGGGCGGGCGGGCACGCCTCACCGGCGACGATCAGGGTCTCGAGGCCGTCCGGCAGGTCGTCCTCGACGGCCAGCACGCTCGGCGGCACGGTGACGTGGGTGATGCGCCACCGGCGCACCGCCTCACCCAGCGACGCTCGCGGCGGCATGCTGTCGGGGTCGGCCAGCACCACGGTCCCGCCTGACAGCAGGGCCATGCACAGCTCGGAGATCGCGGCGTCGAACCCGAGGGCCGCGAACTGCAGGATCCGTGAGGAGGATGTCACGCCGAAGCGCTCGATCTGCGCGGCGGCCAGGTTGCCGAGCCCGGCGTGGGTGACCTGGACGCCCTTGGGCGTCCCCGCCGACCCGGAGGTGTAGATCACATACGCTGCGTCGCCCGCAGCCACGGCCGGCAGCGCCACTGCCGGGTCGGCGGCGGGCCGTTCGTCCAGTGCGACCACCACGCCCGCGAACCCGTCCGGCACAGCTGTCCGGGTCGCCCCCGTGCACAGCAGCACCTCGGGCGCGGAATCCGCCAGCATCAGCTCGATCCGACCGGCAGGATAGTCCGGGTCGACCGGTACGAACACCCCGCCCGACAGCGACACGCCGACCAGGGCCACCACCAGCTCCACCGACCGTCCGACCAGCACGGCCACGCGCGTCTCACGTCGGACGCCCAGCCCCGCCAGCAGCCGCGCGAGATCCTCCGCCTCTGCCAGCAGCCCGCCGTACGACAGGTTCCGCGCCGCGTCCTCCACCGCGATCGCGTCCCGCGTGAGTTCCGCCCGGCGGCGGAACAGTACCGGCAACGGCTCCGGCACGAACCGCGCATCGGTGGCGTTCCACTCCTCGACCACCAGGCGGCGCTGCGCCGTGCCGATCAGGCCGACCCGGCCCACCGGAGTCCACGGATCGGCCGCCACCTGCTCCAGCGCCCGGACGACCGCCGCCAGCATCTCCTCTGCCCGGGTCCGGTCGAAGGCATCCGGACGATAGATGAACTCGCCGTGGACGCCGCCGTCGTGGGAGGCGCGCATGGATATCGGATAGTGCCCGCTGTCGTTCGGGATCCCCGCGGGGCGCATGATGAGCGCATCGGGGTCTTCGGACGGGAGCGGCGGGCGGGGGTAGTTCTCGAACACCACGATCGTGTCGAACGCAGCGCTCTGCCCGGCGAGTTGGCTGATCTCCGACAGCCCGACGTGCTGATGCGCCATCATCGCGACCTGACGCTCCTGCAGGTGCGTCAGCATGTCGAGGAACGGTTCAGCACCCGCGAGGCGGGCCCGGACCGGCAGCGTGTTCATGAACAGGCCGACCACGGACTCGACTCCGGGGATCTCGGGCGGACGCCCGGCCACCGCAGAGCCGAAGACCACGTCGTCCCGGCCCGTCAGCCGGGCCAGGAGCAGCGCCCAGATCCCCTGGAAGAGGGTGTTCATCGTGACGCCGTGCCGGCGCGTGAACTCCACCAGCCGACGACTCAGATCGTCGTCGAGTTCGAACCGGACGCGTTCGGGCTCGACGGGCGCGGTGTGGGCGTCCGGCGGCACGACGTGGGTCGCCTCGTCGAGCCCGGCGAGCTCGGTCCGCCACGCCTGCCGGGCGGCTTCCTTGTCCTGGCGGGAGAGCCAGGCGAGATAGTCGCGGTACGACGTCGGGGCGGACAGGGACAGGCCGTCACCGCCCGATTCGTAGGCCGCCATCACGTCGGTGGAGAGGATCGGGAGAGACCATCCGTCGCAGGAGATGTGGTGGGAGGCGAGGGCCAGCCGGTGGCTGCGTTCGCTGATGCGCACCAGGTGCAGGCGCAGCAGCGGGGCCCGATTCAGGTCGAACCGGTCGGCGTGCAGCTCCTCCGTGAGTCGCTCGAACTCCGCCAGCGCCTCGTCCTCGGGCAGATGGGACAGGTCGGTCTCCGTCCAGGGCAGCGTCACCTCACGTGCGATCGCCTGCACGGCCCGGCCGGACCCGAGCTGGTGGAAACTCGCCCGTAGCGCGGCGTGCCTGTCGAGGAGGGTCTGCCAGGACGCGCGGAAGCGAGCGGCGTTCAGCGGGCCGTCGAGGGCGAGGGTGCGGATGCCCGCGTAGACATCCGGGCCTCGCTGGTCAGCGGCGTGGAACAGCAGGCCCTCCTGGAGCGGAGAGAGCGGCCAGATGTCGGCGAGGCCCGGAACGGCGGTCTGGATCTCCTCCACGTCCCGCTGCGTCAGCGCGGTGAGCGGGAAGTCGCTGGGGGTATGCCCGCCGGCTCCGGGGGCGGCGTGCGCGGCGAGGCCGGACAGCAGGTCCAGCCAGGCCTGGCCGAGCGACTCCGCCTCGGCTTCGCCGAGAATCCGTCCGGCCCAGGTCACGGTCAGATGGAGCTCGGGTCCGTCCGGGGAGTCGAGGACGACGGCGTCGATCTCCACGGCGTGGCGCAACGGCGTGTGCTGCTCCGCCGCGCCGCCGATGGTCCCCGTCATCTGCCAGGGCTCCGGATCACCGTCAGGGCGCGAGGAGAAGCGGCCCAGGTAGTTGAACCCGATCTCCGCCTTCGGCAACGCCGCCAGGGCCGGTGCCGTCTCGGCGTTGAGGTGGCGCAGCATCCCGTAGCCGAGGCCGCCGTCGGGCACGGTTCGCACGTTCTCCTTGACCTTCTTCAGCAGGCGGCCGGCCGCCTCACCACCGGCGATCGCCTCGTCGGTGTCGATCCCGGTCACATCCAGCCGGAGCGGGTGGACGTCGGTGAACCAGCCGACCGTCCGCGAGAGATCCAGCTCTCCGATGGGTCGGCGGCCGTGGCCTTCGACGTCCACCACAACGGAGTCGCCGCCGCGCCATCGAGCGACCGCGCCCGCCAGGGTGGCCAGGAGCACCTCGTGGACACCGCAGTGGAAGGCCGGGGCGGCCTTCTCCACGAGCACACGCGCGCGGTCTCGCGGCAGGGTCCATGACCTGCGTCCCGCAGTCGCGATGGTGTCGCGCGTGGGGTCGAGGGAGGCCAGCCGCGGTTCCGCGTGGTCGAGGATCTCCGTCCAGGTCTCGAGTTCCGCGGCCCGGATCGCGGCTTGATCGACCAGTGTCCGCGCCCATCGCCGGAACGGGACCTCCACCGGGTCGAGAGCGGGCTCCCCGCCCGTGATCACGGCCTCACATGCCGCACGCAGGTCCAGCAGCAGGATCCGCCACGACACCGCGTCGGCCACCAGATGATGGGCCACCAGCACGAGCCGTCCCACACGACCGGGTCCGGCGTCTATCCACACCGCCCGGATCATCACACCGGCGGCGGGATCCAACCGCGCCGCCGCCTCCCTGGCACACCGGTCCGCGACCTCATCGATGTCACCGGTGTCCGCCTCGACCCGCTCGACCAGACCCGCCGCGTCCACCGCGCCCCGACCGGACACGACCAGGCTCGGCTCTTCGCCCCCGGCCGTGACGATCCGGCTCCGCAGCAGATCGTGGGTGTCGACCACCGCGCCCAGTCCGGCCGCCAGCGCGTCCACCGACAGCTCGCCCGGGGCGCCCACGGTCACCCACTGGGTCAGGGCCCCTCCGGTCAACGCGCCGGGGTCGCGTTCGATGAGCGCCCGCATCACCGGCGTCCACACGACCTCGCCGACACCGTCGGCGAGGTCTGCCCGCGTCGCGCCGCCGCGCTCGGCGACCGCCGCGATCCCCGCCGGTGTCTCCTGCTCGAAGACGTCCTTCGCGCCGAAGACGACATCGGCGCGGCGGGCTCGGGCGGCCAGTTGCATGGAGAGGATCGAGTCGCCGCCCAGCTCGAAGAAGCTGTCATCGGCTCCGACCCGGTCCAGCCCGAGGATCTCGGCGAACAGTGCGCACAGCACCCGCTCCGCCTCGGTGCGCGGCTCGCGGCCGGCGACCTTCCCGGAGAACTCGGGAGCAGGCAGGGCCTCGCGATCGATCTTCCCGTTGATCGTCAGCGGGAAGTCGTCCAGGACCACCACCGCGGCCGGGACCATGAACTCCGGCAGCCGCGCCGCGAGGTGTTCGCGGAGCGCATCGGGGTCCGGGGCCTGGTCCGGTTCCACGATCGCATAGGCGATCAGCCGCTTCTCACCTGGACGGTCCTCCCTCGCGACGACGACCGCCTGCGCGACCTGGGGAGCCTCGGCGAGCGCCGTCTCGATCTCCGCCGGCTCGACCCGGTAGCCCCGGATCTTCACCTGGGAGTCGGCCCGTCCGGCGAACAGCAGCTCGCCCCGGTCGGTCCAGCGTGCCAGGTCGCCGGTGCGGTACATCCGCTCGCCGGGGGCGAACGGGGCGGCGACGAACCGCTCCGAGGTCGCGCCGCGGGCCTCGGGATAGCCGAGCGCCAGACCGGCGCCCGCGAGGTAGAGCTCGCCGGTCACGTTCGGAGCGACCGGCTGGAGGAAGGCGTCGAGCACATACGCCCGCCGCCCGGCCAGAGGGCGGCCGATCGGCAGGACGTCGCCTGTCTCGTCCCCCGGCTCAAGGAGATGCCACGTGGCGCACAGTGTGGTCTCGGTCGGGCCGTACAGGTGCCGGACTCGGACGTCCGGGCAGACCCGGCGCAGCTGTGCGACGGAGGCGAGGGGCACCGTGTCCCCGCCGGTGAGGATCTCGCGCAGCCCGTTGAAGGAGCCCGGCGACTCCTCGGCCAGCACCCGGAAGCTCCCGGCCGTCAGATGGACGGTGGTCACGCCGCGTGCGATCGCCTCCCGCAGGCGCTGGGTGTCGACTGCGCCCGGTTCGGCGACCATGACGCGGGCACCGCGGACCAGCGGCGCCCAGATCTCGAGCAGCGACGCGTCGAACGCGTGCGAGGCGTGCATCAGTACGCAGTCATCGGCATCGAGTGACCAGCCGGGGTCGCCGGCCAGAGCCGCGACGCTTCCGTGCGGCACCGCGACGCCCTTGGGCTCCCCGGTCGATCCCGACGTGTACATCACGTAGGCGACGTCGCGCGCCGTGACCGTCGGCGTCTCGTGCCTCGTTCCCCTGGGCCACGGCGCGTCCACGGGCACGGGCTCGACCCCGTCCGGCACCGCGTTCCGGGTCGCCTCGGCGCAGACCGCCACCGCCACGCCGGCGTCGGCCAGCATCCGCTCGATCCGCACCGGCGGGTGGTCCACATTCACCGGGACGTACGCGGCCCCGGCCTTCCAGACCGCGAGGAATGCGACGAACAGGTCCGCGCCGCGCTCCATCACCACGCCGACGTGGTCGCCGCGTCGCACGCCCATCCCGGCCAGATGCCCTGCCAGGCGGTCCGATTCCCGGTCGAGGTCGCCGTAGGACAGGGTGCGGTCGCCATCGATGACGGCCACCGCGTCCGGCGCGCTCGCCGAGCGCCGCCGGAACAGTTCCACCACCGACGAACCGTCGGCGACCTCGCCGGTCGCGTTCCAGTGCTCCACCACGGACGTGCGTGTCGCGTCACTTGTCACGCCCAGGCGGCCCACGGGAAGCGAGGGCGCGGCCATCATCCGTTCGATGACACGCACGACCTGCCCGGCGACCTCGGCGGCGGTCTTCCCGTCGATCCGGTCGGGCCGGAAGGACACGCGGATCTGCAAGCGCTCTCCGGGACTGGCGCTCATGGTCAGCGGGTAGCCGGTACCGGTCCGGGTGAGGGCCGAGCTGATCGTGACACCGCCGTCGTCGCCGAGGCCGGCTGCGTCACGCGGGTAGTTCTCGACCATCATGATGGTGTCGAAGATCGCGCCCGGCCCCACCGCCTTCTGGATCTCCGACAGACCCATGTACTGGTGTTCCGTCAACGCCGACTGGCGTCGTTGCAGGTCCTGGAGCAGCTCCAGCATCGGCAGGCCGCCGTCGAGGCGCACCCGGACCGGAACGGTGTTGATGAACATCCCCACCATCCGTTCCACATCCGGTACGTCCGCCGGGCGGCCCGACACCACCGTCCCGAACACCACGTCCGTCCGGCCCGCGAGCCGGGCCAGCACCAGGGCCCACGCGCCCTGCACGATCGTGCTCAACGTCAGCCCGTGGCCGCGGGCGAAGTCGGTGAGTGTCCGGGTCGTCTCAGTGGACAGCCATGCGCAATGCTCGTCCGGCATCACCATCGCCTTGCCCGCGTCGGCGTCCACCACGGTCGGCTCGTCCGTCCCGGCCAGCTCCGACCGCCACGCCGATCGCGTCGCGTCCTGGTCCTGACGGCTCAGCCACGCCAGGTATTCACGGTAGGAGGGTGACGTCGACGGGTTCGGTCCGCCCGCGTAGCCGGACGACATCTCGCCCAGGATGATCGGCGTCGACCAGCCGTCCAGGAGGACATGGTGCGACGTCAGGACGAGCCGGTGCCTGTTCTCGCCGAGACGGATCAGCAGCAGCCGGAGCAGCGGCGGGCGGGTCATGTCGAACCGCTCCGCCTGGTCCTCCGCGAGAAGACGTTCGACCTCGGCGGCCGCGTCGGCCTCGCCGAGATGCGACACGTCCGCCTCACGCCAAGGGATGTCGGCCTCGCCCACGACGACCTGCACCGTCTGACCCGAGCCGAGCTGGTGGAAGCTCGTCCGGAGCGACTCGTGCCGGGCGACGAGCGGCTGCCACGCCGCGAGCAGCCGTTCCGGGTCGAGCGGCCCGTCGAGGTCCAGGATCCGCTGGCTCTGGTAGACGTCCACTCCCTCCTCGTCGAGGGCCCGTTCGAAGAGCATGCCCTCCTGCAGGGGCGACAGGGGCCAGATGTCGGTCAGCCCGGGCGCGGCGGCCTCCAGCTCCGCCACGTCCCGCTGCGACATGTCGACGAGGTCGAAATCGGACGGCGTGTGGCCTCCGGCGCCGGGGGCGGCAGCGTGGGCGGCGAGGCCGGTGAGCATCTCCAGCCAGGCCTCCCCCAGCCGCTCCACCGTGGCGGGGTCGAGATCCCGGCCGTCCATGGTCAGCCTCAGCAGGGGACCGGCCGGCGTGTCCTGAACGTCCGCGCCGACCTCCAGGGCATGGGCGAGGACCAGGTCAGGGCCGGCGGCTCCCACGCCGAGCGGCCCTTCGCTGACCTGCCACGGAGTGTCCGGGGAGGTGGCGGCTGACCGGCCGAGATAGTTGAATCCGATCTTCGGGGACGGCAGTTCGGCCAGCCTGGCCCCCGTGTCGGGGTTGAGATGGCGCAGCAGCCCGTAGCCGGACCCGTCGCCCGGCACGGCGCGGACTTGCTCCTTCACGGCCTTCAGCAGGTCCCCGGCCGCCGCGTTCCCGGCCGCCGCGGCTGCCAGGTCGAGGCCGGAGACGTCGAGGCGGACCGGGTGGACGCTGGTGAACCAGCCCACGGTGCGCAGCAGGTCCTCGCCGTCGGCCGCGTGGCGGCCGTGGCCCTCCAGGTCCACCAGCACCCCGGCGTCACCGCCGCGCCGGCGCGCCACCGCGCCCGCCAGACCCGCCAGCAGGACCTCGTGGATCCCGCAGTGGAAGGCTCCCGGGGCTTGGCCCACCAGGCTCCGCGCCGTGGGCCCGGACAGTGTCCAGGACCATGAGTGCGGCCGCCCCGCGTGCTGCCCGGGGAACGGGTCCACGCCGTCCAGGACCTCGACCCAGTGATCGATCTCGGCGACGGTGCGCTCGCTGAACGCCTGCTCGGTCAGCCGCCGCGACCACTGCCGGTACGACGTCGTCGCAGGTTCGAGAGACGGGGTCCCTCCGGAGATCACCTCTTCATAGGCTGTTCGCAGATCCGGCAGCAGGATGCCCCACGAGACCGCGTCGACCACCAGGTGATGCGCCACCAGCGCCAACCGGCCCGGCTCGGCGTCTCCGGCATCGATCCACACGGCCCGCACCATGGTTCCCGTCGACGGGTCCAGGCCGCCTGCGGCCGTCCCGGCCTCGCGTCCGGCGATCTCATCGAGGTTCCCGGTCCCGGCCTCCACCCGTGTCACCAGTCCGGCCGCGTCCACCGTGCCCCGATCGGGCACGATCAGCCGTCCGTCGGACTCCACCCGGCCGCGCAACTGGTCATGGACGTCCAGCATCGCTCCCAGGGCGGCCACCAGCGCGTCCCGGTCGAGGCCGGGCGGAGCGACGATGACTCGCGCCTGGGCGAAGCCGGGGCGTAGCGCGTCGGCTCCAAGGGCGCGCATCACCGGCGTCCAGGGGATCTCCCCGATGCCCGTGTCCGCCTCGGAGCGGCCCGGCCGCGTCGTTCCGGCCGCCTGCGCCAGCGCGGCCAGCCGTTCGGGCGTCCGCTGCTCGAACACCTGACGTGGGGTGAGGGCGATTCCCTCGCGACGGGCGCGGGCGGCCACCTGCATCGACGAGATCGAGTCCCCGCCCAGCTCGAAGAAGCCGTCCCCGACCCCGACCCGTTCCAGGCCGAGAACCTCGGCGAACACCCGGCACAGGATCCGCTCGGCCTCGGTGGCCGGGTCCCGGCCCACCGGCTTCGACGCGAAGTCCGGTTCGGGCAGGGCCTGTCGATCCACCTTCCCGTTGACCGTCAACGGCAGCTCGTCCAGCGCGATCAACGCCGCCGGGACCATGAACTCGGGCATCGTCTCGGCGAGCCGCTCCCGCAGCCATACCAGGTCGAGGTCCCGCCCCGCTTCGGCGACCACATAGCCGATCAAATGCCCGTCCCGGGCACAGACCACGGCCTGGCCGACGCCCGGAAGCCCGGCGAGGACCGCCTCGGTCTCTCCCGGCTCCACGCGATAGCCGCGAATCTTCACCTGATCGTCGGCCCGTCCGCCGAACACGAGCGTGCCCTGGTCCGTCCAGTGGGCCAGGTCACCGGTCCGGTACATCCGCTCGCCGGGGACGAAGGGATCGGCGATGAACCGCTCGGCCGTCAATGCCGCACGACCCAGGTAGCCGCACGCGACACCGGCCCCGGCGACGTACAGTTCGCCCTTCACGCCCGGAGGAACGGGGCGCAGGAACGCGTCAAGGACGTAGACGTGCCGGCCCGCGAGGGGACGTCCGATCGGCAACACCGGTCCGGTCTCATCGCCGGGTTCGAGCAGCCACCAGGTCGCGCACAGGGTCGCCTCCGTCGGGCCGTAGAGATGCCGCACCCGGACGTCCGGGCACGCCCGCCGTGCGCGCTCCACCGCCGTCGGCGGCACCTCGTCCCCGCCGGTCAACACCTCGCGAAGCCCGGCGATCGACTCCGGTGACTCCTCGGCCAGCACCCGGAAGGCCCCTGCGGTCAGGTGGGCGGCCGTGACGCCACTCGCCACGTATCGGGCCAGAGCCTCCCCGTCCACCGCGCCCGGTTCGGCGATCACTATTCGGGCACCTGACAGGAGTGGCACCCATATCTCGAACAGGGAGATGTCGAAGGCGTGCGAGGCGTGCGTCAGCACGGCGTCGCCGGGCCCGATCTCCCACCGCGGCTCCCCGACCAGCGCCGCCACGTTGCCATGCGACACCGCGACGCCCTTGGGCGTGCCCGTCGACCCCGAGGTGTACATCACGTAGGCGAGGTCGTCGGCTCCGACCTCCACCGAGGGGCGGGCGCACTCCGCCACGGCCCGCCGCGTCTCCGGGTCGTCCAGGACGATCGGATCGAGCCCGCTGTCCGACACGGCTACCCGGCTCGCGGCCCGGCACACCACCGCCGCCGGATCCGCGTCCGCCAGCATGAGCTTCACGCGTTCCACCGGGTAGGCGGGGTCCACCGGCACGAACGCCGCCCCCGCCTTCCACACCGCGAGCAGTGTCGCGATCAGGTCGGATGACCGTTCCATCACCACGGCGACCCGATCCCCGCGCCGGATGCCGCGGCTGGTCAGGTAACCCGCGAGCCTGTCCGCATGCCCGGCCAGGTCTCGGAACGACGTCGTCCGATCTCCGTCGATGATCGCCGTCTCGTTTCCGCGACGCTCCGCCTGGCGATCGAACAGGACCAGCGGCAGGCAGGCTGGCTCGGCGTCGGGTGCCATGCCCCAGGCGTTCACCACCAGGTTGCGCTCGGCGGCGGTCGTCACAGCGACGTCGGCCACGGTGATCCCGGGGTCGGCCGTCAGCCGGCGCAGAACCCCCTGGAGCCGCTCGATGACAGAGAGAGCCGCGCCCGTGTCGAAGAGGTCGGTCAGATGGTCGAGCTTGAGGAGCATCGTGTCGCCGGGGACGGCGACCAGCGTCAGCGGATAGTGGGCGGCCTCCCTACCCTGGTTCACCCGGACGGAGAAGGTCTCGGCGGAGTCCGGTTCGCCGAGGTCGCGGGGAAAGTTCTCGAAGACGAGCAGGGTGTCGAAGATCGCGCCGGGGCCGGCCGCCTTCTGGATGTCCACCAACCCCACGTACTGGTCCGGGATGAGCGCCGACTGCCGCTTCTGCAGCTCCGTCAGCAGTCCGATGATCGGCGCAGCACCGTTCAGCTGTACGCGCACGGGCACGGTGTTGAGGAAGAGCCCCACCATTGCCTCCACGCCGGGCAGGTCCGCCGGGCGTGCCGACACCACCGCCCCGAACACCACGTCCGTCCGGCCCGACAGCTGCGCCAGCACCAGCGCCCACGCGCCCTGCACCACCGTGTTCAGCGTCAGCCCATGGCTGCGGGCCAGGTCTTCCAGCGAGCGGGTGAGCTGCTCGGGGAGCTCGGCCGTGACGCTCTCCGGCATGCCGGGCGCTCGGCCCGGGTCGGCCGGCGCCACCAGGGTCGGGTCCTGCGCGCCGCGCAGCTCCGCCGTCCACGCCGCCAGCGCCCGCTCCTGGTCCTGCCGGTTCAGCCAGGCGAGGTAGTCCCGATAGGACGCCGCTTCCGGCAGATCCGGCCGACCGGTACCGGCCGCGTACAGGGCCAGCAGTTCATCGAACACGATGGGCAACGACCAGCCGTCCATGACCGCGTGATGGCAGGTCACCACCAGCCGGTGACCGGAGTCGTCGAGACGGATCAAGGTGAGGCGCAGCAGTGGGGGCTTGGCGAGGTCGAATCTCCGGAGCCGGTCCTCCTCGGCCAGCTCCCGCACTGCCTCATCGGGATCGTCGAGGTGGGAAAGGTCGACCACACGCCACGGCAGGTCCACCCGGTCCGCGATGACCTGCACCGTCTCACCCGACGCACGCTGCCGGAAGCAGGCCCTGAGCGCGGCGTGCCGGGTGAGCAGCGCCTCCCAAGCCGCGCGTAACCTGGCCGGGTCCACCGGACCCTGCAGCTCCAGTATCCAGTGGCCGACGTAGATGTCGGGCCCATCGTCGTCGTAGACCGTGTGGAACAGCAGCCCTTCCTGCAGCGGCGACATCGGCCAGATGTCCTCGATCCGCGACTGAGCCATCGGTGTCTCCCTCGATCCAGCGAAAAGGCTTAAAGGTCGTCGTTGAACTCGGCTTCGAGTTCCTCGATCTCGTCCTGGTTCAGGTCGAGGAGGTCAAAATCGGACGCGGTGTGCCCCCCGGCGGAGGAATCACCCACCAGGCCGGCCAGGGCGGACAACTCGTCCGACCACAGTCGGCCGAACCGTTCGATCTCGGCCTCCGGGAAGAGACCGGCCGGCCAGCTCACCGTGAGCGTCAGTTCCAGGCCGTCCGGCAATTCCCGGATGGCCGCCTCGGCTTCCAGCGCGTGCGACGGCCTGATGTCCGGGTCCGATGAACCGCCGAGTGCTCCGGAGCGCTGCCACTCCCGCACGTCGCCCGTGGCGGACCGGCCCCGGTAGGCGAACCCGATCTGGGGGGACGGCAAGGCTTCCAGGACAGGTCCCGTCTCGGCGTTCAGACGGCGCAGCAAGCCGTAGCCGAGCGTGTCGCCGGGCACCGCCCTCGACTGCTCCTTCACCGCCTTCAGCAACGACCCGGACGCCGGATCGATCCCGCCCACGTCCAGCCGCACCGGATGCACGCTCGTGAACCGGCCCACCGTCCGGGACGGATCCATCCCGCCGACCGGGTGACGGCCGTGGTTCTCCACGTCCACCAGCACCACGTGGCCTCCGCGCCACCGCGCCACCGCGCCTGCCAGGCCCGTCAGCAGCACCTCGTGGACACCGCAGTGGAAGGCCGAGGGGACCTGCTCGGCGAGCGCTTGCGCGCGGTCCTTCGGCAAGGTCCACGATCGGCGTCCCGCGGCCGAGCCGGTGCCGGGCGCGCCCAGCCGTGGCTCCTCCCCGTCGAGGAGCGCCGTCCACGCGGTCAGCTCCGCGACGCGTTCCTCGGAGGTCGCCTGTTCCGCCATGGCGGCCGCCCATCGCCGGAACGAGACGTCCACCGGGTCGAGGGACGGCTCCCTGCCTGCGGCGGCAGCCTCATGAGCAGCCTTCAGGTCCGTCAGCAGGATCTCCCACGACATCGCGTCGACCACCAGAGGATGCGCCACCAGCACGAGCCGCCCGACCCGACCGGGTCCGGCGTCCACCCACACCGCACGGACCATCACACCCGCGGCAGGATCCAGCCGAACGGCCGCCTCCCGAGCGCACCGCTGCGCGACGTCGTCGAGGTCACCGGTGTCCGCCTCGACCCGCTCGATCAGTGCCGCGGCGTCCACCGCGCCCCGGCGGGACACGACCAGCCGGGGCTTCCCGGCCTCGACGATCCGGCTCCGCAGCATGTCGTGGGCGTCGATCAGCACGCTCAGCCCAGCCGCCAGCGCGTCCACCGACAGGCCGCCGGGCGCGCCGACGGTCGCCCACTGCGCGGATCCCGGCCCCCATGCCGTCATCATCGGCGTCCGGGCGACGTCTCCTGTGCCCTCGGCCGGATCGGGCGGCCCGGCCGGCCCGCCGTCCGGGTCGAGGATCCCGGCGATTCCCGCCGGGGTCCTGTGCTCGAACACCTCGCGCGCGCCGAAGGCCATTCCGGCGCGGCGGGCCCGCGCCGCCAGCTGCATCGAGGTGATCGAGTCCCCGCCCAGCTCGAAGAAGCTGTCATCCGCGCCGACCCGTTCCAGGTCGAGAACCTCGCCGAACAGCGCGCACAGCGCCCGCTCGGCGTCGGTGGCCGGTTCCCGGCCGGTGACGCGTCCGCTGAAGTCGGGGGCGGGCAGCGCTGCCCGGTCCACCTTGCCGTTGGCCGTCACCGGCAGTACGTCCAGGACCAGCACCGCCGCCGGCACCATGTAGTCCGGCAGCGCCCTGGCGACGTCCTCGCGCAGCCGTTCCGGATCGATGTCGCCGCCGGACACGACATAGCCGATCAGGCGTCCTTCACGTGCCACCACCACAGCCTGGTCAACGCCCGGCCGCGCAGCCAGCACCGCCTCGACCTCGCCCGGCTCCACACGGTAGCCGCGGATCTTCACCTGCTCGTCGGCGCGCCCGGCGAAGACCAGATCGCCCTCATCGGTCCAGTACGCGACGTCGCCCGTCCGGTACATGCGCTGACCGGAGGTGAACGGGTCTGCGACGAACCGCTCCGCCGTCAGCCCCGGACGGTCCAGATAGCCGTGCGCCACCCCCGCGCCCGCGATGTAGAGATCGCCCGCGACGCCCGGCGGCAACGGACGCAGGAAGACATCCAGCACATACAGCCGCCGACCCGGCATCGGGCGGCCGATCGGCAGGACCGGCCCCAGCCGCTCGCCGGGCCCGATCGCCTTCCAGGTCGCACACAGGGTGGTCTCCGTCGGACCGTACGTGTGCCAGACGACCAGCTCGGGGCAGGCCCGCCGGACCCGCTCCACCTCACCGAGCGGCACCACGTCGCCGCCCGCCAGCACTTCGCGCAACCCCGAGAACGACTCCGGCGCCTCCTGCGCCAGCGCCCGGAACTGGCCCGCCGTGAAGTTCACCGAGGTGAGGCCCTGTGCGACGTGGGCAGCGAGGCGCGCCGCGTCGACCACGCCCGGCTCGGTGAGCATCACCCGCGCACCCGACACGAGCGGCACCCAGAGGTCGTACAGGGACGCGTCGAAGGTGTGCGGCGCGTGCATCAGCACCGCGTCGCCCGCTCCGACGCCCCACCCCGGGTCTCCCGCCAGGGCCGCGACGCCGCCGTGCGGGACGGCAACGCCCTTCGGTGTCCCGGTCGATCCCGAGGTGTACATCACGTACGCCAGGTCGTCCGCCCCGATCGGGACCAGCGAGGTCTCACCGTCGACGATGTCGTCCATCATGATGAGCCCGTGGCCCGAGGGCACGG
Source organism: Kitasatospora sp. NPDC004669 (assembly GCF_040609455.1). Lineage (NCBI taxonomy): Bacteria > Bacillati > Actinomycetota > Actinomycetes > Kitasatosporales > Streptomycetaceae > Kitasatospora > Kitasatospora sp. NPDC004669. Next base: position 72,160 of record NZ_JBEXKB010000026.1, read on the forward strand.
CGGCCGCAGTCCCCGCACAGCACACCACCGCGGCCACCGCGGCGTCGGACAGCATGTACGCGACCCGGTCCGCCGGGTAGTCCGGATCGACGGGAACGAACGCCGCTCCCGCCTTCCACACTCCGAGCCATGCCGCCGGCACCTCCGGCGAACGCTCCAGCAGGACACCGACGCGGTCGCCACGTCGCACGCCCCGGTCCACCAGTACCCGCGCCAGCCGGCCCGACCATGCGTCGAGCTCCGCGAACGACCAGGCCCGTCCCCCGGCCGTCATCGCCGTCGCGTCCGGAGCCTTCTCCACCTGCCGGAGGAAGAGCTCCACCGCCGATGGCGCGACGATCGGGTCGCCCGTCTCGTTCCACCGCTCGACCACCCGCTCACGTTCGGCGTCACTCACCAGGTCCAGGCGGCCCAGCGGCGCAGCCGGATCCGCGATCATCCGTTCCAGGACGCGGACCAGCCCGTGGAGAGCGGTCCCGGCGACTTCGGCGTCGACCATCCCCGGCTGGTACTGCACTTCGGTCTCGATGCTCTCGCCCGGCATGACGCCCAGAGTGATCGCGTAGGGGGACGCCTGGTGGAACTCCCGCAGGGTCAGTCCGAGAGCGCGCGGGGACGTCGGGTCCGCCGAGGGATCGACGTAGTTCTCGAACACCACGAGTGTGTCCAAGCCCGCCCCTGCGAGCCTCTGGATCTCCGGGAGCCCGAGGTGCTGGTGCGCGATCAGTGCGGACTGCCGCTCCTGCAGCTCCGTCAACGTCTCCAGGACCGTTCTCCCGCCGTCCAGCCGCACGCGCACCGGCACGGTGTTGATGAACAGCCCCACCATGCCCTCCACGCCCGGCAGGTCAGCCGGACGCCCGGAGACCGTCGCGCCGAACACCACGTCCCGGCGGCGCCCCAGTCGGGCCAGCACCAGCGCCCACGCGCCCTGCACCACCGTGTTCAGTGTCAGCCCATGGCTGCGGGCGAACTCCATCAGGGCGGAGGTGAAGGCCGGGGAATGGCGGATCACCTCCCGGACCGGCAGTTCCGGAGCCCGGCCGGGCCTTTCGGGGATGCCGAGCGCCGATGATCCGTCGGTGCCGGCCAGCTCCGCGCGCCATGCCGCCCGGGCGGCCTCCTTGTCCTGCCGCCCCAGCCATGCCAGATGGTTCCGGTAGGAGGCCGCTGACCGCAGACCCGACGCGACGCCGCCGGCCGCGTAGATGTCGAGGAGTTCTGATTCGAGGATCGCCCGCGACCACCCGTCCATGAGCAGGTGATGGCTGGTCGTCACGAGACAGTGCCGCTCCGGACCGAGCCGGACCAGCGTCAGCCGCAGCAGCGGAGGTCGCGTCAGGTCGAACCCCCTGGCGCGCTCCTTCTGCGCGATCACGGTCACCTCGGCCATCGCGTCGTCCTCGTCCAGGCCGGACACGTCGCATTCGGTCCAGGGGAGTTCCACCTCCCGGGCGATGAGCTGGACCGTCTCGCCGGACTTCCGCCGGTGGAAGGACGTCCTGAGCGCCGCGTGCCGGTCGAGGAGGGCCTGCCAGGAGGTCCGGAGCCGCTCCGCGTCCAGCGGCCCGTCGATGATCTGGGTCTGCTGGATGACGTAGATGTCGGGGGCCGTGTCGTCGAAGGAGGAGTGGTAGAGCATTCCCTCCTGCATGGGTGACAGCGGCCAGATCTCGGCGAGCGCCGATCCAGGGGTCACGATTTCCCGCCTCCGCCGAAGTGCTTCGCTATTGCTTCAAAACCCTCGATCTCGTCCTGATCGAGGTCGAGGAGGTCGAAGTCGGACGCGGTGTGTCCCCCGGCCGAGGAATCGTCCGCCAGGCGGGCCAGGCCGCACAGCGCGTCCCGCCACATCCGACCGAACCGTTCGATCTCGGCCTCTTCGAAGCGGCCGGCCGTCCAGCTCACCGTCAGCGTCAGTTCCGGGCCCCCCGGCAGGTCCCGGACGACCGCGTCGACCTGCAGCGCGTGCGGCGCCGCCGTGGCCGGATCCAGAGAACCGCCGATGTCACCGGCCTGCTGCCATGCCGCCACGTCGTTCTGCTCACCCACGGCGAACCGGCCCATGTAGTTGAACCCGATCCAGGGTGACGGCACGGCCTCCAGTACCGGTCCGGTCCCGGCGTTCAGATGACGCAGCAGCCCGTAGCCGAGCCCGTCGCCGGGCACGGCCCGCGACTGCTCCTTCACCGCCTTGAGCAGGTCCCCGGACGCCAAGTGGATCCCCGAGACGTCCAGTCGCACCGGATGCACGCTGGTGAACCAGCCGACCGTCCGGGACAGATCCAGCCCGCCGACCGCATGACGGCCGTGACTCTCCACGTCCACCAGCACCGCGTGATCGCCGCACCAGCGCACCACCGCCCCCGCCAGCCCTGCGAGCAGCACCTCGTGGACCCCGCAGAAGAACAGCCCGGGAATCCTTCCCAGCAGCGCCGACGCCTCGGCTCCCGACATCGCCCACGACCGTGAGCACACTCTCCCCGCGCTCACGTCCCGCCCGCCGACCGGCCGCTCCGCCTGGCCCAGGACCGCCTGCCAGGCCGGCAGTTCACCGACCCGGTCCGCGGAGGCCGCCCATTCCTCCAGCAGGCCCGCCCACCGCCGGAACGACACCGCCACCGGCTCCAGCGAAGGCGTCCGCCCCGCCGCAGTCGCCTCGCACGCTGCCCGCAGATCCGGTACCAGGATCCGCCAGGAAACGCCGTCGACAGCCAGATGGTGCACCGCCACCACCAGTCGGCCCACCCGTCCCGGCCCGGCGTCCACCCACACCGCCTGCACCATCACGCCCGTCTCCGGGTCCAGCCGGCCCACCGCGTCCCGAACCGCGCCTTCCACGGCCTGGTCCAACGAGCCTCCGGCAAGCCCCACCCTCTGGACCTGACCGGCCGTGTCCACGGAGCCGCGTTCACCGACGATCAGGCGTCCCTGCTCCACGCGGGCTCGCAGCATGTCGTGCGTATCCACCACGGCTGCCAGCGCGGCGGCCAGGATCCCCTCGCCCAGATCCGCGGGTGCGCCCACAACCACCCACTGTGCGAATCCCGCACCGGTGATCCCGTCGCCGAGCATTCTCATCACCGGCGTCCACGGCACCTCGCCCGCACCGTCGGCCGTCCCGGGCTGGAGGCGTTCCGGCAGAGGCGATTCCGCCGCCAGCCGCGCGAGTCCCTCCGGCGTCCTCAGCTCGAAGACGTCCTGCGCGGCGAGGGCCAGTCCTTCCCGCCGCGCCCGCGCCACCAGCTGCATCGAGGTGATCGAGTCCCCGCCCAGCTCGAAGAAGCCGTCGTCCACGCTGACCCGCTCAAGGCCGAGCACCTCGGCGAACAGCCGGCACAGCACCTGTTCGGGCTCCGTCACCGGCTCTCGACCGACGGTCCCGGCAGTGGGACCAGGGCTGGGCAGCGCGCTGCGGTCGATCTTTCCGTTCGGGGTGGTGGGCAGCGCCTCCAGCACCACCACAGCGGGCACCATGTGCTGGGGCACCCGGGAGGCCAGGTACTCCCGTATCGCCTGCGGATCGACCCCAGCCGGCGACACATAGGCCAGGAGGCGGTCGTCCCGGACGGCCACAGCCGCCTGGGCGACCCCCGGGTGGCCGGACAGGACGGACTCGATCTCGCCGGGCTCGATCCGGAACCCGCGGAGCTTCACCTGGTCATCGGCCCGCCCGGCGAACACCAGCTCACCGCCGCTCGTGAGACAGGCCAGGTCTCCTGTCCTGTACATCCGCTCACCGGCAGCGAAGGGATCGGCGACGAACCGCTCCGCCGTCAGCGCCGCACGGCCCAGGTAGCCACGGGCCAGCCCGATCCCCGTCACATACAACTCACCGGTGATCCCCGGCGGCAATGGCCGAAGGAAGGCGTCCAGTACGTGGCAGCGGCTTCCCACGATCGGCTTCCCGATCGGGACCACGTCCTGGCCCGCCGTCAACGGCATGCTCATCGCAGCACACACCGTGGCCTCGGTCGGCCCGTAGGCGTTGATCAGCCGCCGTCCCTCCGACCAGCGGTCCGCGAGGCCCGGCGGGCATGCCTCCCCCGCCACCACCACCGTCTCCAGCCTCGCCGGCAGCACGTCGGCCGTGGCGAGCACCGACGGCGGAACCGTCACATGGGTGGCGTCCCACCGCTCCAGTGCCTCGGCCAGCGACACCCGCGGCGGCAGGTCCTGCTCCGGCGCCATCACCAGCGTCGCCCCCGAAAGCAGCGCCATCAGCACCTCGGAGACCGTGGCGTCGAAGCCCAGCGCCGCGAACTTCAGGACCCTCGACGACGGCGACACAGCGAACCGGTCGATCTGCGCCGCCGCCAGATTCCCCAGGCCCGCGTGGGTGACGACGACCCCCTTCGGAATCCCCGTCGACCCCGACGTGTAGATCACGTACGCCGCGTCGCCGGGCCCCACCGGCGGCGGCACCGCGTCCGGGCCCGCCGAGAGGTCCACTTCGTCGATCACCACCGACCGGTCGGCGAGCTCCTCGGGCACCGCGTTCCGCGCCTTCCCGTCGCACACGACCAGCACGGGATCCGCGTCCCCCAGCAGCAGTCCCACGCGCTCGGCCGGATACGCGGGATCCACCGGAACGAACGCGCCTCCGGCCAGCGACACCCCCAGCATCCCGACCACCCACCACGCCGACCGCCCCACGACGAGGCCCACCCGGGACTCCGGTCCGACCCCACGGGCCCTCAGCACAGCGGCGAGCGCCGACGCCCGTTCCCAGAGCTCCTCGAAGGTCAGCTCGCCGTCACCGTCCGCCACCGCCGTCTCATGGGGCCGCTCCTCCACGACCCGCGCCACCAGCACCGGCAAGGTCTCCCCCACCGCCGGCGCCGCATCCGGGCCGCTCACCCGGCCCCCACCCACACCGGCCCGCCCCACCAACCCGTATGGGTCGGCGCCCACCGCGCCGAGGGCGCCGACGAACCACCCCAGCACGGACTCCGCGACGGTTTCCTCGATCTGCCCGTGCCGGTAGGCGAGCTGGATCCTGAGACGGTCCCCCGGGATGATGCCGAGGGTCAGTGGATAGTGGGTCCCCTCGACCGTGCCCAGGTAGGTGAACCGGTCGGCGAAGTCCCGCGGATAGTTCTCGAACACCAGCAGCGTGTCGAACTTCGCGCCCGGCCCGGCGACCTTCTGGATCTCCGGCAGTCCCAGGTGCTGATGCGGGATCAGAGCCGCCTGCCGCCGCTGCAGACCGGTGAGCAGGTCGGCGACCGACTGTCCGCCGTCGAGCGATACCCGGACCGGCACGGTGTTCATCATGAGCCCGGTCATCGACTCCACCCCGGGGAGCTCTGCGGGACGGCAGGCGACCGTGGTGCCGAACACCACTTCGGTGCGCCGCGCGAGCCGGGCCAGCACCATCGCCCACGCACCCTGCACCACCGTGTTCAGCGTCAGCCCGTGGTCACGAGCCACCTCCCGCAGCCTGGTGGAGAGCTCCGGCGTGAGGTGGGCGATGCGGTACTCGTACCCCGTCCCGGCGGCCGTCCTGGCGATCGACGCGTACCCGTCGAGGCCGGACAGCTCCGCCTGCCAGGCAGCGCGTGCCGCGCCCTTGTCCTGCCGGTCCAGCCAGGCCAGGTAGTCCCGGTAGGATGCCGCGCCGATCCGCTCCGGGTGCCGGCCGTCGGCCTCGTACGCCTCGGCCACCTCGTTGAGGATGGCCGCCACCGACCAGCCGTCGGTCAGGATGTGGTGGTGGACGACCAGCAGGCGGTGCCGGTCCTCGCTGATTCGGGCCAGCAGTAGCCGGAACAGCGGGCCCGCGGCCAGGTCGAACCGCTGCTCCTGTTCCTGCCGGGCGAGGGCCTCGACGGCCGCCTCGGCGTCGCCCACGCCGGTGAGATCGACCTCCCGCCAGGGCAGCACGACGTGCCCGGCGACGGCCTGGAGCGTCCTCCCCGACGCGAGCCGGACGAAGCTCACCCGGAGTTCGGCGCGCCGCGCGAAGACCGCTTCCCAGGCGGCCCGGAGCCGGGCCGCGTCCAGCGGCCCGGCCAGCTCCAGGATCCACTGCGCCTGGTAGATGTCGAGGCCCTCTCGTTCAAGGGTCGACTGGAAGAGCAGCCCTTCCTGGAGCGGGGCGAGCGGCCAGGCCTCCACGGCACCGGGTACGGCCGTCGCCAGCTCGGCCTCCTCCTCCGCGGTGAGGGCGATCAGAGGGCGGCCGACGGGGGCGTCGGGGTCATCGGCGGGCACGGGACGCGCTGCGGCCGCCAGCCGTGCGGGGGTCCTCTCGCTGAAGACCTGCGAGGGCGTCACCAGCAGACCGGCCCTGGCCGCGCGCGCCGCCAGCCGCATCGCGACGATCGAGTCGCCGCCCAGGGTGAAGAAGCTCTCGTCGACACCGACCCGATCCAGGCCGAGCAGGTCGGCGAAGAGTCCGCTCAGGACGCGCTCCGCCTCGGTGGCGGGTTCGCGACCCGCGGCGTTCGCCCCGAAGACGGGCGCGGGCAGCGCCGCCCGGTCCACCTTGCCGTTGCGGGTCAGCGGAAGCCCGTCCAGCGTGATCACGACAGCCGGGACCATGTACTCCGGCAGGATCGCCCCGAGACGCTCACGGAGGACGTCGGGATCCGCGTCCGTCACCGCGTAACCGATCAGGCGTCCATCGATCACCACCACGACGGCCTCGTGGACATCCGGCTGGGCGGTCAGCGCGGCCTCGATCTCGCCCGGCTCGATCCGGAACCCGCGGATCTTCACCTGGTCGTCGGCTCTGCCCGTGAACAGCAGCTCACCGTCGGCGGTCCACTGGGCGAGATCCCCGGTCCGGTACATCCGTCCGCCGGGTACGGACGGATCCGCCACGAACCGCTCCGCCGTCAGCGCCGCCCGGTCCAGGTAGCCGTCCGCAAGGCCGGCGCCCGAAAGGTAGAGTTCGCCGACCGTGCCCGGCGGCAGGGGCTGCAGCGACGCGTCGAGCACCTGGGCCCGGCGGCCCGGAAGCGGACGGCCGATCGGCAGCACGGGACCCAGCACGTCGCCCGGCTGGAGCAGGTGCCACGTCGCGCACAGCGTCGTCTCCGTCGGACCGTACAGGTGCCGGATCCGTGCTCGGGGGACCGCCCTTCGCACTTTCTCCACCGCGTGTGCGGGCACCACGTCGCCGCCCGTCAGCACCTCCTGGAGGCCGGCGAAGGATTCCGGCGACTCCTCCGCCAGCGCGCGGAAGCTTCCTGCGGTCAGATGCACCTTCGTCACGCCGCCGGCGATGGCCTCCCGCAGACGTCGGGCGTCCACCGCGCCTGGCTCGGCGATCACCACACGGGCACCCGAGAGGAGCGGGACCCACATCTCGAAGAGGGACGCGTCGAAGGCGTGAGGCGCATGCATGAGGATCGCGTCACCGGGTTGCACCGTCCAGCCGGGGTTCCCCGCCAGCTCCGCGACGCTCCGGTGCGGGACGGCCACTCCCTTCGGGATCCCGGTCGACCCGGAGGTGTACATCACATACGCCAGGTCCCCCGGACGCACCGGGACCGCCGGCGCTTCGCCCTGCCCTCCCTCCGTGACGACGATCGACTCGACCCCCTCCGGCACGCCGTCGACCGTCGCGGCCGAACATGCCATCAAGGACGCCCCTGAGTCCGCGACCATGAACGCCACCCGCCGCGCGGGATGGCCGGGGTCCGCCGGCACATACGCCGCTCCCGCCTTCCACACGGCGAGCAGCGTCACCACCAGGTCCGCCGAGCGTTCCATCAGGACCGCCACTCGGTCGCCGCGGCGGACACCCCGACCGATCAGCCGCCCGGCCAGCCGGCCCGCGAGCTCGTCCAGCCGTCGGTAGGTCAGAACCCGGTCTCCATCGACCACGGCCACCGCGTCGGGCGTCCGCTCCGCCTGGCGGGCGAACAGCTCCGGCACCGTCGGCGTGGCCAGCGCTGCGGAATTCATCGTCCCCATTCGGAAGCCATCTGGGGGACCGGTCCGGCCCCGTTGCGTTCGGGCTCGGCAGCGCCGCCGCCCGACTTGGCGAACTGCGTGTGGTAGAGCTCCGCGTAGAGTCCACCCGCGGCCAGCAGCTCCTCGTGCGTCCCGCGCTCACAGACGCCTCCGTCGTCGATCACGACGATCTGGTCGGCCTCGCGGATCGTGGACAACCGGTGGGCGATCACCAGCGAGGTGCGGTCGCGCAGCGCGGTCCTGAGCGCCCGCTGGACGGCGGCCTCCGACTCGGAGTCCAGGTGGGCGGTGGCCTCGTCGAGCACGACGACCGAGGGCGCCTTCAGCAGCAGCCTGGCGATGGCCAGTCGCTGCTTCTCCCCGCCCGACAGCCGGAAGCCGCGGTCTCCCACGACGGTGTCGAGCCCCCTCGGGAGGGATTCGATCAGGTCCCAGATCTGAGCCCCCTTGCACGCCTCGATCAGCTCGTCCTCGGTGGCGGCCGGACGGGCGTAGGCGAGGTTCTCCCGGATGGTGTCGTGAAAGAGGTAGGTGTCCTGGCTGACCACGCCCACCGTCTCGCGGAGCGAGTCGAAGGAGAGGTCCCGGAGATCGTGTCCGCCGATACGGACGGTGCCGGAGGTCGGGTCGTACAGCCGGGACACCAGGTGGGTGAGAGTGGTCTTCCCCGCGCCGGACGGGCCGACGAGTGCGGTGAGGGTTCCGGCCGGCGCTTGCAGGCTGAGGTGGCGCAGGACCTCCGACGCCGTCTCCCCCCGCTCCCGTCCGCCGCGCACGTTCTGCTCCAGCGACGCCAGCGAGACCTCGTCCGCGCCGGGGTAGCGGAACGACACGTCCTCGAACTCGATCTCCGGGGCTGTGCTCACCGTGAGCCTCACGGCGTCGGGGCGTTCCTCGATCAGCGGCTTCAGGTCGAGGATCTCGAAGACCCGCTCGCAGCTCACCAGGACGATCAGCGCGTTCGCCTGCATCCCGGACAGCTGGGTGATCGGCCCGAACAGCCGCCCGAGCAGGGTGGCGAGAGCGATCAGCGTGCCGAGCTGAAAGGTCCCGGACAGCACGAGTCCGCCGCCGACCCCGTAGGTGAGCGCCGTGGTGAGCGAGGCCATCAGCGCCATGATGATGAAGGCCATCCGGCTGTAGACGACGACGCTCACGCCGACCCTGCGGAGCTTCTCCAACCGGTCCTCGTACTCGGTCATCTCCTGCTCCGGACGGCCGAAGAGCTTGGAGAGCATCGCCCCCTGCACGTTGAACCGCTCCTGGAGGATGCCGGCCAGGCCGGCGTTCGCCTCCATCGACTGCCTGGTGTACCGCTCCATCACCCGGCCCACGTACATCCAGGGAAGGAGAAACAGCGGGATCAGCACCAGCGTGACGACGGCGAGGAGCCACGACAGGTAGAACAGCTCGGCTACCACCATGACGACCGCGACCGCGCTGGTGACCGTCATCAGCAGCTGGCTGAAAGCCTGCTGCATCATGATCAGATCCATGTGGAGCCGTCCGACCAGCACCCCGGTCTGGGTGCGGGTGAAGAACGCGACCGGCAGCCGCTGGACGTGACCGAGCGCCTGGACCCGGAGTTCGTAGGTGACCCCCTGCCCGATCCACCCGGCGATGTGGGCGAGCGCCAGCTGCAGTAACGCGTCGAGGACGGCGAGGCCGGCGGTGCAGCAGGCCAGCAGCGTGATGGATCCGGAGTCGTGCTTGAGGATCCCGTCGTCGACGATCTGCTTGAGCAGCAGCGGAGTCGCCACCACGATGAGCGACTCCAGGACAGCGACGATGGCGAAGAGGGTGATCTTTCCGGTGTACGGGCGAAGGTAGGAGAGCACTCTGCGGGACGTGCCAGGGCTGATCCTGGACGGCTCGGGATCAGCACCTCCGCCGGCCCTCAGCGCCCCCCCGGTGGACGGCATCAGCACCATGCGGACATCCCCTCTTCCACTACGCCGAAGTCAGGAGGTCCATGCTGCCGATCGGACTCGATGTCCACGAGTGTCGTCCAAGCGAGCAATTCCGACACTTGGACGTGGCCCTGGGGGCTACGGAGGCGGCATCCGGGACGCCCGGACCGCCGGAGTCAGGCCGGCGAGCGCACCGGTCGTCCGAGCGCCGCTCCGACACCGGGATGGTCACGGTGGTGGCGACGCCGACGACTCCCACGATCAGTGCCACCACCCCGGGCTCAGGAAGAGGCTGCCGAACGCCCCGCCGCAGCGGCCCTGACTGGTGCAGTGCGATCAGGAAAGCGCAGACGCCAGGTGTGCAGCCGGAAGGTGAACTGCGGGCGATGGTCGCCGGGCCGGCCGAGGAGCTTGCACGACGATCACGATCTGTCACGACCGGACCCAACAGCGCGAGTTCGACCTGAGTGGAACAGCTCGTACCGCCACGCCCCGCGATCACGAACGTTGTGACGACGTTTCAGTAGGGTCGGGGACCGGAAACGGAGCAACGGCCACCGCGCCGGTCCCCGACCCTACTCAAGAAGCGCGGTGGCCGTGGAGGCCACGACAGTTACCCACCGGGGCGTATGCGTTTTCAATATGCTCATGATAGGTCCCAGGCCGTAGCATCGGCATATGCGTGTCTTGATCGTCGAGGACGAGCTGTACATGGCAGAGGCCATCCGCGACGGGCTGCGTCTGGAGGCCATCGCGGCGGACATCGCCGGTGACGGCGACACCGCCTTGGAGTTGCTGAGCGTCAACGCCTACGACATCGCCATTCTCGACCGCGACATCCCCGGCCCCTCCGGTGACGAGATCGCCGCATGGATCGTCGCAGCGGGATCAGGTATGCCCATCCTCATGCTCACCGCCGCCGACCGGCTCGACGACAAGGCCTCCGGGTTCGAGCTCGGTGCCGACGACTACCTCACCAAGCCGTTCGAGCTGCGTGAACTCGTCCTCAGGATCAGGGCACTCGACCGCAGGCGCGCGCACATGAGACCGCCCGTGCGGGAGATCGCGGGCCTGCGGCTGGACCCCTTCCGCCGTGAGGTCTTCCGCGACGACCGCTACGTCGGACTCACTCGCAAACAATTCGCCGTGCTCGAGGTGCTCGTCGCCGCAGAAGGCGGCGTCGTCAGCGCCGAGGAACTGCTGGAGCGGGCCTGGGACGAGAACGCCGACTCGTTCACCAATGCTGTACGCATCACGGTCTCGGCTCTGCGCAAACGCCTCGGTGAACCTCAGATCATCGCCACCGTGCCCGGCGTCGGATACCGAATCGCCGCCCAGGCGGACATCAGGCGTGAGGGCGATGCGGGTGCATAGAACACCGGGCATGAGCGTCCGCCTCAAATTCACCCTCAGCTACGCGGGCTTCGTCATGCTCGCAGGCACACTGATGCTGGCCACTGTGTGGGTGTATCTGCTGCGCGGCCTGCCCGATGCAGCGAGCAGCCCCAAGGGGCTCGTGCCCGTCCGCACCATCGTGCTGCACGCGTACGCTCCGGCGACGGCCGTCGTGCTGACGCTTCTGCTGGTGTTCGGCCTGCTGGGAGGGTGGCTGCTCGCCGGCCGAATGCTCGCCCCACTGACCCGGATCACCGACGCCACCCGCACGGCCGCGAACGGGTCGCTCTCCCACCGGATCGAACTGGAAGGCCGCAAGGACGAGTTCCGCGAGCTGGCCGACGCCTTCGACACCATGCTCGCGCGCCTCGAAGCGCACGTCGCCGAGCAGCGGAGGTTCGCGGCCACCGCCTCCCACGAGCTGCGCACCCCGCTGGCGATCACGAAGGCCCTACTCGAAGTGACGCTCAACGACCCGGCGCGAGACCTGGGCCAGCTTGTCGGACGCCTCCACGACGTCAATGCCAGGGCGATCGACCTCACCGAGGCATTGCTCCTGCTCAGCCGTGCCGACCAGCGATCCTTCACCCGGGAGTCCGTCGACCTGTCCCTGTACGTCGAGGAGGCCGTCGAGACACTGCTTCCCTTGGCGGAGAAGCACGGCGTCGACATCGAGGCCGCGGTCGACATCACCCCGACCATCGGCTCCCGAGCGCTCCTGCTGCAGCTGACGGTCAATCTCATCCATAATGCGATCGTCCACAACCTGCCCGGTCGGGGCATCGTTCGGGTGACAACCGGCATCCATCCCGAATGCGTGACGCTCAGCGTCGAGAACACCGGCGAGGTCCTTCCGGCACAGCTGGTCTCGACCCTCACCGAGCCCTTCCGGCGCGGCACCGAACGCATCCGCCAAGACCACGCGGGCGTCGGCCTGGGCCTGGCCATCGTCAAGAGCATCACCGAAGCGCACGACGGAACCCTCACCGTCGTCCCGCGCCCCGGAGGCGGCCTCCACGTCACGGTGCGGCTGCCGGCCGCGCCTCCGCCGCAAACCTCCAGCGGGTAATCCTGGCTTCCGCAGCTGATGGTGGGTCCTGGGCGCGGATGAGAGTGTTGTCGCAGGTCGCGGGCTTCAGGGCCGGTGGAACGGCGAAAATCGCCCACACCAGGACCAGGACGCGCCATGGACGTCAGGGCCCTGGGTAGGAACGGCGATCGGATCGACCGGCTATTCACCGAGCCCGCAGGGTGTTTCGTCTGCGGGCTGTCGGCCCGGTGGCTGTCATGTCACGCCTCCGGTCCGGCGAGGACGAAGTCGTCCTGGGTCGGCTCAGCTCGCAACCGCTGTTCGACTGGTGCTGTGGGGTTCTTCGATCTGCGGAGTATTCCTCAGTGTTCGGGTCGGTTCCTCTCTCACGGCTACCTGTTGGGTTGACGCTCACGATCCGGTCTCCCCCGCGCGGGGGAGGCCGATGATCCGTGGGATGGATCTGCTCAGCGCGGGTGACGGGAAGTCTTGGAGTGTCGGCAGTCCGGATATACGGGGGGGCACAATGGCTATTCCTGCGAACTCGGAGGTAGGCGGCGTTCCCAGGCCACCGACCACAAGCCCGGGGTGGAACTTGTGGTGGCGGCGGTGGCCCGTGTGGGTACCCACGGCCGCTGTTGTGTGGGGCGTGTCGTACGCCGCTGTCGAGGTCACGTGGGCGGCGGCGGGCATCACCGTGCTGTGGAAGGAGCACTCCGCGTACGCGCCGGCGGTCCAGCTTCTCCTGGCGGCCCTCGCGCTCCTGGCCGGCGGCGCCTGCCTGGCCAGCACCCGAACTCTCGCCAGGCCTGGCCGGGTTGCGGTGGCGACGGCACTGATCACCGCGCTCCCGGTGTTCGTCGTGGGGACGGTTGGCCTGCCGATCTACTTCGTGGCGCTGGCGACGCTCTCGGGGATCGAGAGCGCCACCGGGCTGGCCCAGGTGCTGTTGAACACGGCCGGATCCGCCCTTCTGTTCCTCGTCGGTTGGTCGTACCGCCGACGGCTGCGCGGAGACTGCCCGCGATGTGGGCGGCCGCACGCCGGCGCCGGCGACGGCCCGCTTGCCCACCCGGCCGCCTCCCGAGCCCCGAGGCGGACCCGCGTCGCGGTGTACCTGCTCATGTGCGGACTCCTTCCGTGGGCGGGAGCCAAGACCATCTGGACGCTGGGCGGCAACGCGCTCGGTGTCGCGGGCGATGACTGGCAGAGGACGACGAGCGTCGGCGCGTCGGGGCCGTCGAAGGCAACCGCGTCGGCGGGGATCGACGTGACCGTGCTGGCCGCGATGGTCGGGATCTTCCTGCTGCTGGGGCTGCTGTACGTGTGGGGGCAGGTGTTCCCCCGCTGGACGCTGTTCCTGTCCGGACGACGGGTCCCGCGCCTGCTGCCCTTGATTCCGGCCTGGCTGACCGGCATCCCCCTGACGATATACGGGGCCTTCCTCATCGTCATGGCCCCGCTCATGGCTGCCGGTGTGCTGCCCAAGATCAAGCCGTCCCCGCCGTTCACCACCAGCTCGGGGATCACCTGGTTTGCCGAGTTCGGCGGCCTGGCATTCGCCGGTCTGGGTATCGGCCTCGTTGTGGCCGCCCGCTCCTACGCCGCCCGCACCCACCCCGTCTGTGCCGGCGCCACGGCAACGGAGAGGCCCGAGTAGTCGGAGATCGGAATGTCAGCTTCCCGCCGGCGATCAATGAGCAGCCGCGACGGTTCCCGATCGAAGCGCTCAAGTGCATCGCGTCAAGCCGCCCCCTTCCCGGACTGAACGGCCCAGCCGCCAAAGGCGGTTGACGTTCATGGCCGACCTGGTTCCGCAGTGTCGGCGAGGCTGGCGGCGCGCGCGGTGAGGTAGGTGGTCCAGTCGCGTTGAGCCCGACGGACCCACTTCAGTGCGGTGTGGACGTGGACGTCGAGGAGGTCGGCCAGCACTCGTGCGGGCAGGTCGGTGGCGAGGGTGATCAGGGCTGCGGTGCGCGCCGCTCTGGTGTGGACGCCCTGACGTCCGACGTGCGACAAGCGATCACCTGTCCGGTCGCGGCTTCGTCATGCCCTGAGCCGGCCGGGCCGCCGTCCAGGTCCGCGTGCCACTGTTCCGAAGGGAAGAAGTCCGATGGTCCACAAGCTGGTTGTGGGAGTGCACCTCGTCCTGATCGAGGACGGCCGGGTGCTGCTGGGGCAGCGCGCCAACGCCGCCTACGCCGACGGCTACTGGCACGTCCCGGCCGGCCACCTCGAAGAGGGCGAGTCCGTCCTGCGCGGCATGGCCCGGGAGGCCGAGGAGGAACTCGGCATCGAGATCCGCGAAGAGGACCTCGATCTCGTCCACACCCTGCACCACCTCGACGCCGACGACGGCGACGGGCGGCTGCAGTTGTTCTTCGCCCCTCGGTCGTACGCCGGGAAGATCGCCAACCGTGAACCGGACAAGTGCGCCGCCCTCCGCTTCTGGCCGCTGGACGGTCTTCCGGAGCCGATCGTCGGCTACACCGCGGACGCGCTCGCGCAGATCACCGCCGGTCGCCCGCTGTCCGTCGTCGGCTGGCCGTCATGAAAACCGCAAGCCACCTGGGGCTTCCAGGTGCCGGCTTGCCCGCAGGAAGCGAGGCGACCAGGCTCGTTGTCGTCCGGGGGAACTCGGCGTCGGGCAAGTCGTCGGTGGCGGCAGGGCTTCGGGACCGGTTCGGTCGGGGCCTGGCCGTGGTCGCGCAGGACAATCTCCGCCGCATCGTGCTGCGTGAGCGGGACCGGCCCGGCGGTGCGAACATCGGCCTGATCGACACCGTGGCACGGTACGCACTGGGCGTCGGCTACCACGTCGTCATCGAGGGCATCCTGTACGCCGACCACTACGGCGAGATGCTCGCACGCCTGGTGAGCGACCATCGCGGTGTCACGCGCTGTTACTACCTCGACATCCCGATCGACGAGACGCTGGTCCGGCACGCCTCAAAGGCCGATCGCGAGTACCTGGCCGCCGTCACCGAGCGGGAACTGCGCGACTGGTACCGCGAGCACGACGTTCTGCCCGGCGGCATCGAGACCGTCATCGGCAGCGACAGCACCCTCCACGACACGGTCGACCGCATCATGCGAGAGACCGCGCTCTCGGAACTACCCGCACACGACAGCTAAGGCCGCCGATCGAGCGTCGCGTTCGCCATTGACCGGCCCCACCCGTCCACGAGGAGAACCTTAGTGTCCGCACCCGATCCGTGTGTTCGCGCCGCCACGCCACAGGACGCCGACGAGTTGCTTCGCCTTCGCGTCGCCGTGCTGACCGGCGAACCGGTCACCGACCAGTGGCGATCAACCTTCCGCGACGACATGCACCAGCGCCTCGGCACCGATCCCAACCTGCTCGCCTACGTCGCCGACGCCCCCGGCGGCGGCCTCGCCGCCTGCGCGATCGGCATCGTCTACCGCGGCTACTGCGGCCCCACCTACCCGACCGGCCGGTGGGCCCGGATCCACACGGTCGTCACCGACCCCGGCCACCGCCGCCAGGGCCTGGCCCGCGCCGTCACCAGCGCCCTGGTCACCGCGATCAAGCAACGCGGCTGCTCCATCGAGCTCCGCGCCACCGACGCCGGCGCCCCGCTCTACCGCAGCCTCGGATTCGAGCCCGTCGACGGTTTCATGGCGCTGCGCTCCACCTCCCCCGGGTGGGCCAATTGACCGTGGCGTCCCGCCCCTCCCGACACGACAAGGAGCCCCCTGATGCACGAGACGAGCCGGCTGGCGGTCTGCGTCATCGCCCACGATCTGATCACCGACCGGATCGCCACCGTCCACTACGCCAAGCGCAGTTGGACCCCAGGCCCCGCGTGGACGATCCCCGGAGGGAAGGTCGACCCCGGAGAGGAAGTCCCGGACGCCGCCGCCCGCGAGCTGCTCGAGGAGGCCGGACTCATCGTCCGACCGGCCCACCTTCGCCTGGTCCACACGATCCAGGCCAAGGAGGGCTGGGACGGGCGCGGCGGGTTCGTGCTGTTCGCCTTCGCCACCAGCGAGTTCACGGGCGAGTTGGTCAACGTCGAGCCGGACAAGCACCTGGAGGTGCGCTGGCACCCCGCAGCGGCCGTCCTGCCCAGCCCGATGTTCCCGACCTCCAAGGCCGCGGTGGAGTCGTACCTGGCCGGCGGGCCCGCCCGGCGATGCCGGCGATCGTGGCGGTCGGTGTGGTCGCGGGCCCGGGTACCACCTCTCGCACGGCCCGGGTGGGCGATGCCACCGTCCGAATCGGCGAACTCGCCGGCCCCGGACGCCCCAGCGAGATTACGGCGAGCAGCGGACTCTCGTTACTGAGGCGATCACTGAGGTTCCTGACACGCCATGGCCGGCGGCGGCTGACGCCCAGGAGGCCGACCTGACCGCCACCAGCGCCGGTCACAGACACGCGCCAATGGTGAACGTCATCTCCCCCGCTCGACCGGAGGAACCGTCGGTGCCGCCCGCCGGCGCTGTGACCCGGAAGGCTCACCGGGCGGCGCGGGCGGCGGGCGACTGTCGAGGCTCGCGGTAGCCGCTCAACTCATGCCGTCGGCGGCGAGGCCGCGAACACCATGAGGGGTGCCGATACCGGTCGGTCCGTCGTATCCCTTGACGGCGGTGCAGAGGTAGGTGCCGCCGCATGATCCGTTGGCGCCGGTGACGATGTCGTTGAATGCCTTGCGGTGCGCGTAGGGGTAGGAGTTGGGGCGGCTGTTGGGAGCCGGTGTGCCGGCCAGTGCGTACATGGCCGCGATCAGCGGGGTGGACAGGCTGGTGCCTCCTTCGACGAGCCAGCCGGTGGCACCGGAGGGGGTGGGAACCGTGTCGTAGACCGCCAGGCCGGTGCCCGGGTCGGCATCCGCGGAGACGTCGTTCTCGGTGCGGTTGGCGCACAGCGGGTCGTGCTGGAAGGACGGCTTGGGCTCGAAGATGGAACACCCGGAGCCGGTGCCGGACCAGGCGCTCTCGGCCCAGCCGCGGCGGTTGTGCGCCCGGCGCAGGGAGGTGCCGCCCACCGCGGTGACGTAGGGGGAAGCCGCGGGGTAGACCGTCCCGTAGCCGCTGTCGCCCCCGGCGAAGGTGTAGACGACCCCCGGGGAGAAGTGATCGTCGAAAATGTGCTCCTCGGGGAACTCGGGCGAGAACCAGCTGTTGGATACGTAGCGTGATCCGATCCCAGTGGCCACATCCTCGGCGATGAAGAGGTCGTTGTAGGTGTCGGCGGCCGCTTCGACGACGGTGATTTTGCAGTCCGGGCAGGCCGCACTGACCGCGTCGACGTCCAGCGACTCCTCCAGGGACCACTCACTGTCCACCGGAGGTCGGGTGCCCGACCCATAGATCTGGCTGAGGCATCCGTTGGCCTTGGTGCACGGCGGCAGGTGGAACTGCTTGCGGTAGACGGCCAGGTCGCTCTCGAGATTGGGATTGTGGAACGCGACGACGATCGCCACGGTCCTGCCGTCGGAGCGGGCGCCGAACAGGTTGTAGGCGCGGCGGATGTCGGCGGGGCCGTAGCCGGGCGGGGTGGCGCGCGGGTCCAGATGCTCGATCCGCGGCAGGTCGGTGCGCAGCTCGGCCGCGCAGGACGCCCGACCGGCTTCGGGTGGCCGGCACACGTGCTGGTAGGTCGGCTGTGGAGGAGCCGCGCCGGCTGCGCCCGGGCGGGCCTGCGCGGTCGTGTGACCGGCGATCAGGCTCGTGAACACCAAGGCTGCCACGAGCAGCGGTCTGGACGTGGAGACAGCACGCATGACACTCCCTCAGGAGACAGACCTGTCCCCCGTCGGGGGCGGCCACCCCACTGTGGGCCTCCGTCCACGGCCGCCAGGTGACCGACCCGTGCCTTCCAGTCGAATGGCCCAGCGAATCGAGGCGCGCAGCGGATCCGCACGTCCAGGCCAAGCCATTCCCGCACGATCCGCTGCCGCCGCCGACCTTCCCGGTCAGTGAGCCTGCGGACAATGGCCGACTCCGCAGCCCTGCTCGACCCGGTCTGGGACACGGCGCCGGTGACTCCCGAGAGGCCAACCTGATGCTCGACGGCATCGACCCCTGGTGGCACCCCACCATCGTGATGGGTGCCGGCCTCACACTCGATCTTCCAGCGCCGTCACCCTGAAGAGCCGCAGTCAATGGCTGACACATCGTCAGGATGTCCAGATGTTCTGACCCGTGAGGCTGGAGACGCGGCTGGCGGGTGGTTTGCCTGCGAGTGCGGTGTGTCCGCGGTGGCGATTGCAGGCGTGGAGCCGTGCGGGGTAGGCGTCTCGGCGTTCCTGCTCGGCGTGGCAGGGCCTGGCATAGGCCCACTCGTCGAGCAGGGTGTGGTTGAAGCGTTCGACCTTGCCGTTGCTCTGTGGCCGGTAGGCCGGGTGCACTGTGGGCGAGCCCAGCCCGGGCCGGCGCGAGCTGACGATGTGCGTGAAGTTGCGGTCCTCGACCGTCCGGTAGGACGGCGGAACAGAACAGCACCGGAGAGCGGAGGCAGCGCCGACGGCAGCGCGTACACCACCTCGGCGGGTCGGCTGGTCGGCGGGCGGTTCCGGCTGGCGCGGCGGGTGGGGCCGGCGGATTCGGCAGCGTCTGACGGGCCCACGACGAGGTACCCGGCGTGGGCCTGGCCGACAAGGAGGTCCAACTCCCCTCTGCGACCACGCCCGAGGAGCACACCGAGCGGGTGCGGCGGCCCGGCTCGGCGCGCCGGACAACAGCTCCGCGACAACGACGATCGACGCAGGCACCCAGGACCCCGGACGAGCCGATCCGGGGATATGTTGCATATAGGATGCAGATGCAATCATTATGCAAGAAGGAGTGGTGACATGACGGGGTCGCCGGTAGTACTGGGAATCGAGTCCTCGTGTGACGAGACCGGCGCGGGCCTGGTCAGGGACGGAGTCCTGCTCGGGCAGGCGGTGGCGTCCAGCATGGACGAGCACGCCCGCTTCGGCGGGGTGGTGCCGGAGATAGCCGCCCGCGCGCACGTCCACGCCATGGCGCCGGTGGTGGGCGAGGCGCTCGACCGTGCCGGACTCACCCTTGCCGACATCGGCGCTGTCGCGGTCACCGCCGGCCCCGGTCTGTCCGGCGCGCTGCAGGTGGGGGTCGCGGCGGCGAAGAGCTACGCCTTCTCGCTCGGTGTCCCGCTGTACGGGGTGCACCACCTCGCCGGGCACGTCGCCGCCGCGACGCTGGACGGCGGGCCGCTGCCGAACCCGTGCGTGGTACTGATCGTCTCGGGCGGGCACACCTCGCTGCTGCTGGTGCGCGACCTGGCCCGCGACCCGATCGTCCACCTCGGTGGCACCCTGGACGACGCAGCCGGCGAGTGCTTCGACAAGGTCGCCCGGATCCTCGGCCTGCCCTATCCCGGCGGCCCCGCGATCGACCGCATCGCCCGCGACGGCGATCCGAAGGCGGTGCGGCTACCCCGTCCGCTCAGCGGCCCGAGCGATCCGCCGCACGCCTTCTCGTTCTCCGGCCTCAAGACCGCCGCCGCCCGTTGGGTCGAGGCCCGGCGGGCCGTCGGCGCCGAGCCGCACGTCCCGGACGCGGCTGCGGCACTGCAGGAAGCGATCGCCGACACGCTCACCCGCAAAGCCGTCCGGGCCTGCACCGACCACGGCATCGACACCCTGGTCGTGGTCGGCGGTGTCGCCGCGAACTCCCGTATCCGTGCCCTCACCGAGGAGCGCTGCGCCGCCGCCGGCATCACCCTTCGAGTGCCACCGCTGCGGCTGTGCACCGACAACGGGGCGATGATCGCGGCGATCGGGGACCTGCTGGTGCGCTCGGGCGCCGAGCCCTCCCCGATGAACCTCTCCATCGACCCGTCCGCGCCGTTGGAGTACGCGGCGCTCAGCCCGCTCGCCGCAGTCCGGGCCGCGTGACCGCCAGCGGCGGGGTCTTGGGGGTCAGCCCCTCGTGGGAACGGGATTGGCCGGGTCGTCCAGCCACAGGGTGTGGCTGTCAGGAATCATGATAAGGCCGAAGCGGTCGAAGCCGGGGCAGCCCCGGTCGTCCCACCAGCGGCAGGCGGCTTCCACCTCGTCCAGCCGAGCCCCGGATAGGTGCGGACCGGGCCTCCGTGCGGCCACCGCAGCTGCGTGGCCGGGTAGTCGGCTCGGACCTCGTCGCATGCAGCGGCGCCGTCGCCGACCTGGACGTAGTCGGCGAGGTTCGGCTGGCCGAGCTGCGTCACGAGATTGCGCAGAAACCGGGCGCAGGTCGCCGTGTCGAAGGCATCCACATCGTCGGGTTCCAGGATCAGGCCGATCCGCTGGCGAATCGACATGATTTGTACAACGGAGGGTATCGCACGCCGAGCCACGAAGGCATACGTGGAGCGGCCCGCCTCCCACGCCGAGCGCTGGTCGGACCACGCGCCGGTCACGGCGCACTTCGATGACGAGGCCTGAGCCGGCGTAGTCGGCCCGGGCGGCGCCGAGCGCCCGGGCCTGGATCTCTGGGGAGCGGCACGGGCCTCAGAGCCCCGGATCACGGCAGCCGCTGACACGCTGCCGCCAGCTCCACGCGCACCGAGCAGGCGACGGTCGCGCATCACGGCGCACCCACGGCCTCAGACACACCGCCGCCACCATCATGATCGCCGCCCCCTTGCCGTCGTCCCCAAGACCCTGCGCCACTCCACCCTCGCCACCGCCCTCGACCACGCCGACACCAACCATCGCGGCCTCACCGTCCTCGCTGGCTCCGATGCGGGCGCGCTTCCGGCAGCGGCATAGAACACCGTCCGCCGCGGACAGCCGCCGCCAGCTGTTCGGGCCTTACCCGTTCGGGGGATGCGACCGCAAGTCCGAGCTGACTGGTCGTTAGGATCGGGACCCATGTCCAGTCGTTCCCACGCCGATACTCCCGAGCACGCGCGCGCCCGCCGCCTGGGCTGCCAGTTGCGAGCGCTGCGCGAGACACGCGGCTGGAGCCGGTCACAACTGGCCGATGCATCCGGTGTACCGCTTCGCACACTGACCCGCCTGGAGACCAGCCCCGCGGCGCAGCCTGGGTTCTTCACCGTGGCGGCGCTGGCGGACGCGCTGGAGGTTGCGGTCGACGCGCTGGTGGCGGCTGCGGGTCCGGTGCCTGGTCTGTGGTCCACCGGGTACGAGGGCCGGACGATCGACTCGTTCGTCGCCGCGCTGATCGAGGTAGGTGTGGACGCGGTGGCGGATGTTCGGCTCACTCCGATCAGTCGCAAGCCGGGGTTCAGCAAGTCCCGGCTGAGCGCGGCGCTGGCTGATGCCGATATCGCCTATCTGCACCTGCGTTCGCTGGGGAATCCGAAGGACAACCGGGCGCCGTTCTGGGAGGGGCGCATCGGTGAGGGCCTGGCCACGTTCGCCGATGTCATGGCGGCCGAGCCTGCCCGCCGGGAGCTGGACGATCTCGTGGAACTGGCCGTCGAACGTTCGGTGGCGGTGTTGTGCTTTGAGCAGGACGAGCGCCGCTGCCACCGTCAGGCGGTCCTCGCTGAACTGCACCGGCGCACCGCACTGCCCGTCTCCGCCCTGGCCTGAGCAGCCCATCGACTGCTGTCCGGGAAGGCGCTCTTGCGCTGCCGGCACGGTGCCCGCCCAATGGTGACAGGAGCCGAACCAGGGGGCTGGCATGGTGGCATCGGGCTGGGAACGAGCGCGCATCCTGATCACGGTGAAGACGTATCCCGAGGTTTCCCACAAGTATCTGGAGACCTGCTGCGTGGCCGGCATCCGCCTGGACACGGACCCGGTCCAACACGTGCGTCTGTTCCCGGTCCCGCACCGGCTCCTGGATGAGGAGAAGCAGTTCGCCAAGTACACGATCGTCGAGGTCGACGTCCGACACCACCACGTCGACCGGCGCCCGGAGAGCCTGCGCCCCAACCTGGACACACTCCAAGTCGTTGGCACGGTCAGCAACCGCAGCGGCTGGGCGGATCGCCTCGACATCGTCAGACCCCTGATCGCCCCGTCCCTGTGCGCGATCAAACGCCGCCAGGAGGCCGACGGCACCTCGCTCGGCCTCTTCCGCCCCGCCCGCATCGACTCCTTTCGACTCGCCGACGCTCGCCCTTGGACTCCCGAGCAGGACGGCATCGTCAACCAGACCGACGTCCTGCACCCCGACCACCGGCCCCTCGAATGGGTGCCCTACGAGTTCCGCTACCGCTTTCACTGCGACGACGACGCCTGCCGGGGTCACGACATGGGCCTCCAGGACTGGGAGGCAGGCCAGTCCTGGCGCAAGTTCCGCCGCCGCTACCCGGCCCACCGACTGGCCGGCGTACTGCACGACCGCTGGTGGACCCAGATGATCACCCCGGAGCGGGCCACCCACTTCTTCGTCGGCAACATCGCCGCCCGCCCGAAGACGTTCATGCTCCTGGGACTGTTCAATCCCACGGTCGTCACCCTCACCGCCCCTCGGCAGGACGCGCTGTTCTGACAACGGACCGCCTCATGGCAGTGACGAGTACCGGGGTGTTTACGAGGACCGGACGCTGCGCGTTGGGCTGTTCCTGTACGAGCGGCTGGAGTCGAAGCGGCCGGCGCTGGCGCCCAACACCTGGGCGGGCTACCGAGCGTGCATCGAGCGCGACCTGGTCCCCGCGTTCGGCGGCATGCTGCTCGTCGACCTGCGGCCCAAGCACATCGACGCCTGGGTGAGCACGCAGCTCGCCGTCGGCCGCGGGCGCACCACCGTCCACCATGCGGTGGCCATGCTGCGCAATGCCCTGAACCACGCGGTGCGGACGTGGCGGCTGCGCTACAACCCGGCCAAGCACTCCGTGCCGCCCAAGCCCCGTGCCGCCGTACGCACCTGCTGGACCCCGGATGAGGCCGCGGCGTTCCTGCGGCACAACGCGGAGCACTACGCCGACCGGCTCGCCGACCTGTTCGAGGTCATGCTCGGCACTGGCATGCGGCGCGGCGAGGTTCTCGCCCTGCACTGGTCCGATGTCCACCTCATGGACCGCAAGCTCTACGTCCGCTGGACGCTGACGGCCGTGAACAACGGGAAGATCCACCTCGGCGAGCCCAAGACCGAGGCCAGCCGCGCCTGGATCAGCCTGTCCTCCAGAGCCATGGCCGCCCTCCACCGCCAAGCCGCCCTCCAGATGGCCACCCACCCAGACGGTCTGCTGGAAGGCCTGGTCTTCGCCCGCCCGGACGGCGACCCACTGCGCCCCCAGTGGGTCCTCGACCAGCTCCGCAAACGCACCGCCGAACTCGATCTCCCCAAGATCGGCCTGCACGACCTGCGCCACACTGCAGCCAGCATCATGATCGCCGAAGGCATCCCCCTTGCCGTCGTGTCCAAGACCCTGCGCCACTCCCACCTTGCCATCACCGCCGACCTGTACGGCCACCTCCTCAAGGACTCCGCCGACGAAGCGGTCACGGCACTCGCCTCCGCGCTCGACCGGGCGGACGCCGAGGTGGCTGGCCAGGCCGGTTCCACTGTCGGTCACGGCTTCGGACAGGCGGCGTGAGCCAGCTAGTGCTTCTCCTGTCAGGCCTTCGTGCCCGGCTGCTGCTCGGCCGTTGCCGGGTCACCGACGTGAGTGCACTCGGGTTCCTCTTCGTCCGTGTCCGGCTGGAGGACGTCGAGGAGGTCCTGCGCTGCCCAGTCCGGAAAAGTGCCCGCCGCGGAGACCGGCAGCAGGGCGTCACGCCGCAGGAACTCTTCCTCGAAGATGGCCTTGGTAAGCCAGGCGAACGTGTCGTCATCGAGCAGATCGGGGTAGCAGGCGGCTGTGTCCGCGAGCCGCTCGGCGTCGGGGAAGGCGGCCGGGAGGCTGCCGTTGCCCGCGGCGCGGGCGACTGCGCGGCGGGCCGTGGTCTCGTACCAGCCGGAATCACCGGTTCGGCTGCCCAATCCCATGGGCGATTCGCCCGGCTGGTGGACATCACCCCGACGCGGGCGTGACGAGCCGGTCCTGGCGCTGGAGTTGCCCGTAGGGTGACCTGCGCCACACTCGTGGCGATCCAGGGCGAGGAGCCCGCCGCGGCGAGGAGGGCCGGATGTGAGCGCCGGAACCGATCGGCCCACCGGCACGGGCGTCCACGGGCCGGGCCGGGCCGGCATTCCGCAGGGGCACCTGCGCACCGACCGCTGGTGGCTCCCGCGACTGGCCACGGTCGTCGGCCTGCTCGCCTTCGTGGGCTACGCGACCTGGCGAGCCTTCGACGGGACGCACTACTACGCGGCGCCGTACGTCTCCCCGTTCTACTCGCCCTGCCTGGCCGCGAACTGCGTGAGTGTGCGAGGCGGGGCCGACTGGGCGCTGTTCGGAAGCTGGTGGAGGCTGTCGCCTGCGCTGCTGGTGCTGGTCTTCCCACTGGGATTCCGGGTCACCTGCTACTACTACCGCAAGGCCTACTACCGTGCCTTCTGGTCCTCGCCGCCGGCCTGCGCGGTGGCCGAGCCGCACGCCCGCTACAGCGGCGAGACCCGGCTGCCGCTGATCCTGCAGAACATCCACCGGTACTTCTTCTACGTGGCCGTCCCGTTCGCCGCGATCCTCACCTACGACGTCGCCCTGGGCTTCCGCGACGCCACCGGGGCTTGGGGACACGCAGGGCTCGGCAGCTTCGTACTGCTGGCGAACGTCGCCCTGATCTGGGCGTACACACTGTCCTGCCACTCCTGCCGGCACATCCTCGGCGGACGGCTCAAGCACTTCTCCAAGCATCCGATGCGCTACCGGATGTGGCGGACCGCCAGTCGTCTGAACGCTCGCCACATGCAGCTCGCGTGGTGCTCGCTCGCCTCCGTCGCCATGGCCGACCTGTACGTGTACCTGGTGGCGTCCGGGGCCTTCGCCGACCCGACCCTCTGGTGAGCTGAGAGGACATGCGCATGGCTGATCTCGAGCGGCACGACTGCGACGTGGTCGTGGTGGGCGCCGGCGGAGCGGGTCTGCGGGCCGCGATCGCGGTGCGCGAGCAGGGGCTGCGCGTGGTGGTGATCTGCAAATCGCTGCTCGGCAAGGCGCACACGGTGATGGCCGAGGGCGGGATCGCCGCCGCGATGGGCAACGTCAACAGCAACGACAACTGGCAGGTGCACTTCCGCGACACCATGCGCGGTGGGAAGTTCCTCAACAACTGGCGTATGGCCGAGCTGCACGCCAAGGAGGCGCCGGAGCGGGTCTGGGAGCTGGAGACCTGGGGCGCGCTCTTCGACCGGACCGAGGACGGTCGGATGTCGCAGCGCAACTTCGGCGGCCACGAGTACCCGCGCCTGGCCCATGTCGGCGACCGGACGGGGCTGGAGCTGATCCGCACGCTGCAGCAGAAGGTGGTCTCGCTGCAGCAGGAGGACCACCGGGCGTCAGGCCAAGAGGATCCGACACGGTACGAGTCAGGACTGAAGGTCCTTCAGGAGCGCACGGTGACCCGGGTCATGAAGGGCCGCGACCGGGTCGCGGGCGTCTTCGGCTACGACCGGGAGAGCGGGCGGTTCTTCGTCGTCGAGGCACCGGCGGTGGTGCTGGCGACCGGCGGGATCGGGAAGTCGTTCAAGGTGACCTCCAACTCCTGGGAGTACACCGGTGACGGCCACGCGCTCGCGCTGCTGGCCGGGGCGGGCCTGCTGCACATGGAGTTCGTCCAGTTCCACCCGACCGGCATGGTCTGGCCGCCGTCCGTCAAGGGCATCCTGGTCACCGAGTCGGTGCGTGGAGACGGCGGGGTGCTGCGCAACAACGACGGCCGCCGGTTCATGTTCGACTACGTTCCGGAGGTCTTCAAGGGGCAGTACGCCGAGACCGAGCAGGAGGCGGACCGCTGGTTCGCCGACCCCGACCACAACCGCCGCCCGCCGGACCTCCTCCCGCGCGACGAGGTGTCCCGGGCGATCAACGCCGAGGTCAAGGCAGGCCGCGGCACCCCGCACGGCGGGGTCTACCTGGACGTCTCCACCCGGCTGTCGGCCGAGGAGATCACCCGTAAGCTGCCTTCGATGTACCACCAGTTCAGGGAGCTGGCGGACGTCGACATCACCCGCGAGCCGATGGAGGTCGGGCCGACCTGCCACTACGTGATGGGCGGGGTCGAGGTGGACCCGGATACCGCGGCCAGCCGCGCCGTCCCTGGCCTGTATGCGGCGGGCGAGGTGGCCGGCGGAATGCACGGATCCAACCGCCTCGGCGGCAACTCGCTCTCCGACCTGCTGGTCTTCGGCCGCCGGGCCGGGCTGCACGCCGCCGAGTACGCGCGCGGCCTGGCAGACCGTCCGGCGATCGACGAGGCGCAGCTGGAGGAGGCCGTGCGGGAGGCGGTGGCGCCGTTCGACACGACGCGGGGCGCGGGCGGGCCGGTGGAGAACCCGTACGCCTTGCACCGGGAGCTCCAACAGACCATGAACGACCTGGTCGGCATCGTTCGCCGCGAGGGCGAGATGCGACAGGCACTGGAGAAGCTGGCCGAGCTCAGGGAGCGCGCGGCCCGTACGGTGGTCGAGGGTCACCGGCAGTTCAACCCCGGCTGGCACCTGGCCCTGGACCTGCGCAACCTGCTGCTGGTCTCCGAGTGCGTGGCTCGCGCCGCGCTCATGCGCACCGAGAGCCGTGGCGGCCACACCCGCGAGGACCGGCCCGGCATGGACCGGGAGTGGCGGAAGGTCAACCTGGTCTGCCGGTACGGCGGGGACGGGATCGAGGTGGCCCGCGAGCGGAACGGGGTGGCCCGGCCCGATCTGCTGGCGCTGTTCACGCGCGAGGAGCTGGCGAGGTACCTGACGGCCGAGGAGCTGTCCGAAGGAGTGCAGGAATGACGTACCACGCTGAGTTCCGGGTGTGGCGGGGTGACGTGTCCGGCGGCGGCTTCACCTCGTACCGGATCGAGGTCCACGAGGGCGAGGTGGTGCTCGATCTGGTGCTCCGGCTGCAGGCCGACCAGGCGCCGGACCTCGCGGTCCGCTGGAACTGCAAGGCCGGCAAGTGCGGCTCGTGCAGCGCCGAGATCAACGGGCGGCCGCGGCTGCTCTGCATGACCCGGATGTCCGCGCTGCCGCCGGACCAGCCGGTGACCATCACACCGCTGCGGGCCTTCCCGGTGATCCGGGACCTGGTGACGGACGTGTCCTTCAACTACGCCAAGGCGCGCGAGATTCCGAGCTTCGCGCCGCCGCCGGGCCTCCGGGCCGGCGAGTACCGGATGCGGCAGGAGGACGTCGAGCGCTCGCAGGAGTTCCGCAAGTGCATCGAGTGCTACCTGTGCCAGAACACCTGCCACGTGGTGCGTGATCACGAGGAGAACAAGGGTGCCTTCGCCGGGCCGCGCTATCTGATGCGGATCGCCGAGCTGGACATGCATCCGCTGGACACGGTGGACCGGCAGACCGACGCGCAGGAGGTGCACGGGCTGGGCTACTGCAACATCACCAAGTGCTGCACCGAGGTCTGCCCCGAGAGCATCAAGATCACGGACAACGCGCTGATCCCGCTCAAGGAACGGGTCGTGGACCGCAAGTACGACCCGCTGGTCTGGCTCGGCAGCAGGATCGGCCGGCGCACCGAACCGGGGCGATAAGCACGGAACGCTCAGGATCGGATGCTCGGCCACCTGGTCAACCAGATCGACCCCCGCAGCCTCGCATCCGCTTCCACAGACGTGGCAGTGCTGCCGCAACTGAGGTTGTCTTGAGGGGGTGACAAGTGGTGATCCTTTCGCTACTCCATGGGTATGAGGTACGCGGATGGCGGCGGATTGACCGCTGCGGGGCGGGCGAAGCGGGAGCGGGTGCGTTTCGAGGCCGCGGAGTTGTTCGAGCAGGGGGTGCGGCCGCCGGAGGTCGCGCGGTGTCTGCGGGTGTCAAGGAAGTCTGCCTATGCCTGGTATGCCAGGTGGCGGGACGGCGGGGTCGAGGCCCTGGTCTCCAAGGGGTCGCAGGGCGGCAGCCGCGGCATCAAAGGGGGCTGCAGAAACGGTTCCCGCACCCTGGTCGACCTCACCGTGGCAGAGATCCGGCGGCTCCTGGCAGCTGGCCGCCCCCACTTCCCGCGTCCACCACGGTGCTCGCCCCGCGCTCATGCCTTGAACTGGTCCACCTGGCGACGCGAACGCCAGGCCGTCGCCCGCCGCTGCCACTACCAACGCCGGCTGCACACGATCGAGGGGCGGCCCAGTGAAGACCGCCCCTGATAGAGCACCAGCCCACTACACTCCACCGCGCAGCCCTCTGAACAGGCAAAACGTCGAAGTCCTGCTGGAGTACTAGTGCAGGAGATCGCCGACGCCGGCCACGAGATCGCCGTGCACGGCTGGGCCCACCGCCCGCTGCTGCTGCGCGGACCCCACGCCACATACCAGGACCTGCGCCGCGCCCGCGACACCATCGCCGACCTGACCGGCCGGGCACCCCACTGGTTCCGGCCCCCGTACGGCATCATGACCACCGCCGCCCACCTGTCCGCACGCCGACTCGGGCTCACCCCCGTGCTGTGGACCACCTGGGGCGAGGACTGGACGAGCCGCGCCACCCCCGACTCGGTCCACCGCACGGTCACCGCCGACCTGCACGGTGGCGGCACGATCCTCCTGCACGACTCCGACTGCACCTCCGCCCCCGCCGCCTGGCAGTCCACCCTCGGCGCCCTGCCCTCCCTCCTCGACCACTGCGCCGCCAACGGCTGGCAGGTCGGCCCACTGCGCGACCACGGCCTCCGAACGATCCCGGGCGAAACGTGGCGCGCCGTGTGATGGCCACGGCTGCAGCCCGGCCAGCAGGCACCACAGGGCGACTCCGGCGGCGAAGACAGCGACGCGACCAGGGCGGGGCCGGCACCGACAGTGCGGAACACCGGAGGACAGACGCCAGATTGTCGGCCCCGGTCGCGATGCTCAGCGTCATCACCGACAGCAGTCCGCTAGCGGAGACGCCAAGATCCCATCGCCCGACCGGTGTGCCCGGCGAGCTTCGGCCAAGCCGTCGGTATCCCTCAGGTGGCGTCCCTGCCGGCTTGATCAGCCAGTACGGGTAGGCAGGTTCTGAAGGTGGTCGCGCCGGGGGTGTCGATCTCGCTGCCCAACCCGACCTGCCCAAGACACCGTTGCCGAACAGCACACTCTGCGACACGTCCAGGACAACACTGAGCGTCCGTGCACCGGGCCATCGGCAGGCTCGCCGACGGCGTGGCCGGTGCGCACAGGACTCCCGGCGAGAAGGTCGGTACCCGATGGTCAGGTCTGAGGAAGCGTGGCGATCAGCGCGTCAAGGTGCCGGGCCGCCTCGGCGGACGCCCTGGCGGAGTCCCCGGCCTTGATCGCCTCGTACAACTCGCGGTGGATGTCCAGGGGCGCGGCGGGCGAGCCGGGGGTCGTCCGCGAGCCCCGGAGGCTCTCGGCGACCGCCCCCGCCAAGCCGTGGTACAGCTCGATCAGCACGACGTTGTGTGAGGCTTCCACCACCGCACGGTGGAAGGCGACCCCGGCCTCGACCTGGTCGACCGCATCCGCCACGCCGTAGCAGTGCTCGTGCCCGATGGCGGCCAGTCTTGCGAGGTCCTCGGGCGTGCGTCGCTCGGCGGCCGCCCTCGCGGCCTCCACTTCCAGCGCCCGCCGGGCCAGGAGGATGTCGCGCAGGTCGGCCGGGGCGAAGCGTCGCCGCAGGATCCCCTCGGTGTCATTGCGTGCGCGCACGTAGACGCCGTCCCCGTGGCGGATCTCCAGCACCCCGGCGTGGGCGAGCGCACGCACGGCCTCGCGCATCGTGTTCCTGGCCACGCCGAGCATCTCCAACAGCTTCGGCTCCGGCGGGATGCGGTCACCGACCCGCCAGCGCCCGCCGGCGATTTCCTCCAGCATGACCTCGGCGATCTGCTCCACTCGCGAACTCGAACTCACCCTGAGCATCACATCTCCCCATCCAGACGGTCAATGATTGACCGTCAGTCGGCATCCATGATTGCCTTCGGTCCATGGCTCTCGCAACTCCGGCCACGGGCCGGATCACCGCAGGCACCATCCGCACGGGCAGTCTCAGGACCGGTGGCGCCGAACTGAACTGGCGCGCCGACCAGGCCACCACGACCGTGATCTTCGTCCACGGCTCCTTCGACGACCACACCAGCTGGGACCAGGTCGTCTCCCTCCTCCCCAGCAACATCACCGCCATCCGCTACGACCGGCGCGGCCACAGCCGCAGCAGCGCCCCCGCGGGCCGGGCCAACCTCTACGACCACGTCGGCGACCTCGTCTCGGTGATCACCGAACTCGCAGGCGGCGCCGCCCACGTGGTCGGGCACTCCTACGGCGCACTGGTCGCCCTCATGGCCGCCGCCCGCCACCCGGAACTGGTCCACAGCCTCCTGGTGCATGAGCCGCCGGCCTTCTCCCTGCTGGCCGGCGACCCGCAAGGCGAGCAGCTGCGCGCCGAAGCCCGCGCCCACGTCACCACGGTCGCCGCCCACATCGAGGCGGGCCGCCGCGACGAGGCGGTGGCTCTCTTCGCCGAAAAGGTCGCCTTCGGCCCCCAGTGGCGGGAGCTGTTCCCGCAGCCGCAGCGCGCGATGCTCGCCGGCAACGCTCACACATTCCTCGACCAATTCCGCGACCCCGACCACTACGCGCTCGATCTTGAGGCGCTGGCCACGGATCGCGTCCCGATCACCATGACCGTGGGCACCATCGGGCCCGCGACCGTACTTCGCAGTACACAACTGCTCGCAGACCGCTTGCCGGCCGCGACCGTCGAGGCTCTCGCCGGAGCAGGTCACGCACCTCAGCTCAGCCACCCCGACGCGTTCGCGGCCGCTCTGGTACGGCACCTGGAACGCGTGGGCCGGAGCTGAGCCCACGGAGCCCGGGCACGGCAGGCCGGACAGCAACGCCCCGGGCTCGGCTTCCGAGACCCGGGGCAGGTGCTCCCCTCAGGCTGCAGCGGTGCCGCCCTGACGGCGGGCGAGGGCGTCCGAGGCCCTCGCGGTGGCGAAGAGGGAGACCGCCAGGGCAAGGGTGAGGGCGGCGCCGGCGGCGAAGACGGTGCCGGAGGAAACGGCCTTCGGGCTGCCGGCCTCGGCGCGGGCCGAGCCGGAGATGAACGGCATCACCACCAGGACGGCGACGGCCAGGGCGACCTCGCCCCAGACCACCTTCGGGAAGTGGCGCAGCGTCAGGCGAAGCAGGGAGGTGGTGTCGTCGGCGCGGCGGGCGCGGACGATGCGAGGCATCAGCCAGAACTGGTTGAAGGCGCCCGCGGTGACGAGGCCGGCCACCAGGAGGATCTTGATGAGCAGGGCGAGGCCGTAACCGGTGGTCCAGAGCTGGGAGATCGCGCCGACGTGCTTCCAGCTGAGCCAGAGGCTGGAGATGGTGACGACGGCGACGCAGAGCATGGCGAGGAAGCCGAAGCGGCGCCACTGGTCGGCCCACAGCAGCCCGGCGTCGGTGCCGAGGCGGCTGCGGGTGCCGGCGAGGGCGACCAGGAGGGCGAGGCCGCCGAACCAGACGGTGCCGGAGATGACGTGGAGTTGGTCGAAGGTGATGTCGAGCCAGCGGTCGAGGTCGGTGGGGGCGGTGGTGGGGACGGCTCCGATCAGGGTCACGGCGAGCGAGAGCGGTACGGCGGTGAGTGCCAGACGGTCGGCGTGGCGGCGGGCGGCCGGGGTGAACAGCGCCATCAGCAGGGCCGCCGTCATGACCAGGACGATGTTCTGGGCGAGGTAGACGGTGCCCTGGGCGATCCAGGCGCCCTTGGCGGCGGGTGCCTGCAGGAAGTCCCAGAGCTGGGCGGGGGCGAGGGCGTCGGAGAAGGGCATGCCCTTGCCGGCACGCGCGACGCGGGCGGCGAGCTGGAGGTAGCCGGTGACCAGCAGGACGACGCCGGCCCAGGCCAGGAAGGTAGCGCTCCGTCCGCGCAGGACCGCACCGTTCTCGGTTCCGCTGTCTGTCGTGCGCAGTGCGGGGCGCACGGTGGTGGCGTAGGTGAAGGTGGCGCCGATGGCTCCGCTGAGGCCGAGGAAGTAGCCGGCCTTGGTGAGGACGCGCCAGAGCTGGGGCATGGCGTAGGGGACCGTGGTCGCGGCCAGGGTTGCAGTGGACATGGGGAACCTCAGGTGGTGGATCGAAATGGTGTCCCGGTCGACTGGGGAGACCGGCGGCGCGGGACGTCGAGCTGGATGACAGGCCTACGGGGGTGCGTCCTGTCGAGGGTGGGTTCAGGCCTACGACCCGAACCGCAGTCGCTGGTGTTCGGCGGCGAGGCGGCGGCAGGTGTGCGCCTCGGCGAGCAGTTCGTGGAGCCGTTGCCCGGCGTGATCCGGGTTGTCGAGCGGGGTGTGGAAGGCGAGCCGCACGTCGTGGTGGCTCCGGGCGCGTTCCAGTCGCAGCACGATGCCGTGGCGGTCCAGGCTCAGGGGTTGCACGCGGACGACGCCGAGCAGGTCGCGGGCGCCGAGCCGGCGGGTGAGGGCGTCGACGAGGTCGGGGTGGTGGTCGGCGAGGTGGGTGATGAGTTCGGCCTCGTTGGTGGCCAGCGGGTCGGCTTCGGCGAGGACGAGTTGGTCCAGGCCGACCGGGTGGGTGCGGTCGCCGTGCTGGAGCGCGACCATGGCGGGGTCGAAGCCCAGGAGGACGGGGCCGCGGCCGTCGGGCTCGGTCACGGGGCTGAGCCAGCCGCCGAGGCTGAGCCGGGCCCTGACGCGCTCGCGCACCGCGATGGCGGCGATGTCGGTGATGTCGACGGTGGCGGCGAGCTGTCCGCGCGGGGCGCCGGTGACTTCGTGTGCGAGGGCGTCGTCGGGCGGGACGGCGAGGACGAGGTGTCCGCCGCCGCCGACCGAGGCCAGGTGGGCCTCGTACGGGCGGCGGCCGTCGGTGGTGACCGCCGCGGTGGTGGCGGTGGCCAGGATGGAGCGGCACAGTTCGGCGGGCGAGGGCTGTGCTCGGTGTTCGGGAACGGGCATGGGGAGACCCCTTTGGTGCTTGGTGGGGCGTTTGACGGTGGAGCGGTTCAGGCGCCGACCGGTGCGGTTGACGGGGCGGCGGCAGCCCGCGCGGTGAGGGCGAGGCTGTAGCGGCGCAGCAGGAGGACGGCTGTGGTGGCGAGGCCGATGAGCAGGCCCAGCCAGAGACCGCGGGTCTCGCCGCCGAGAGGGTAGGCGAACAGCCAGGCGGCGGGCAGGCCGACCAGCCAGTAGCCGACGAGTGTGATGCGGAAGCCACTCTTGGTGTCGTCGAGCCCTCGCAGCAGGCCGACGCCGATGTTCTGCGCGCAGTCGAAGAACTGGAGGACGGCGACGACGGCTAGCAGGCCGGTGGCGACGTCGAGGCCCTGCCGGTCGCCGGCCGAGGAGGGGTCGAAGTACGGGCGGAGCACCAGCTCGGGCACGGTGAGGTAGAGCACGGCGACGAGTGTGGTAACGGCGGCGCCGCAGGCGAGCGCGGTGTTCTTGATCCGGCGGGCGGCGGTGTACTCGCCGAGGGTGAGTTCACGGCTGACGTTGATCGAGGCGGCGTGGGAGAGTCCGACGGCGACCTGGAAGACGATGTAGATGAGTTGGTTGACGGCGGTGTGGGCGGCGAGTGCGGCGGCGCCGAAGCTGCCGGCGAGCAGGGCGGTGACGGAGAAGAAGCCGGCCTCGGAGCCGTAGGTGGCGGCGATCGGGGTGCCGAGACCGAGCAGTCGGCGCACGGTGGGTGCGTCGGCGTGCCAGAAGTCCAGGCTCAGCAGCGGTGCGAGCTGTGCGTCGCGGCGGGCGGAGGCGTAGAGGGCGAGGAAGGAGAGCAGGTAGACGCTGCTGGTGGCGACGCCGATGCCGGTGAGGCCGAGTTCGGGGAAACCCCAGGTGCCGTGGATGAAGGCCCAGTTGAGCGCGGCGTTGACGGCGACGGAGGCGATGGTGATCTGCAGCAGCGCCTGGGGGCGGCGCATGCCGACGGTGAACTGGCGGATCGCCTGGAACCAGAGGCAGGGCAGCAGGCCGGGCGAGAGCGCGGCGAGCATGCCCTGGGCGTGGTGGGCCACGGCCGCGTCCTGGCCGAGCCAGGTGGCGGCCTGGCCGATGAGGACCATCAGGACGGCGCCGGCGATCCCGGCGAGCGTGGCGACGGCCATCGCCGCCCGGACCAGGCCGCGCACCTCGGCACCGTCCGTGCGTTCCGCGGTGCCGTCCGTCTCCTCGGCCCGCTCGGCGCGGGCGGCGGCGGCCGCGACCTGGTTGCCGACGGAGGTGACGAGGCCGACGCCCATGGTGCGCAGCTGGTTGAAGATGACCAGGGCGAGGCCGCCGGCCGCCAGGGCCTCGGTGCCGAGGGCGCCCATCATGATGGTGTCGGTGGTGGTGAGGGCGACCTGGGCGAGCTGGGTGAGGGCGAGCGGGACGGCGCGGGCGGCGAGGGCCCGGCTGTCGCGGGCGAGGGCGGCTAGTTGCTGCATGGTGAGTATTCAGTTCCTGCGGAGTTTGGTGAGCGTCTCGTCGATCCCGGCCTCCGCTGCCGGGTCGAGGAGGTTGCGGGCGTTCATCCAGTCGTCGTTGAAGACGGTGTCCATGTACTTCTCGCCGCCGTCGTTGATGAAGGCGACCATGACGGCGTCGGGAGGGAGCTGGTTGAGGCGGGTCAGGGCCTCGTGGACGACGCCGCCGGCGGAGCCGCCGATGAGCAGGCCGGTACGGCGGGCGACGGCGCGGGCGGTGGCGAAGGCCTCGATGTCGCCGACCTTGACGCCTTCGTCGATGAGGTCGTAGTCGACGAGCAGGCCGATGGTGGCGCCCTCGGGGGTGCCGGTGCCGGACTGGTAGTAGTCGTGGGCGGGCGGGCCGAAGGCGATCGAACCCTTGGGTTCGACACCGACGACGGTCAGGTCCGGCACGGTCTTCTTCAACTCGCGGGCGGTGCCGCACAGTCCACCGCCGGTGCCGACGGCGCCGATCAGCACGTCGACCCGGTTGTCGAGGGCCTGGGCGATCTCGCGGCCGACCGCGTAGTAACCCACGGCGTTGCTGGGGTTGTTGTGCTGCTCGGTGAAGAAGGTGTTGTCCCTGCCGCGCGCCATCTCCTCGGCGAGTTCCTCACGGGCGGCGGTGTGCAGTTCCTCGCCGCCGCCGTCCTCGTCCACGTAGACGAGCTCGGTGCCCATGGCCTTCATGCCGCGAAGTTTGTCCACGGCGGCATGGTGGTCGACGACGGCGGTGAAGCGGTAGCCGCTTTCGGCTGCGACGACGGCGAGGCCGAGGCCGGTGTTACCGGAGGTGGACTCGATGATGTGGCCGCCCTCGCGCAGCTCGCCGCGTCCCTCGGCGTCGAGGACCATCTGGCGGGCCATGCGGATCTTGGCGCTGCCGGTGGGGTTGAACATCTCCAGTTTGAGCAGCAGGCGGGCGCCGTTGTCGGCGCGGGCGAGTTCGAACAGCGGGGTGCAGCCGATGAGGTCGGATATTCGGGTGACCACCGGGGGACGGTTCAGGACATCGGTCATGATGTGGGGCTCCGTGGGGACGGGGTGAGCGGGGGTCAGCGGTCGAGGCGCCAGCGGGGCCGGCCGGCGCCGTCGAGTCGGTCGATGACGACCTTGGGCGGCAGCGGGAGTTCGTGGAAGGGCGACTCGTTGGAGTCCATCTGGTAGCCGGCGGTGTTGGGGTAGACGAGCAGGTCGCCGACCTGCAGCCGGGTGGGGAAGGCGACTTTGCGCCACGTCAGGAGGTCGGAGTCGAGGCAGCTGGCGCCGCCCACGCAGGCCAGGTAGGGCGCTCCGGCGTCACCACCGTGCTCGGTCAGCAGCACCGGTTCGGGCAGGTATTCGCTGTTGAACCACTGCTCGGACAGGCTGAGGCTGGTGCCGTCCACGGTGACGATGCCGTAGCCGGGGCGGTCCTTGACGCCCTGGACGCGGAAGACGGAGGAGCCGGCGCCGTCCAGCAGCGCACGGCCGGGCTCCAGCAGGAGCATCACCCCGGCCTCGCGCAATCGCGTCGCCAGGTTCGCCCCTTGGCCGCCGGGGCTGGCGGCCAGGATGGCGCGCAGCGCGTCGGCTCCGGCGACCGGCGAGTGGTAGGGGTAGAAGTCGCTTGCTGTGAAGGCCTTTTCGCCGTGGTAGTGCGCGGGGCCCTGGTCGGCCAGGAAGGTGTTCCAGGCGTCGGCGGGAACGTAGTCGACGGGGAAGCCGCCGCCGATACTGATCCGGTCGGCCTGAAGGCCCAACACCCGTGCCTTGAGGCAGAGTTCGACCAGCTCGCCGGCAAGGTCGGCGCGCGGGCCCACTTCGTAGCCGGACAGGTGGAAGCTGAAGCCCTCCATCCGGACCCGGTCCCCTGCGGCGGCGCAGCGGCGCAGCGCCTCGTGCAGTTGCTCGTCGTCGAGGCCGAAGCGACTGCGCGGCTGAGCCGGCGGGTACAGGCGCAGAAGTACGCGGACCGGGCGGGGACCGGCGATGGCGAGCAGGCGGTCGAGTTCGTCGAGTTCGTCGACGGCAATCAGCGCGCCTTGCTGGAAAGCGACGCGCAGCAGTTGCTCGGACTTGGCCGGGCCGGTGACGACCAGGTCCTCACCGCGTACGCCGTGGCCGAGCGCCTCGCGCAGTTCACCGAGGGAGGCGACGTCGACGCCGGCACCCCCAGCCGCGCAGCGGTCGATGAACACGGCAGCTTTGTTGGCCTTCTTGGCGTAGTAGACGCGGCCTTCGACGCCGGCGTCGGCGAGGGCGCCGCGGAAGGCGACGAGGTTGGCGTCGAAGCGCTCGGGCAACAGGTAGTGGAAGGGGCCACCGAGGCCGTGCGCGAGTTCGGGCAGCAGGCCGCTGGCGTGGACGCGCTCGGCGAGCGGGTCGGGGTGGGCGGCCAGGGTCAGCGCCACAGGGCCACCTCGGTGCCGAGGTTCTGGTCGGCAGCGAGCTGGGCGAAGCGGTGGCCCAGGGCGATGTCAGTGACGACGAGTCCGCTGTTGTAGGCGAAGATCCGCTGCGCGGGGGCGGTTCGGGCCTTGGAGACGCCGGAGATGATCACGGGCAGCTCCAGGTCCACCGCGGGAAGGTTGCCGTCGGTGTCGGCCATGTCGGTGCCGGTGACGCGCATCTGGGCCTCGCTGGTGGCTATCACCCGGTCCGCGCGGTGCAGTGTGGAGGGCGCGAGGCCGTGGCCGACCAAGATGGAGACCGCGCCGGGCTTGAGCCAGTCGGCTTCGACGGCGGCGGGGGTGTGGCCGCCGGCGGTGGCGACGATCACGTCGGCTTCGCGGGCGGCCTTCTTGAGGTCGTCGACGAGCTCGATCTCGCGGTCGGGGAAGTGGCGGGCGAGTTCGGTGCGGACGGCGGCGATGCCGTCGGGGTGGGTGCCGGACAGCAGCAGGCGGTCCAGCTGGGGCAGGGTGGTGAGCAGGAACGGCAGCGCGAGGCGGCCCTGGGTGCCGGTGCCGATCACCAGGGCGGTGCGGGCGTCGGGCGTGGCGCACTCGCGGGCCAGCAGGGCGGAGACGGCCGGGGTGCGCAGGGAGCCGATCCGGGAGCAGTCCATCATCGCCACGGGCAGGCCGGTGACGTCGTCGTAGATGGTCAGCATCGTGTAGTAGTGCTGGTTGTCGCGGCTTTCGTGCAGGCCGTGCTTGTAGGAGGTCTTGATCGCGACGACATTGCGGACCCCGTCGCGGCCGAGCATGGCGTAGGAGACGGAGTGGCCGTCGGCGGGCTTGACGGTGAGTTTGCGCGGGTTGTCGGACTGGCCGGCGGCCAGGGTGCGGTACGCCTGTTCGACGGTGTCGACGACGTCGGCGAGGGTGATGTCCAGGCCGGCGAGGTCGCTGGTGGACAGCACGCGCAGGGTGGTGTCGTCCCGGTGCATGTGGGGTGCCCTTCGGGGAGGTGAGGTGCGGCTGGTGCGGGTTCAGGCGGGCCAGGCGGTGAGGGCGGCCTGGCCGTAGCCGTGCTCGTCCCGTTCGGCGCTCGGCCGGGTGGGGCGTCCCTCGACGCGGGCGGAGGCACGCTTGAGCCAGCGGTCGGCGCCGTCGTAACGGGCCCGGAACGGGACGCGGCCGTGGACGACGAGGTCGTTGTCGACGACCAGGATGTCGCCCGGCTCCAGGGCCACGGCCACCGAGACGCGGGCCAGTTCTTCGCCGAGGCGCCCGTACGCCTCGCGCCACTGCTCGTCGGCCTCGTCCAGGGGCGTGTAGGCGGGGTCGTAGCGCATGGTCAGGCCGTCGGGCGAGTCGAACAGGGTGGGCACCGGCGCGGGCCGGCCGGCGAACCGCTGGGCCTCCTCGTAGGCGTCGTCGGGCAGGATCGGCGCGACGGGCCGCTTGAGCCGCTCGGCGTCCGCCTCGGACAGGGCCGTCAGGCGCACGCTGGCCGCCGTGGTGGCGATGCGGTCGTGGTTGCGCATGCAGCACAGCAGGAGCAGGTGGGCGCGGCCGGGGTGGAAGGCGTCCTCGGTGTGCGGGGTGAGCAGGACGGAGCTGGAGGCGCCGGTCTGCTCGCTCTCGTGGCCGGGCGAGGGGACGATGTTGTGGACGAACCGGCCGTCCTGCTGTCCGTCCCAGGCGATCGGGGTGCCCATCAGCGCGGAGACCAGCAGCAGCACCACGTCCCAAAGCTCGCCCGCGTCGCCGACGGTCGACCAGTGTCCCGGGGTCGGCCCCAGACGCACGTCGTCGACGTCGAGGCCGCGGAGCACGAACAGGCCGTCGGCGGTGTCGACCGGACGCAGTTGGTGACGAAGCCGTTCGCTGAGCTGGGCACACATCACGGGAAGGTCGGCCAGCAGGTCGGGGCTGGTGGCGGAGCCGTGGAAGGCCAGCAACTTGGCTGCGGTGGCGGTGAGTTCCGCAGCGGCGTCGGCGTCGAGGCGGCGTACCGGAGCAGGGCAGGTGGGCACGGTGGGACCTTCCGTGTCGGGCAGGGGGAGCGCGGGCATGCGGCATCGCCGCACCGGCTGAGGGGGAGACGGAAACGCGAAAGTTGTCGGTCCGGCGCGGCTCGGGCTGCCGGACACCGAGGAACGTAACAACGACTCCGAGGTAAGGCAAGCCTTACTTTGCCGATTGTCTACATGCACGTAGTCGCAGTCCCGTTCGTTCGCACACCCGGCGCACGACCACAACCACCCTGGCCGGAAGCGGAATTGACGACCGTCCGGTCTCGGTCGGCCGACGAGTGCGCCCTGCCGCACGGCTTGCAAAGACCCTCAAACTTAGGATAGGTAACCCTAAGCAGATCGAGCTCAATCTGAATCGAGGACCGAACGTGGGCGTCACCAGACGACAGCTGCTGTGGGCCGGTGCCGGCATCGGGGCGGCCGGCGCGCTCGCTGCCTGCAGCAGCGGCACGGGCGAGCCCAGGAACGCCGCGCCGACCGGCGCGGCCGGTGAACAGCCCCGCACCGGCGGTACGTTGAAGGTCGGCGCGCTCGGCAGGGCCTCCGCGATCACCCGTGACCCGCACGGCACCCAGGCGAACGAGAGCGACTACCTGATCATCAGCCTGCTCTACGACACGCTCGCGATACCCGGGGACAAGACCAACACCGCCCCTCGCCTGGCCGCTTCCTGGAAGCCCTCCGACGACCTGAAGACCTGGCGCTTCACCCTCGCCGACGGCGCGAAGTTCCACGACGACACCCCCGTCACCGCCGACGACGTGGTCTGGTCACTGAAGCGCCTGCGCAACACCCCGGCCGGCAAGAGCCGCCTGCCCGGCATCCAGCCCGAGGGCATCAAGGCCGAGGACGCGAAGACCGTCGTCCTCGTCTCCGACTACCCCAACGCCGAACTGCCGCTGCTCACACGCCTCACCACCTTCGTCCTCAAGAAGGACACCAAGGACGACGCGATCGCCGGTGCCCCCGGCACCGGCCCCTTCAAGCTCGACTGGTACCGCGACGGCAACGCCCGCCTGGTGCGCAACGACGACTGGTACGGCGGCAAGCCGCCGCTGGACGCCATCGAGGTGCGCATCTTCGAGAGCCCCCAGGCGATGGCCAACGCCCTGCTCGCCGGGCAGATCGACCTCGCCTCCAACGTCGGCGCCGTCGCCGCCCGCACCGCCGAGGCCCGCAAGGACGTCCAGATCCTGCGCCGCCCCAACGACATGGCGATGCCCATCGTCATGCGCACCGCCGACGGCCCGTTCGCCGACGCCCGGGTGCGCGAGGCGCTCAAGCTCGCCGTCGACCGCGACGCCATGGTCAAGCAGGTCCTCTCCGGCTACGGCAGCGTCGCCAACGACATCCTCGGCACCGGCGACCCCGCCTTCGCCAGGGACATCCCGCAGCGTAAGCGCGACCTCGACAAGGCCAGGCAACTGCTCGCCGACGCCGGGTTCGACACCGGCAAGACCTACGACCTGATCACCACCGAGGACATCGCCGGACTCGCCGAGTCCGCGACGCTCTTCGCCACCCAAGCCCGCGAGGCCGGCGTGAAGATCAACGTGGTCAAGCAGGAATCCAAGGTGTTCTGGGACGCCACCTGGCTCAAGGCCCCGCTCTACACCAGCTACTGGGGCACCAACGACTCGGTCGTCTTCCTCTCCTCCAAGACCATGGTCTCCGACTCCGGTATGAACGAGACCGGGTGGAACGAACCCGCCTTCGACGAGACCTACCGCAAGGCCATGGCCACCTCCGACACCACCGAGCGCGCCAAGCTGCTGCACCAGCTCCAGGAGATCGAGTACGCCAAGTCCGGCTACCTGCTCTGGGGCATGGCCGACGGCATCGACCTCGCCGGCTCCGCCGTGCGCGGGCTACCCAAGCTCCCCGGCTACGGCCGTGTCCAGCTCGAAAAGGCCTGGCTGGCACGGTGACACCCACCCCCACGCCGGCCGGAGGTGCCACCGCTCCCCCGGCCGGCCGTCTGCATCGGCTTCTCCCCGCACTCGGCCGGGCCGGCGTGCTCGCCGTCCGGCGGCTGGGCCTGCTCGTCACCCTGCTCGCCGCCGCCTTCGCCGCCGTCGCCCTGCTGCCCGGCGACGCCGCCAACGCCACCTCCGAACGCGGCGAGACCACCACCGACACGGCCGCCCGCCGCGCCGCCCTCGGCCTCGACCGGCCGCTCGCCGAGCGGTTCTGGGACTGGATGACCGGCCTGCCCACCGGCGACCTCGGCACCACCGCCCACGGACAGCCCGTCACCTCCGTCCTCGCCGGCCCCCTGCCCAACACCTTGCTGCTCGGCGGACTCGCCCTCGCCGCCAGCCTCCTCGGCGCCCTCGCCCTCGGCGGCTGGGCCGCGCTGCGCCCCGGCGGCCGGCTCGACCGGACCATCGCGGTGCTCGCCACCGCCGCTTTCGCGCTGCCCGAATTCGTGCTCTCCATCGGCCTGTTGCTGGTCTTCTCGCTGTGGACCGGCTGGCTGCCCGCGGTCACCCTGACCGGCGCCGACGGCGCACCCGCCTCCTGGGACATGCTCGCGCTGCCCGCCCTCGCCCTCGCCCTGCCCCAGATCGGCTGGAACACCCGCATCGCGCGCGCGGCCCTCGCCGACCAGGCCGCCCTCCCCCACGTGCGGGCCGCCGTCCTGGACGGCCTGCCCCGGTACCGGATCCTGACCCACCACATGCTCCCCGGCGCGCTCCCGGCCGTCGCCATCGCCACCGCCACCAGCGCGGGCATGCTCCTCGGCGGCGCCGTCGTCGTCGAGACCCTCTTCAACTACCCCGGCATCGGCAACGTCCTCGCCGGAGCCATCGCCGACCGCGACACCCCGCTCGTCGCCGGAGTCGTCGCCGCCACCGGAGCCGCCATCAGCACCCTGCTCCTGTGCGCCGACCTGATCCGCGAACGCGTCCTGGGAGAACGCCCATGACCGCCACCGACGCCCTCTCGTCCCCACGGCGCCGCCGCGCCCTGGTGCGTGTCCTGCCCGCACTCGTACTCGTCCTGCTCGCGCTCACGGGCCCGTTGGTCGCTCCCCACCCGATCGACCAGCCGGTCACCGCCCCGTACGGCGCTCCCGACCAGGCGGCCGTGCTCGGCAGCGACCAGCTCGGCCGCGACGTCCTCAGCCGGCTCCTGTACGGCGGCGCGCCGCTGATCGCCACCGCCCTGGCCGTCGCGCTCGTGGTCACCACGGCCGCCACCGCGATCGGCATCGTCGCCGCCCTGCGCCCGCGCCTGGGCCTCCTCGTCGAACGCGCCGCCGACGTCGCCATCCTGCTGCCCGCCGTTCTCGGCATCATGCTCATCGCCCTCGCCTGGCCCGCCGGCGGGCGCCTGCCCGTCGCCGCCGCCGCAACCGTCCTCGGCATCCCCTACGCCACCCGCCTCGTCGCTGCCGCCGCCGCGCCGATCGCCGCC
>NZ_JBEXKB010000027.1:0-114196 GCF_040609455.1 Kitasatospora sp. NPDC004669
CACCAACCGCCATCGCTCCACCGTCGCACCCTCGCCCCCACCGAGGGTGCGACCAACCATGCACCACTTGACAAAACGCCCTACATATCAGGGCCTGTACCCCGGGCCCCGCCGGGGCCGCCAAAACCCGACCGGGGCCGCCGAGAGCCAAGAGGCAGGCCCCTAGCTCGTCGCCGAGTCCACCTGCTGGGGCTCCGGAGCGGGCTCGGGCGGGGGCTCGGGCGTGCCGGCGATCGGTGCCGGGCCGCCGCGGGCCCGGTCGGCGAGCACCAGCAGGTCCTCGGTGGCCGCGCCCTGGGTGACGCCGACCAGGTGCCCGTCCGGCCGGATCAGCAGCACCGTGTGCGGCCCGGCGCCCGGGTACTCCTCGGTGACCAGCACCTCGGCCGGCACGGGCAGCGCGGCGGAGACCTCGGCGAGCCGGGGCATCAGCCCGGCGCCGAGCCAGTGTTCGGACGACCAGACGGCGGTGCCGGGGGCGACCA
This sequence comes from Kitasatospora sp. NPDC004669, assembly GCF_040609455.1. Taxonomy (NCBI): domain Bacteria; kingdom Bacillati; phylum Actinomycetota; class Actinomycetes; order Kitasatosporales; family Streptomycetaceae; genus Kitasatospora; species Kitasatospora sp. NPDC004669. Next base: position 486 of record NZ_JBEXKB010000027.1, read on the forward strand.
GCAGCAGCAGGAAGGTGGCGCCGAGCCGGGCGTGCAGGTGGTCCGGGGTGCCGTCGGCGGCGAGCACCGGCAGGTCGGGGACGAGCACCCCGGGGGCGGTGGCGGGCAGCAGTTCGCTGAGCGAGGTGGTGCCGCGCGCGCCGCGCTGCACCGGCACCCGGCCGGGGACGCCGGAGGGCGCCGCCGGGTAGGCGGGAGCGCCGCCGAAGCGGCCGGTGCCCAGCTGGCCGTCGGCGAGCAGCGGGGCGTGCTTGCGGAAGCCGCCGACCAGCAGCGAGCGCCGGGTCTGCTGCCAGCCGCGCAGCGGGCGCAGCAGCGGCATGGACTGGTCGACGGCGCGCAGCCGGGCGCCGACCGCGCCGCGCCGCTCGGCCTCGTAGCCGTCCAGCAGGGAGCCGCCGGGCTGGGGGCCGCCGGAGTGGAGGTGCCAGGCGAGGGCGAGCCGCCAGGCGAGGTTGTCGGCGTCGCGCAGCCCGTCGGCCAGGTTCTGCATGCCGAGCGCGCCGTGCAGGTGGGCGGCGTCGCCGGCCAGGAAGCAACGGCCGCTGCGGAAGCGGGCGGCGAGGCGCTGCTGGGCGGTGTGGTCGGCGGCGGCGAGCAGTTCGAAGCGGGGCAGTTCGCCGCACCAGCCGGTGAGGGTGGAGGTGACCCGGGTGAGCAGGGTGTCGCCGGTGACGATGCCGGGCCAGGTGGCGTGCGGGTCGACCTGTTCGGTGGGGGCGGGTCGGCCTGGGGGCAGTCGCCAGTCGAGCCGCCAGACGCCGTCCGGCAGCGGACGGGCGGAGGCCTCGCGGTCGCCGCGCCACGGGGGTTCGCGGTGCAGCCGGGCCCCGTCGAAGGGCAGGTCGACCCGGACGGTGGCGATGGCGTTGCGGTCGACCGCCGGGCGGCCGGGGAAGCGGATCTTCAGCAGCTTGCGGACGGCGGAGCGGGCGCCGTCGCAGCCGACCAGGTGGCTGCCGCGCCACCAGGTGCTGGAGCCGTCCTGGGTGCCGTGGGTGCGGACGCTGACGCCGTCGCGGTCCTGTTCGAGCTCGACGACCCGGCTCAGCGGGACCAGCTTGACCAGCGGGGTGCCGGTGAGGGCGTCGCGCAGGCCGCGCTGGAGGCGGTGCTGGGGCAGGTGGAAGGTGGGGGAGTCGGTGAGGTCGATCCGCAGCACCTCCTGGCGGCGTCGCCAGACGGCGAAGGAGTCCCACAGGGCCGAGTCGGAGACGGCCCGCGAGTAGCCGATCCGGGTCAGGAAGGCGGTGGTGTCGGCCCCGAGGACGACGCTGCGAGGGCCCTCGGGGCAGAGCCCGGAGCCCTCGTCCAGGACGACCGTCGGCACCTCGTGCCGGGCCAGCGCGAGGGCCAGGGCCAGACCGACCGGTCCGGCCCCGACCACGATCACCGGGTCCATGAGGGGACCTCCGGGCACGAACCGGCCCATGGGCCGGCGTCAGTTACCGCTGCCGCATATGCCGCGTGGATGCTCCCGGGAGGTGTCACGAACAGCAATGCAACAGTTCACCTGCGTGTCCGTCAAGCAGCAGATGAAGTGCGCCGGTTCGCGCCGCTACGGCCGCGTGCTTCGATCCACTGCGCGAGCGCGGTCAGCAGCAGGCACAGGGCGATGTAGATCGGCCCGATCACCAGCACCACGGGGATGTAGGGGAAGCCCGCGGCGTTCAGCGGCTGGCTGGCGATCTTCTTGCCGACGAACAGCAGCTCCTGGTAGGTGATGATCAGACCGAGCGAGGTGTCCTTGAGGGTGACGACCAGCTGGCCGATCATCGACGGCAGCATCGACCGGACGGCCTGCGGCACCAGGATGGACGCCATCACCTGCGTCTTGCGCATCCCGAGGGCGTACGCCGCCTCGCCCTGGCCCCGCGGGACGGCGTTGACGCCGCTGCGGATGATCTCGGCCTGGACCGAGCCGTTGTAGAGGGTGAGGCCGAGCACCAGGGCCCACATCGGGTCCTTGGCGAAGAACGCGTAGTAGAGCGCGACGATCAGGATCAGCAGCGGCATCGCCCGGAAGAACTGGACGAAGGCGGTGCAGGCCCAGCGGACCGGCTTGTGGTCGGAGAGCCGGCCGGCGGCCAGCAGCGCGCCCAGGGTGAGCGAGAAGACCGCGGCCAGCCCGAAGGCCTTCAGGGTGGCCAGCAGGCCGTCCAGGATCTGCTGCTGGACGTAGTTGTACTGGAACGCGTCCCAGAGGTCCGGGTTGAACTGGCCCTTGTCGTCGAGCGCGGCGAAGACGAACCAGAGCAGTCCGGCGATGCCGAGCACCGACAGGACGCCGAACAGGCGGTAGCGGGCGCGGGCCTTGGGGCCGGGGGCGTCGTAGAGGACGCTGGCCGTCGCCGGGCGATTGAGGAGGTTCATCGGACCACCGCCAGTCGGGATTCCAGGAAGCGGAACAACGTGGCGACCGTCGCGCTGATCAGCAGGTAGGCGCACGCGATCCAGAAGAAGATCGAGAAGATCGAGTAGCCCTTCTCGGAGAAGGTCTGCTGGGCGCTGTACAGCTCGCTGACGCTGAATGCGCCGGCGATCGCCGAGTTCCTCGGCAGGGCGATGAACACGCTGCTGAGCGGGGCCAGCACGGTCCGGGCGGCCTGCGGCAGGATGACCAGGGTGAGGGTCTGGCCGAAGGTCATGCCCAGGCTGCGGGCCGCCTCGGCCTGGCCGAGCGGGACGGTGTTGACACCGGAGCGGATCACCTCGCAGACGAACGAGGCGGTGTAGCCGCCGAGCGCCAGCACCGCGAAGGCCAGGTGGCTGAAGTGCACGCCGAGCCGGGGCAGGCCGAAGGTGACGGCGAAGAACAGCAGGGTCAGCGGGGTGTTGCGGAACAGCGTCACCCACGCGGTGCCGAAGCCGCGCAGGACCGGCACCGGGGAGACCCGGAAGGCCGCCAGCAGGGTGCCCAGCAGCAGGGCGAGCAGGGCGCTGAGCGCGCTCAGCTCGATCGTCTGCAGGAAGCCGTCGCGGAACAACGCGAAGTTGTCGTCCTCGAACAGGAACCCCATCCGGCGGCCCTCCTCTCAGGAGTGGTCAGGAACGTTCGGGTGTGGATCAGTAGCGGTCGAGGGTCGGGACGGACGGCGCGGCGGAGCCGGACAGGCCCAGGGTCGCGTCGTAGGCCTTCTTCCAGTCGCCGTTGTCCTCGTGGGCCTTGAGGGCGTCGCTGATCGCGTCCCGCAGCGCCTTGTCGTCCTTGTTGAGGCCGACGCCGTAGTTCTCCTTGGTGAACGGCTTGCCGACCACCTTGAGCTGGCCCTTGAACTTGGAGGCGTAGCCCTTGAGGATCGCGTCGTCCGTGGTGACCGCGTCGACCTCGTTGGCCAGCAGCTTGTCCACGCAGGCCGAGTAGGTGTCGAACTGGGTGATCTTCGGGTTGTACTGCTTGATGTTCTGGATCGAGGTCGAGCCGGTGGCGGTGCAGACGTTCTTGCCGCTGACGCTCTCCGGGCCGGTGATCGAGGTGTTGTCGCTCTTCACCAGCAGGTCCTGGCCGGCGATGTAGTACGGACCGGCGAAGGAGACCGTCTTCTTGCGCTCGTCGTTGATGCTGTAGGTGCCGACGTAGAAGTCGATCTGGCCCTTGGCGATGGCCGGCTCGCGCTGCGAGGAGACCAGGGTCTGCCACTTGATCTGCTGCGGGGTGAAGCCGAGGTCGGCGGCGATCATCTTGGCGATCTCGATGTCGAAACCGCTGCGGTCGCCGCTGGCCACGTCCTCGAAGCCGAGGAACGGCTGGTCGGCCTTGGCGCCGATGATCAGCTGGCCGCGCTTCTTGGCCTCGGCCAGGATCGAGGAGTCGATCTTGACGTCGGTCTTGACCGTGTAGGTCGGCAGAGCCGGGGCGTTGCTGGCGCTCGCGGCGTCGGCGCCGGGGGTGCCGTCCTTGCCGCAGGCGGCGGTGGCGGTGAGCGCGACGGCACAGAGCGCCACGGCGAGGGTGCGAGAAGTCCTCATGAGGGTTGTTCTCCTGGGGCTGGGCCGCGGCGTCAACCGGGCTCTGGCGTCTGGAAGTTGTGCACGGGCAGGGCTGACCGGCAACGTTGCCGGGACGGCCTTGCGTGATCTCGAAGCGTCAGTGGTGCAGGATCTTCGAGAGGAAGTCCTTGGCGCGGTCGGAGCGCGGCGCGGTGAAGAAGGCGTCCGGGGTGTTCTGCTCGACGATCCTGCCGTCGGCCATGAACAGCACGCGGTTGGCGGCGGAGCGGGCGAAGCCCATCTCGTGGGTGACCACGACCATCGTCATGCCGTCGGCGGCCAACTGGCGCATGACCTCCAGCACCTCGTTGACCATCTCCGGGTCGAGCGCCGAGGTCGGCTCGTCGAAGAGCATCACCTTGGGCTTCATCGCCAGCGCCCGGGCGATCGCCACGCGCTGCTGCTGCCCGCCGGACAGTTGGGCCGGGTACTTGGCGGCATGCGCCGCGAGGCCGACCCGCTCCAGCAGTTCGCGGGCGGTCTTCTCGGCGTGCGACCGGATCACCTTGCGCACCTTGACCTGGCCGATGACCACGTTCTCCAGCACGGTCTTGTGCGCGAACAGGTTGAAGCTCTGGAACACCATGCCGACCTCGGCACGCAGCCGGGCCAGTTCCTTGCCCTCGGCGGGCAGCGGGCGGCCGTCGATGGTGATGGTGCCGGAGTCGATGGTCTCCAGCCGGTTGATCGTCCGGCAGAGCGTGGACTTGCCCGAACCGGACGGGCCGATCAGGACGACGACCTCACCCTGGTGGATCTCGAGGTCGATGCCCTGCAGCACGTGCAGCGCGCCGTAGTGCTTGTCGACCTTGTTCAGCACGACCAGCGGGGCGGCTGCGGGGGTGGAGTCCTCGACCGGGCTCTCGGTCATCGCGCCTGCTCCCTCTGTGTCGGTTCGTGCCTACCCGAGAAGTCTCAACTCCCTTGGGTGGCAATGGTGGTACGAATCCGGGAGCCGCGACCGGCGGAGCCGCAGCCCCCGGTGGGGCGACCTTAGGAGCGCTGACGGTGCCCCGTCAGCCGATCTGAGCGGAACTTGAGGATCACGAAAAGGACACACGGAGCGTACGTACTGTTCGCGAAGCCGTCTACGGGGCATGTCACAGCGGGAATCCGCGCCGGTGCTCCCCGTCCCCCACGAGCCCGGTGCGCGGTCGAACCTGGCGCCGGGCCGCCCGCTGGCCCATACTGCGCAGGAGCCGGGCCCCGACCGATCGGGTCCGGAGACCACGTGGGGAGAGGAGGAGAACAGGATGCGACTGCTGCTCGTCGAGGACGACGAACGCGTGGCCGCGGCGCTGGTCGCGGTGCTGGGCCGGCACGGCTTCCAGGTGCGGCACGCCCGCAGCGGGCACGAGGCACTGGACGCCCTGGTGCCGGACGGCAACGAGCCGTACCGGGTGGTGCTGCTCGACCTCGGGCTGCCCGATCGCGACGGCTTCGAGGTGTGCAGCCGGATCAGGGCCGGCAGCGGCGTGCCGGTGATCATGGTGACCGCCCGCGCCGACATCCGCTCCCGGATCCACGGTCTCAACCTGGGCGCCGACGACTACGTCACCAAGCCGTACGACATGGGCGAGCTGCTCGCCCGCATCCACGCCGTGGCCCGCCGCGGCGCGCTGCCCTCCGCGGTGTCGGTGCCCGCGCCCGATGCCGTACCGCAGCAGCGCGGCCCGCTGGAGTCCCGCGGCATCCGGATCGACCGGGAGCGCCGCCGGGTCAGCGTCGACGGCCGCGACGTGCCGCTCACCCGCAAGGAGTTCGACCTGCTGGCCCTGCTCGCCCAGAGCCCCGGCGTGGTCTACCGGCGCGAGCAGATCTTCAGCGAGGTCTGGCGCAGCGGCTGGGAGGGCAACGGGCGCACCCTGGAGGTGCACATCGGCTCGCTGCGCAACAAGCTCGCGCTGCCCGGCCTGGTCGAGGCCGTCCGTGGGGTCGGCTACCGGCTGATCCCCGACTCCCCGACGTCCACCGCGGCCGACCCGGCCCCGCCCGCCCCCGCGGAGCACTGACCGCACGTGCGCACCCGCCTGCTCGGCATCCTGATCGCCCTCATGCTCTGCGTCCTGGCCGCCCTGGGGCTGCCGCTCGCGGCGGCGTTCGCGGCGGCCGAGCAGAGCAAGGTGGTCGTCGACCGGCTGGACGACGCCGCCCGTTTCGCCCAGGACCTGCCCACCTCCGGCGCCGCCTCGCTGGACTCCGCCCTCAAGGGCGACCCGGAGCCCGCCCCCGGCGACCTCAGCCGCCGGCACGCGATCGACGCCGAGGTCCGGCGCTACTTCGACCTGTACGGCGTTCGGCTGGGCATCTTCCAGCGCGACGGCATGCCGATATCGGTCGCCCCCAAGGACTGGCGGGTGCCCGCCGTCGGCTGGGGCGCCCAGGCCTTCCAGGAGGCCTTGGACGGGCGGCGCAGCCACAACCCGCCGCAGGTGTGGCCGTGGACCGAGGACCGCACGATCACCGTGGCCACCCCGGTGGTGCGCGACGGCGACGTGGTCGCGGTGGTGCTGAGCGAGTCCCCGACCGCGGCGCTGCGCACCCGGGTGCTGCACAAGTGGCTGGTGGTGGCCGGCGGCGAGGCGGTCGCGATGATCGTCGCCGTGCTGCTGGCCGTCCGGCTGACCGAGTGGGTGCTGCGTCCGGTGCGCACCCTGGACCGGGCCACCCACGACATCGCCACCGGCCGGATGGCCGCCCGGGTCGCGCCCGGCGGAGGACCGCCCGAACTCCAGCGGCTGGCGCGCTCGTTCAACGAGATGGCGGACCACGTGGTGCACGCCATGGACCAGCAGAAGGCCTTCGTCGCGGACGCCTCGCACCAGCTGCGCAACCCGCTGTCGGCGCTGCTGCTGCGGGTCGAGGTGCTCGGCCTGGAACTGCCCGAGGGCCACGAGGAGGAGCTCAGCGGCGTCCGGGAGGAGGGCACCCGGCTGGCCCGGGTGCTGGACGACCTGTTGGGGCTGGCGACCGCCGAGCACGCCCGCCCCGAACCGGAGCAGACCGACCTCACCCAGCTGACCCTGGCCCGGGTGGACGGCTGGCAGCCGGTGGCCGAGCAGCGCGGGATCGAGCTGCGCTGGGACGGTCCGGCGCTGGCGATCGGCATGGCGGACCCGATCGGCTTCGGCTCCGCGCTGGACGCGGTGCTGGACAACGCGCTGAAGTTCAGTCCGTCCGGCAGCCAGGTGCGGTTGCGGGTCGCGGTGCGCCGGGACGAAGTCGCGGTGACCGTCACCGACGCCGGGCCGGGGCTCACCGAGGACGAGCTGTCCCGGGCCGGTGACCGGTTCTGGCGCAGCCCGCGGCACCAGAACGTGGACGGCTCCGGGCTGGGCCTGTCCATCGCCCGCACCCTGCTGGCGGCCGGCGGCGGCTCGCTCGGCTTCGCCCCGGTCAAGCCGACCGGGCTGGCGGTGACGCTGGCGGTGCCGCGTCCTCGGAAACCCTAGGGCCTCTCAGGGCTTCACCGAGCGGTAGTAGCGCGCCGCGCCCTCGTGCAGCGGGAGCGGGTCGGTGTAGACGGCGGTGCGCAGGTCGACCAGCTGGGCGGCGTGCACCTGGGCGCCGATCTGGTCGCGGCTGTCGATCACCGCCCGGGTCATGCCCTCCACCAGTTCCGGGTCGGCGTCGTCCCGGGTGATCAGCAGGTTGGGCACGGCCACGGTCGCGACGGCGTCCTTGGGCTCGGCGTTCGGGTAGGTGCCCTTGGGCATGGTGGCCGCCCGGTAGGCGTCGGTGCCGCCGCCCTCGGCCTTGTGCAGCGCCTCGGACAGGTCGCTCAGCGGGACGATCCGGATCCGGACGTGGTCGGAGAGGTCGGTGAGTGCGTTGGTCGGCAGGCCGCCGGACCAGAAGAAGGCGTCCAGCTTGCCCTCGCGCAGCTGGTCGGCGGCGTCGCCGACGCCGGCCATCACCGGGGTGATGTCGTGGTCCGGGTCCAGGCCGGCCGCGGCCAGCAACCGCTTGGTCACCGGGTTCACCCCGGACTGCGGCAGGCCCACGCCCACCCGCAGGCCCTTGAGGTCGGCGGTGCGGCGCACGGTGGAGGAAGCCGGGACGATCAGCTGCAGGTAGTCGTCGTACAGCCGGGCGATCGCCCGCAGCTTGTCCTTGCCGGGCCCCTGGTAGTCGGCCACGGCGTCGGCGGTGGCGATCGCGAAGGTGTCCTGGCCGTTGATCACCCGGGTGAGGTTGTCTATCGAGCCCTCGGTGTTGTCCAGAGCCAGCCGCACCCCCGGCATGGTCCGGGAGACGTGGGTCTGCAGCAGCTGCCCGTACCGGTCGTAGACGCCGCGCTGCACACCGGTCGCGAAGCGGGTCTCCCCGCGCGGGTACCCCGGCGAGCGGCCCGCCGACAGCCACCAGCCGCCCAGTCCGGCGACCAGCAGCACCAGCACCAGCACCGTCCGCCACAGCGGGCTGCGGGCCGCGCGGCGGACGGCTGCGCCGAGACGTGATGGATTGGTGGGGGCCATGCAGGGATACTGCCAGGCGCTCCGGCCGAACGGGAGGGGTAACGGCACCCGCGCCGTTTCGGCTCGGGGACGAGTGCGCGAAGACAGCCGGGAAAACCGGCTCGCGGCTGCCCGTACCCTGGTCTGGTGAGCGGTGAGAGCGGATTGAAGAGCTACAAGGTCGTCACGCACGGCTGTCAGATGAACGTCCACGACTCCGAGCGGCTGTCCGGCCTGCTGGAGGACGCGGGCTACGTCAAGGCCGGGCAGGAGGGCGACCCGGACCTGGTCGTGTTCAACACCTGCGCGGTGCGGGAGAACGCCGACAACAAGCTGTACGGCAACCTCGGCCAGCTCGCGCCGGTCAAGAGCCGCCACCAGGGCATGCAGATCGCCGTCGGCGGCTGCCTGGCCCAGAAGGACCGCGAGACCATCGTCAAGCGCGCCCCCTGGGTCGACGTGGTGTTCGGCACCCACAACATCGGGCACCTGCCGGCGCTGCTGGAGCGGGCCGCGGTCGAGCGCAAGGCCCAGGTCGAGATCCTGGAGTCGCTGGAGACCTTCCCCTCCACGCTGCCCACCCGCCGCGAGTCCGCGTACGCCGCCTGGGTCGCCATCTCGGTCGGCTGCAACAACACCTGCACCTTCTGCATCGTCCCCGCGCTGCGCGGCAAGGAGGAGGACCGTCGCCCCGGCGACGTCCTCGCCGAGATCGAGGCGCTGGTGGACGAGGGCGTCATCGAGGTGACCCTGCTCGGCCAGAACGTCAACGCCTACGGCTCCGACCTGGGCGACCGCGAGGCCTTCTCCAAGCTGCTGCGCGCCGCCGGTCAGATCGAGGGCCTGGAGCGGATCCGCTTCACCTCGCCGCACCCGCGCGACTTCACCGACGACGTGATCGCCGCGATGGCCGAGACCCCGAGCGTGATGCACCAGCTGCACATGCCGCTGCAGTCCGGCTCGGACCGCGTGCTCAAGGCGATGCGCCGCTCCTACCGGCAGGACCGTTTCCTCGGGATCATCCGCAAGGTCCGCGAGGCGATGCCGGACGCGGCGATCTCCACCGACATCATCGTGGGCTTCCCCGGCGAGACCGAGGAGGACTTCGAGGAGACGATGCACGTCGTCCGCGAAGCCCGCTTCACCAACGCCTTCACCTTCCAGTACTCCAAGCGCCCCGGCACCCCGGCGGCCGAGATGGAGGACCAGATCCCGAAGGAGGTCGTCCAGGCCCGCTACGACCGGCTGATCGCCCTCCAGGAGGAGATCTCCTGGGACGAGAACAAGAAGCAGGTCGGCCGCACCCTGGAGATCCTGGTCGCCGAGGGCGAGGGCAAGAAGGACGACCAGACCCAGCGCCTCTCCGGCCGGGCCCCCGACAACCGCCTCGTTCACTTCACCAAGCCGGACGAGCCGGTGCGCCCGGGCGACATCGTGACCGTCGAGATCACCTACGCCGCCCCGCACCACCTGCTGGCCGAGGGCCCGGCGCCGGCGGTGCGTCGCACCCGGGCCGGCGACGCCTGGGAGAAGCGCCAGGCCAAGCCCGCCGCCAAGCCGGCCGGCGTGCTGCTGGGCCTGCCGAAGATCGGTGCCCCGGCCGAGCTGCCGCTGGCCGCCCCGGCGGGCGGCGCCTGCTGCGGCGACTGACGCCCCGCTCCGTACGGCTTCGTCCGGCGGCCCGGTGGGAGCTTCGACTCCTGCCGGGCCGTTCGGCTTCCCGGCTAGAGTGATCCACATGCTGGTAGCCGCCGCCGTGTGCCCCTGTCCGCCGCTGCTCGTCCCCGAGGTCGCCGCCGGGGCCGCGCCCGAGCTGGACGAACTGCGTGCGGCCTGCGACGAGGCCCTGGCGGCGCTGGTCGCGGCCGAGCCGGAGCTGGTCGTGGTGGTCGGCGCCGGGCCGGAGGCCGAGGTGTGGACCGAGGGCGGGGCCGGGTCCTTCCACCGGTACGGGGTGCCGCTGGTCGCCAAGCTGCCCGGCGAGCGGGTCGAGGGGCCGGAGCTGGCGCCCTCGCTGACCGTCGGCGCCTGGCTGCTGGAGCGCGCCGGGGTCACCTTGCCGACGCACGCCTGCGCGGTGCCCGCCGACGCCCCCGCCGACCGGATGCTCGGGCTGGGCCAGGGCCTGGCGGGCCTCGCCGACCGGGTCGCCCTGCTGGTGCTGGGCGACGGCAGCGCCTGCCGCTCGGTGAAGGCGCCCGGCTACCTGGACGAGCGCGCCGAGGGCTTCGACGCCGCGCTGGCCGCCGCACTGGCCTCGGCCGACCTGGCCGCCCTCGCCGCTCTGGACTCCCGGCTCGCCGCCGAGCTCAAGGCCGAGGGCCGGGCGCCCTGGCAGGTGCTGGCCGGCGCCGCCGAGGGCGCCGGCCTCACCGCGCGGCTGGGCTACCAGGACGCGCCGTACGGGGTCGGGTACTTCGTGGCGTCCTGGAGCTGACCCGTCAGGACCGGGGGGCCCGGCCCTCCTCGCCCGGCTTCGGCTTGTGGGCGAACTCTTCCACCGCGTCCTTGGCCTTGCCGGCGCCGTGCTCGATCTTCTCGCTGTACTTGCCCTTGGTGGCCTTGTCGATCGCGCCGCCGGCCTTGTCCACCATGCTCTCGATCTGGTCGCTGTGCTTGCCCGCGAGCTCGCTGGCCTTCTCCTTGAGCTCCTCGGCCTTGCCCTTGAGGTTGTCCATCAGGCCCATGGCGATCTCCTTCTCTCCCTGTCACCTTGCACAACGCCTGCGGCCGGTAAAGCGTTCGCAAAACCAGGACCAGCTGCGGAAACGGCCGGAAACAGGCGCGGAAGCGGTCCTCGAAGCAGTCCTCGAAACACTCATATCCTCGCGCGGTCGGGGGTGGGCGGCAGCCCGGCCCCCGGTGTCCCGGCGCCCTTCCCGGGAGCGGGGCAGTGGGAGACTGGAGCGGTGAGCAGCTCCCGTACCCCGCGCGTCGCCCCTCCCCGTGTGATCTGCATCGTCGGCGCGACCGCCGCCGGCAAGTCCGACCTGGCCGTCGCCATCGCACGCACCCTCGGTGGCGAGGTGATCAACACCGACTCGATGCAGCTGTACCGGGGCATGGACATCGGCACCGCGAAGCTCACCATGGACGAGCGCGCGGGAGTGCCGCACCACCTCATGGACGTCTGGGAGGTCACCGAGGCCGCCAGCGTCGCCGAGTACCAGCGGCTGGCCCGGGCCGAGATCGACCGGCTGCTCGCGGCCGGGCGCACGCCCGTCCTGGTCGGCGGCTCCGGGCTGTACGTCCGGGCGGCGATCGACGAGATGGAGTTCCCCGGCACCGATCCGGCGGTGCGCGCCCGGCTGGAGGCCGAGCTGGAGCAGGCCGGTCCGTACGCGCTGCACCGGCGGCTGGCCGAGCTGGACCCGGCGGCCGCCGAGGCGATCCTGACCAGCAACGGGCGGCGGATCGTCCGGGCGCTGGAGGTCATCGAGATCACCGGGCAGCCGTTCACCGCCAACCTGCCCAGCAACACCGCCGTGTACGAGGCGGTGCAGATCGGCGTCGCCGTGCCGCGCCCCGAGCTGGACGAGCGGATCGCGCTGCGGGTCGACCGGATGTGGGAGGCCGGACTGCTGGACGAGGTGCGGGAACTGGAGAAGGTCGGACTGCGCGAGGGGAAGACCGCCTCCCGGGCGCTCGGCTACCAGCAGGTGCTCGATCACTTCGCCGGCGAGTGCACCGAGGACGAGGCGCGGGCCGAAACCGTACGGGCCACCAAGCGCTTCGCCCGCCGTCAGGAGTCCTGGTTCCGTCGCGACGACCGGATCCACTGGCTCTCCCGTCCGGCCGGCACCGACCCGGTCGAGCTGCTGGAACGGTCCTTCGAGCTGATCGGGCGTCAGGGCGTTCCGGCCGCATAGGTCCTGGGGGCGGGTTCCGGCCAATCCGGGGGTGCACTTGCGCGCGCAGGTGGCCGTGCAGGACGAACCGGGGGTCACGGCCCGATCACGTGATGGCCACGGATCACCCGAGGACCCCGGTCCGGTCCCGAACGGCCCCTCTGGACATGCCATCATCGATGCCATAGGGGTCGGCCCGCGCGGGCCGACCGTGCCCGGCCGCGAGTGCGCTCGTGTCGAACTGTCAGGGGAGGCCGTGTGTCGACGGGTACCGGCCCCGAATCCGGTCAGGGCGGGAGTGTCACCGCACCGGCCGAGGAGTTCGACGAGTCCACGATGGGGGACCTCCCGGTGCTGACCGGCCTGGAGGCGCCGACCTCGTACGCGGTCGCGGTGCCCGCGTTGGACACCCGCACCCCGCCCGACGCCGCGGTGCACGAACGCGAGATCCGACCGCTGCGCCGGCTGCGCTGGTGGCAGACCCTGCCGATCGCCCTGCTGGGCACCCTCGGCTCGCTGATGTTCGCCTTCCCGCTCGCCTTCGGTTCGGCCGGGGCGCGCGCCACCATGGTCGGGATGCTCGGACTGCTGTTCACCGCGGCGTCGGTCGGCTGGGGCGCGATGGCCGCCCGGCACGCCGGCTACAAGTGGCCGGGGCTGCCGCGCCGGGGCTCCGGACAGCGGGCCGGCTGGAAGGCCATCGTGGTCTACACCCTGATCGCGCTGGCCGCCTGCGCGCTCGCGGTCTGGCGGGTCGCGTACCTGCGCTGAGCCGACCGCGGGCCACAGGCGTGCGGGCGGGCATCAGTACCATCGGAGGGGTGAGCGCATCCTCTCCTCAGCAGGCCGGTCTCCCCTTCTTCAAGGGGCACGGCACCCAGAACGACTTCGTGATCGTGCCGGACCCGGACGGTGTGCTGGAGATCGGCCCGGCGGCCGTCGCCGCGCTGTGCGACCGGCGGGCCGGCATCGGCGGGGACGGGCTGCTGCGCGTGGTGCGCGCCGCCGCCGACCCGGCCGCCGCCCACCTTGCCGACCGCGCCGAGTGGTTCATGGACTACCGCAACTCCGACGGCAGCATCGCCGAGATGTGCGGAAACGGCCTGCGGGTCTTCGCCCGCTTCCTGGTCGAGGCCGGCCTCGCCAAGCCCGGCGAGCAGGCGATCGCCACCCGTTCCGGGGTGCTCACCGCGAAGGTCGCCGAGGACGCCGAGGACGGCACCCCCGGCGAGGTCACCATCGACATGGGCCGCGCCCGGCTGCCCGGACCGGACGGCATCGAGGTCGCGGTCGGCGAGCGGCGCTGGCCCGCCCTGAACGTCAACATGGGCAACCCGCACGCGGTGGCCTTCGTCGAGAGCCTGGACCACGCCGGTGAGCTGCGCACCGCGCCGCTGACCAGCCCCGAGGGCGTCTACCCGGAGGGCGTCAACGTCGAGTTCGTGGTGGACCGCGGCCCGCGACACGTCGCGATGCGGGTGCACGAGCGCGGCTCCGGCGAGACCCGCTCCTGCGGCACCGGCGCCTGCGCTGTCGCGGTGGCGGCCATCCGCCGGGACGGCCTGGACCCGGCGACCACCGGCGAGACGGCCTCGTACACCGTGGACGTGCTGGGCGGCCGGCTGGTCATCGCCGAGCACCCGGACGGCCGGGTGGAGATGACCGGGCCGGCGGTGATCGTGGCCGAGGGACGGCTCGACGCGCGCTGGTGGGAGTCGCTGCGCTAGGGCCCGTCGGCCCGGTTTGCCCATTTCGTGCGGCGACGAATCCCCCCGATCGGGTGATACCGGTCGCGCACGGGAATCGCGGCATCGCGGAACGTGCTCTGCTCGGTAGCATGGACCACCGGGTCGATCAACCCCCTGGGGAGGGGTTGCACCCGGCGACCGTTGCCGGAGGTGCCGATGACCATCGAAGCCGGGCAGCCCCTTGCGGGGCAGCCGACGACCGCACGGCAGGCCGGGGCCAGGAGGCCCCTCGGAGAGCTCGGCCGGGCCGCCCTCGGCCGGGCCGGGCGGGCCGCCTTACTGGCCACCGGCCGCCCGCCCGTGCCGGACGCCCTGGAACCGCTCGTCCGGGTCCACCGCCGACATCACCCGCAGGCCGACCTCGGGCTGCTCGCCCGGGCGTACCGGCTGGCCGAGGCCAGCCACCGCGGCCAGAAGCGCAAGAGCGGCGAGCCGTACATCACCCACCCGCTGGCCGTCACCATGATCCTGGCCCAACTCGGCGCCGGGACCACCACCTTGGTCGCCTCGCTGCTCCATGACACGGTCGAGGACACCGATTTGACGCTGGACCAGGTGAGCGCCGGGTTCGGGCCCGAAGTCGCCTACCTGGTCGACGGGGTGACGAAACTGGAGAAGGTCGACTTCGGCGCGGCCGCCGAGGCCGAGACCTTCCGCAAGATGCTGGTCGCCACCGGGGACGACGTCCGGGTGATGGTGATCAAGCTCGCCGACCGGCTGCACAACATGCGGACCATCCGGCACATGAAGCCGGCCAGCCAGGTGCGGATCGCCAAGGTCACCCGGGACGTGCTCATCCCGCTGGCCGAGCGGCTCGGCATCCAGGTGCTCAAGGCGGAGCTGGAGGACATCGTCTTCGCCACCCTGCACCCCGAGGAGCACGCCCGCAGCCGGGCCCTGATGGCCGGTCACGAGGCCGAGCCGGACACCCTGCTGGAGCCGTTCGCCCGGCGGCTGGCCCGCCAGCTGGCCGAGACCGGGGTCGCCGCCGAGGTGACCGTACGGCCCCGGCACTGCGTCTCGCTGCACCGGGTGCTGCTCAAACGGGACGCCGCGCCCGGGCCGGACGGGCGGCCGCAGGGGCCGCAGCCGGCCGACTTCGGGCGGCTGCTGGTGGTGGTCGAGGAGAACGCCGACTGCTACGCCGTGCTCGGCGAGCTGCACACCTGCTGGACGCCGCTGCCCGGAGAGTTCAAGGACTTCGTGGCCGCCCCCAAGTTCAACCTCTACCAGTCGCTGCACACCGCCGTGGCGCTGGAGGGCGGCGCGGTGGTCGAGGTGCTGGTCCGGACCCGGCGGATGCACGAGGTGGCCGAGACCGGGGTGGTCGCGCTCGGCGACCCGTCCCCGGCCGGCACCGCCCAGGACGCCGAGGAACTGGACCGCACCGACCCGGCCCGGCCCGGCTGGCTCAGCCGGCTGCTGGAGTGGCAGCAGGAGACGCCCGACCCGGACGCCTTCTGGTCCGCGCTCACCGCCGACCTGGCCGGCGACCGCGAGATCACCGTGGTGACCGAGAGCGGCGAAACGCTCCAGCTGAGGGCCGGGGCCAGCTGTGTGGACGTGGCCTACCTGCTCGGCGAGGAGACCGGGCACCGGTGTATCGGCGCCCGGGTCAACGGCCGGCTCACCGCGCTGTCCACCGTGCTGCAGGACGGCGACGTGCTCGCGGTGCTCACCGAGAACCTCCCGGTCGGCAGCGGCCAGCCCTCGGGCCCGTCGCCGGAG
The DNA here is from genome assembly GCF_040609455.1 of Kitasatospora sp. NPDC004669. NCBI lineage: Bacteria > Bacillati > Actinomycetota > Actinomycetes > Kitasatosporales > Streptomycetaceae > Kitasatospora > Kitasatospora sp. NPDC004669. Next base: position 16,257 of record NZ_JBEXKB010000027.1, read on the forward strand.
TGGCTGGCGCACGCCCGCACCCCCGCCGCCCGGCTGGCCATCCAGCGCTGGCTGGCCGACCACCCGGCCCGGCTGCCGGCGGTGCGCACCGGCCCGGCCGGCGGCCAGCCCGCCCCGCCCGCGCACCGGGCGGGCGAGCGCTGGGCGGCCCCGGTCGCGGTGGACGGGCGGCCCGGGGCGCCGGTGCGGCTGGCCCGCTGCTGCACGCCCGTCCCGCCGGACGAGGTGGCCGGCTACCCGATCCGCGGCGGCGCGGTGGCCGTGCACCGCACCAGCTGTCCGGCCGGGCAGCGGCTGCGCGCGGACGGGCGCGCCGAGCTGGAGGTCCGCTGGCGGCCCGAGGACGCCCCGGCCGCCGGGCACCGGGCCACCCTGCTGGCCGAGGCGCTGAACCGGCCCCGGCTGCTCGCCGACCTCACCGCGGCGATCTCCGCCGAGGGCGTCGGCATCGTCTCGGCCGAGGTCGAGCCGCCTCAGGAGCTCCGGGTGCGGCACACCTACACCGTCGAACTACCCGAGCCGGGCGCGCTGCCCGCGCTGATGCGGGCGATGCTCAAGGTGTCCGGGGTGTACGACGTGATCCGCCCGCACGCCCCGGAAGGGGCCGGGGCCCGGCACGCCGGGGGAAATGGGGGTGACCGGCCCGTGCCGGGCGTGCGACCATCGTGGGGAATTCACGGCCGGTCCACGGCGTTCACAGGGCACAGGAGCCCCGGTGACAGCCGAGGGTCCTCGCCGCAGCCGTACAGCGACCAAAGGACAGAATGACCTCCACGTTCGGCACCCGCGACCACGCCGACGCCTCGCGCCGCCTCGGCGGTCTGCGGGCGGAAGCCCTCATGGACGAGGACCTCGCGGCCATCGACGAGGACCTCGGCCACAGCTACGACGGCGACCAGTACGACCGCAGCGAGCGTGCGGCCCTGCGCCGGGTCGCTGGCCTCTCCACCGAGCTCGAAGACGTCACCGAGGTCGAGTACCGCCAGCTCCGCCTGGAGCGTGTGGTGCTCGTCGGCGTCTGGACCGACGGCACGCTGGAGGAGGCGGAGAACTCGATGGCCGAGCTCGCCGCGCTCGCCGAGACGGCCGGCTCCCAGGTGCTGGACGGCGTCATCCAGCGTCGCGACAAGCCCGATGCCGCCACCTACATCGGCTCCGGCAAGGCGAAGGAGCTGCGCGACATCGTCGCCTCCACCGGCGCCGACACCGTGGTCTGCGACGGTGAGCTCACCCCCGGCCAGCTGATCCACCTGGAGGACGTGGTCAAGGTCAAGGTCGTCGACCGGACGGCCCTGATCCTGGACATCTTCGCCCAGCACGCCAAGTCCCGGGAGGGCAAGGCGCAGGTCTCGCTCGCGCAGATGCAGTACATGCTGCCGCGTCTGCGCGGTTGGGGTCAGTCGCTGTCCCGGCAGATGGGTGGCGGTGGCTCCGGCTCCTCGGGCGGCGGTATGGCCACCCGTGGTCCCGGTGAGACCAAGATCGAGACCGACCGTCGTCGGATCCGCGAGAAGATGGCGAAGCTCCGCAAGGAGATCGCCGACATGAAGAAGGGCCGCGACACCAAGCGCCAGGAGCGCAAGCGCCACCAGGTGCCGTCCGTGGCCATCGCCGGGTACACCAACGCCGGCAAGTCCTCCCTGCTCAACCGGCTCACCGGCGCGGGCGTGCTGGTGGAGAACGCGTTGTTCGCCACCCTGGACCCGACCGTGCGCCGGGCCGAGACCCCGAGCGGGCGGCTCTACACCCTGGCCGACACCGTCGGCTTCGTCCGGCACCTGCCGCACCACCTGGTCGAGGCCTTCCGCTCGACCATGGAGGAGGTCGCCGACGCCGACCTCATCCTGCACGTGGTGGACGGCTCGCACCCCGAGCCCGAGACGCAGCTGGCCGCCGTCCGCGAGGTCATCGTCTCGGTCGAGGCACAGAACGTGCCGGAGATCGTGGTGATCAACAAGGCGGACGCCGCCGACCCCCACGTGCTGCAGCGCCTGCTGCGCCGCGAGCCGCACGCCATCGTGGTGTCGGCCCGCAGCGGCGCGGGCATCGAGGAGCTGCTGAAGCTCATCGACGACGAGCTGCCGCGCCCGGCCGTCGAGGTCCGGGCCCTGGTGCCCTACACCCAGGGCGCCCTGGTCTCCCGGGTGCACACGGAGGGCGAGCTGCTCGCCACCGAGCACACCGGCGAGGGCACGCTGCTGCACGCCAAGGTGCCGGCCGAGCTGGCCGCGGAGCTGGAGCACTTCGCGGTGGCCCTGCAGGGCTGACCGGTACTACGGAAGGGCCCCGGACGATCCCGTCCGGGGCCCTTCGCGCTATTTGACGTTCTTGGCGAAGTAGTCGAAGGCCTGCTTCGCCTGGTCCTGCAGCGACGGCCCGGCCAGGTGCCCGGCCGGGTTGCGGTCGCCGATCGCGCTGACGCTGACCAGGTTGGGCTTGCCGTCCTTGGTGATGAACCAGCCGCCGCCGCTCGCGCCGCCGGTCATGGTGCAGCCGATCACGTACATCGGCGGGCGGCTGCGGTCGAAGGAGAGCAGGCCCGGCGCGGCCGGGGAGTCGCAGCGGTGCAGCTCCATGCCGTCGAAGGGCCGCTCGACCGGGTAGCCGTACGCGACGGCCGAGCCGACCTGCTCGCGCGGGGCGTTGAACCAGACCGGGACGGAACCGCCGACCGTCTCCTCCAGGGACGGACCGGAGTCGGACTCCCCGCGCACCCGGACGACGGCGTAGTCGTACTGGCTGTGGGCGCCGACACCGCTCTCCTGCAGCCAGGTCGGCGACACCAGCGCGCGCACCGCCGTCCACCGGCCGTACGGGGCCGCCTGCTGGTCGCCGTACGGCTTGCCGCGGGCCGCCCGGCCGTCCCGGTTGAAGCCGGGCACGAAGACCAGGTTCTTCACCCAGCCGCCGCCCTTGCCGTCGTTCAGGCAGTGCGCGGCGGTGTACACCAGGTTGCTGCGGCCCGGGTTGACCGGGTCCGAGACCACCGTGCCGGAGCAGACCGCGTCGCCCTGCGGTGTGGTCATCAGCAGCTTGCCGACCACGGCGGAGTCCGAGCCGTACGGGTGCTGCTGGGGCCCGGCCGGGACGGCGGCGGGCGGGGCGTCCCGCTGGACCGTGCCCGGCGCGGTGGCGGTCAGCGAGTACTCCGGCGTGGGCCTGGCCTTGGCGGCCTCCATCCGGGAGACCGACCAGTAGCCCGGGGCCACCGGGTTGGTGAAGCCGCTGTCGGTGACGTACCGGGCCCAGTCCTCCAGCTTCCAGCCGCTGAGGTCGCCGAGGCTGCTCGGCGCGGGCTTGGGCAGGGCGGAGGGCGGGGTGGCCGGGGCGGCGGGGCCGTCCGGCCCGCAGGCGACCGCGGTGAGCGTCAGGGCGGCGAGCAGCGCGGCGCCGGCCGTGGCGGCCCGGCGCCCCCTGGTACGAGGGCCGGTCTTGCGGATCAGCCCGGATCCGACCTGCCCCACAAGACCGGTCCTGATGGCGCGCATGCTGATTCGTCCCCCGTGGTGTACCGGCTACTGCTTCCTGGAGATCCAGTCCAGGGCCTGCTTGGCGACCGCCTCCAAGTACGGGCCGCTCAGCGAGGTGTGCTCCTGGGTGCCGATCGAGGTGTTGCTGACCAGGGCGGTCTTCCCGTCCGGCATGGTGGCGAACCAGCCGCCTCCGCTGGCGCCCTGGGTCATGTTGCAGCCGATGGTCAGCATGGACGGGCGCTTGGCGTCGAAGGACAGCCGGGTGGGCTTGCCGCCGTCGCACTTGTAGAGCTCCTGGCCGTCGAACGGCTTGACCAGCGGGTAGCCGGCGGCCGAGACCCTGAGCTGGTCGCGGGGCGCGTCGAACCACACCGGGACGGCCGAACCGACCGTCTCCTCAAGGGACTTGCCGGTGTCGTTCTGGTTGTGCACGCGCATCACGGCGAAGTCGTACTGGTTGGCGGCGTCGCCGGTCGGGCCGCCCTCGACCATCCACTGCGGGGAGGTGGTGACCTGGTCGGCCCACCAGGTGCCGAGCGGGGCCAGCTCGGACAGCGGGGCCTTCTTACCGCCGCTGGAGGCGCCGGAGTTGTTGTAGGCGGGGACGAACACCAGGTCCTTGTAGAAGTCGCCGCCCTTGCCCTCGTGCACGCAGTGCGCGGCCGTCCAGACCAGGTTGCTCTTGCCCGGGTGCTGCGGGTCGGCGACCACGGTGGCCGAGCAGTTGCCCCGGCCGCCCTGGGCGGAGAAGAACACCTTGCCGGAGGGCTGCTTGAGGTACGGGCGGGGCACCAGCACGGCCTTGACCACCGGCGGCTCGGGGTCGGTCACCCCGTCGTCGGTGGAGGGCTTCGAGGTGGCCGGGGCCGGCTTGGCGGTGGGCGGGGCCGGGTCGGCGGGCTTGGCGTCGCCCATCTTGTCCGGATCCCAGAAGTCCTTCACCACCGGGTTGTTGAAGACGTGCTTGGACGCCCACTTGTCCCAGTCCTCGAACTTCCACTTCTTCAGGTCGTCCCAGGTCCTCGGCAGACCCTCCAGCAGGCTGGTCGGCAGGCCGGAGGGCAGGGTGATCCCACCGACGACGCCGCCACCGCCCGGGGTGGCGGCGGCGCTCGCCGCGGTGGCGTTCGGTGGCGGCGCGGCGGTCCTCCCGCCGTCGCCGGCCGGGTCGTCCGGTCCGCAGGCGCTCGCGGCGAGCAGCGTTCCGGTGACCAGGGCGGCGGCCAGGGCTGACCGGTGGATCGATGGCATCTGTGCGCTTCCCCCTGTGCTCGGATGGGCTTCGGTGTGGCGGCTCGCCGCCCTGGAGTCTTCCATCGCCGTACAGGACGGCCGTGGCCGCCCCCCGGGTTGCGGGGCTGACCCGAGGTCACCGGTCCGTGACGCGGGACCAGGCGACTCGTCGGCACAGCAGGGCCTTCCGCCGCCGGGGCGGACAATCCCCGATCTTCACCCGGACGAGTGAGCCGTCCTTGTGATCACCCATCAGGGATAGGTAACCCTTACCTGACGCGACGGTGCGAGCGCCCGCCGACCCTCTCCACCACCAGCGCGCGTCCGCACCCCCACGCGCACCAAGGAGCAGCCTTGAGCATCGCCCTCACCGGAGCCCCGCCCGAATCGCCGCAGCCCGCGGAGCCCTCTCGGGAGCCGAAGGGCGCGCCGGCGTCGAAAGCGACGAGCGACGAGCGAGTGCCGGAGGGCGGGCCCCTCCTGCCCGGGGGTGGGCGAGGAGGGCGAGCGTCGACGCCGGATCAAGAGCGCCGGGAGGCGAGCGAGGAGTACCGGCCCGGACCCGACCCGCTGCTGCACCCGGACCCGGCCGTCGCCGCCGAACAGGCCGCCCTGGAGGCCTTGTTGCGCTGCTGGACGCGGGAGACCGGCGCCCGGCCCGGGGCGGACGGACGGTTGAGGGTCGACGTCCTCGGCGGCGCCGCCCGGCTCACCGCGCCGGTCCGTTACTGGTCGCCCGGCGGCTGGCACCGGTTCGGGTCGGCCACGCTCTCGGCCGGGGAGGGGACCGCCGAGGCCCCGGTGGACGCCGTCACCGCCGCCGCGCTGCTCGCCGCCGCGGCCGCCGAACGGCCCGATCCCGGGCAGGTCGCCGACCTCGCCGCCCGGGTCGCCGACTCGGTGGTGCGCACCGCCGAGATCCTCGCCCACCGCCGCACCGCCGCCGAACCCGGTGGGCCGGAGCGCTCACACTTCCTCGCCGCCGAGCAGTCCCTGTTGCTCGGCCACCCGCTGCACCCCACCCCGAAGAGCCGCGACGGCCTCGGCCCGGCCCAGAGCGCCGCCTACTCGCCCGAACTGCACGGCTCCTTCCAACTGCACTGGTACGCGGTCGACCGCGGGTTGCTCGCGGCCGGCTCCGCCGTCGCCGAGAGCGCCGACCGGCTCACCGCCGCCCTGCTCGGCGGCCGCACCGCCCTGCCGCCCGGCACCGCCGCCCTGCCGCTGCACCCCTGGCAGGCCCGCGAACTCGCCCACCGTCCGGCCGTCGCCGCGCTGCTCGCCGACGGGCTGCTGCACGATCTCGGCCCGGCCGGCGAGCCCTGGCACCCCACCTCCTCGGTGCGCACCGTCTACCGGCCCGGCGTGCCGTGGATGCTCAAGCTCTCGCTCGGTCTGCGGATCACCAACTCCCGCCGGGAGAACCTGCGCAAGGAGCTGCACCGCGGCCTGGAGATGCACCGGCTGCTGGAGAGCGGGCTGGCCGCCGAGTGGCGCGCCGCCCACCCCGGTTTCGACATCGTCCGCGACCCGGCCTGGATCGGCGTCGACCACCCCGGGCTCGGCACCCCGGGCGGCCTGGACACCGTTCTGCGCGCCCAGCCCTTCGCGCCCACCGACCGGGCGCTGTGCGTGGCCGGACTGGTCGCCGAACAGCCGCTCGGCACCGGCACCACCGTGCCGTCCCGGCTCGGCGACACCCTGCGCTCGCTCGCCGCCCGCACCGGCCGCCCGCTGCGCACGGTGGCCGCCGAATGGTTCCTGCGCTATCTGGACGCGGTCGTGCTGCCCGTCCTCTGGCTGGACGGCCGGGGCGGCATCGCCCTGGAGGCGCACCAGCAGAACAGCATCGTGCTGCTGGACGCCGAGGGCTGGCCCATCGGCGGCCGCTACCGCGACAACCAGGGCTACTACTACCGGGAGAGCGCCGCCGAGCGGCTCACCGCCAGGCTGCCCGGGCTCGGCGCGGAGAGCGACACCTTCCTGCCCGACCCGGTGATCGACCACCACTTCGCCTACTACCTCGGCATCAACCACGTGCTCGGCCTGATCGGCGCCTTCGGCTCCCAGGGGCTGGCCGACGAAACGGTGCTGCTGGCCGGACTGCGCCGGTTCCTGGCCGGCCCGCAGGCCACCGCCACCGGCTCGGCACTGCCCGCGCTGCTGCTGGACGCGCCCGTCCTGCCCTGCAAGGCCAACCTGCTCACCCGGATCAACGGCCTGGACGAGCTGGTCGGCCCGGTCGCCACCCAGTCCGTGTACGTGGACATCCCCAACCCGGTGGCGGACGTCTGATGCTGGACGATGTGCCCGGGTGGGGGGCCGTCCCCACCCCGGCCGGTGAGTTCCGGCTCAGCCCGGTCCGGCTGCCCGCCGACCTGGAGCTGCTGGCCGGCTGGATGAACGACCCCGAGGTCGACGAGTTCTGGGAACTCGCCGGGCCGCCCGCCGTCACCGAACGGCACATCCGGGCCCAACTCGACGGCGACGGCCGCAGCGTGCCCTGCCTGGGCCTGCTCGACGGCACGCCGATGAGCTACTGGGAGGTGTACCGCGCCGACCTCGACCCGCTCGCCGGGCACTACCCGGCCCGGCCGCACGACATCGGCGTGCACCTGCTGCTCGGCCCGGCCGCCAGCCGCGGCCGGGGCCTGGGCGCCCTGCTGCTGTCCGCTCTCGCCGATCTGATCCTCAGCCGACGACCGTACTGCGAGCGGATGGTGGCCGAACCGGACGTCCGCAACCGGCGCTCGGTCCGGGCCTTCGAGCGGGCCGGATTCCGGGCCGCCGCCGAACTGGCGCTGCCCGGCAAACGCGCCGCCCTGATGGTCCGCGACCGAGACTTACTTTCTGCCTAGGACACCCCTGTGGACACCTCGACACCCCCGCCGTACGACCTGCTCGGCGTCGGCATCGGCCCGTTCAACCTCTCGCTCGCCGCACTCGCCGAGCCCGTACCCGGCCTGCGCACGCTCTTCTGCGACCAGCGTCCGGAGTTCCGCTGGCACCACGGGATGCTGGTGGACGGGGCCCGGATGCAGGTGCCTTTCCTCGCCGACCTGGTCTCCCTGGTCGACCCGACCAACCCGTGGTCCTTCCTCAACTACCTGCGCGCCCAGGACCGGCTGTTCCCGTTCTACTTCGCCGAGCGCTTCCAGCTGGCCCGCCGCGAGTACGACCACTACTGCCGCTGGGCCGCCGAACGGCTGGCCGGCTGCCGCTTCGGCACCGAGGTCACCGCGCTGCACTGGGAAGGCGGGTCGTACCGGGCCGAGTTGACCGACACCGCGACCGGCCGGCGCTCCACCGTACGGGCCCGCAACCTCGCGCTCGGCGTCGGCACCCGGCCGGTCCTGCCCGAGGCCTTCGCGGGACTCGCGGGCCACCCGCTGGCCTTCCACTCCGCCGAGTACCTCGACCGCCGCGCCGACCTGGCCGGCGCCCGGGACATCACCGTGGTCGGCAGCGGGCAGTCCGGTGCCGAGGTCTTCCTCGACCTGCTCCGCCGCCACGAGGGCGACGGCGTCCGGCTGCGCTGGCTCACCCGCACCCGGGCGCTCGCGCCCATGGAGTACTCCAAGCTCGGCCTGGAGCACTTCACCCCCGACTACACCCGCTACTTCCACAGCCTCCCCGAGCCCGTCCGGGACGCCCTGGTCACCGCCCAGTGGCAGCTGCACAAGGCCGCCAGCGCCGAGACCCTCGCCGAGATCCACGACCACCTCTACGAGCGCACCATCGGCCGCCCGATCGACACCGCCCCGGTCGAGATCACCCCCGGCACCGCCGTCACCGACGCCCGCCCCGGCCCCTGCGGCGGCCTCGAACTGCACTGCCGGCACACCGACACCGGCGCCGAGCACCTGCTGCGCACCGACGCCGTGGTGCTCGCCACCGGCTACCGCGCCGCCCGCCCGGCGGCGCTCGAACCGCTCGCCCACCTGATCGACTGGGACGAGTCCGGGCGGTACCGGGTCGACCTCGACCACCGGGTCGCCACCCGGCCCGAGCTCACCGGCGGCCTCTACGTCCAGAACGCCGAACTGCACACCCACGGCGTCGGCACCCCCGACCTCGGCCTCGGCGCCCACCGGGCCGCCGTCATCCTCAACGCCGTCACCGGTCGGACCGTCCACCGACTGCCCGACCGCACCGCCTGGACCGGCTTCGCGCCGCCGGCCCCCGCCGGTGACGCACAACCCACCCCCGTCGTCCCCCGTCCTCAGGAGCTGACCCGTGCCGCAACCGTCGGCCGCTGAACCGCCGCTCTACCTGCCCCCGCACCTCACCGCCGGGCACTGGCGGCGGGCCGGCCGCACCCTGCTGGCCAAGATGTTCGGCGAGTTCGCCTACGAGGAACTGCTCACGCCCGCCCCCGGGGCCCTCGACGGCGACTACCTGCTGAAACTGCCCGAGGTCGAGTACCGCTTCACCGCCCGCCGCGGCGCCTACGACAGCTGGCAGGTCGATCCGGAGTCCATCCGCTGCTCCCAACCGGACGGCCTGGACCCGCTGCGCTTCCTTCCGTACGCCCGGCAGACCCTCGGGATGCGCGGCGAGACCACCGCCCACCTGATCCGCGAGCTCTCCGTCACCCTGACCGCCGACGCCCGTCAGCTCGCCACCGCGCTCACCGCCGCCGAACTCGCCGAGCTCGACCACCCCGCGCTGGAGGGGCGGCAGGGCGGCCACCCGTGGATCGTCCCCAACAAGGGTCGGATCGGCTTCTCCGGCAGCGACGCCGCCCGCTGGACCCCGGAGGCCCGCAGCCCGCGCCCGCTGCCCTGGATCGCCGTCCACCGCCGGCTCGCCCAGTACCGCGGCGTGCCCGGCCTGGAGCGGCCCGAGCAGCTGTACGCCCGCGAGCTGGACGACCCGGACGCGCTGCGCGCCCCGCTCGGCCCGGACGCCGACGACTACCTGCTGCTGCCCGTCCACCCCTGGCAGTGGGACGAGACGGTCCTGCCGCTGTTCGCGCCCTGGATCGCCTCCGGGGAGATCGTCCCGCTGCCCTCGGACGGCGACCCACGGCTGCCCCAGCAGTCCATCCGCTCCTTCTTCAACACCGCCCACCCCGAGCGCTGCACCGTCAAGCTGCCGCTGTCCATCCTCAACACCCTGGTCTGGCGCGGCCTGCCGGTCGAGCGGACCCTCGCCGCGCCCGCCGTCACCGCCTGGCTTCACGGGCTGCGCGACGCCGACCCGTACCTGCGGGACGAGTGCCGGGTGATCCTGCTCGGCGAGATCGCCTCCGTCACCGTCGACCACCCGGTGTACCGGGAGATGCCCGAGTCGCCGTACCAGTACAAGGAACTCCTCGGCGCGATCTGGCGCGAACCGCTCGGACCCTTCCTCGCCGGGGACGAACGCGCCCGTACCCTGGCCGCGCTGCTGCAGACCGGCTCCGACGGTCGCGCGCTCGCCGTCGAGCTGATCACCCGCTCCGGCCTCACCCCCGCCGAGTGGACCGGCCGGCTGTTCGCCGCGATGATGCCGCCGCTGCTGCACTTCCTCTACCGCTACGGGCTGGTCTTCTCCCCGCACGGCGAGAACGCCATCGTGGTCTTCGACGACCGCGGCACCCCGACCCGGCTCGCGGTCAAGGACTTCGTCGATGACGTCAACCTCAGCGACCAGGACCTGCCCGAACTGCGCGGGCTGCCCGCCGAGGTCGCCGACGTGCTGCTGCGGGACAGCCCGCAGGGGCTCTGCCAGTTCATCCACTCCGGACTGTTCATCGGCGTCTTCCGCTACCTCGCCCCGCTGCTGGAGGCGCAGACCGGACTGACCGAGACCGAGTTCTGGGCCCTGCTGCGTGCCGAGATCCACCGCTACCAGGACCGCTTCCCCGAGCTGTGCGAGCGCTTCGAGCTGTTCGACCTGTTCCAGCCCCGGATCACCCGGCTCTGCCTCAACCGCAACCGGCTGTTGCTGGACGGCTACCAGGACCGCCCGCACCGTCCGCACGCGGCCCGGCACGGTACGGTGCCGAACGCGCTGGTCGCCGTGGACGTGCGCCTTCCGGTGCAACGGGACCGGATTGTCGCCCCCGCCCCGTAGGGTGGAAGGGCCATGACGAACGACTCCGAACCCCTGCCCGCGACGGACCTCGGCGACGAGGCCGAGGAAGCCGTCGCCGTCCCGCGCTCGCGGATCCCCGAACTGCTGCACGCCGCGGTGGCGGCCGTCGGCGGCGTCGAGCGCCCCGGCCAGATGCGGATGGCCGAGGCCGTCGCCGACGCCGTCGACCACAGCGAGCACCTGCTCGTCCAGGCCGGCACCGGCACCGGCAAGTCCCTGGCCTACCTGGTGCCGGCGCTCGCCCACGGGGACCGCGTGGTGGTCGCCACCGCCACCTTGGCGCTGCAACGCCAGCTGGTGGAGCGGGACTTGCCGCGCACGGTCGAGGCGCTGCACCCGGTGCTGCGCCGCCGCCCGCTGTTCGCGATGCTCAAGGGCCGCTCCAACTACCTGTGCCTGCACCGGGCCAACGAGGGCACTCCGAGCGACGAGGGCGAGGGCCTGTTCGACCCGGTCGACGCGCTCGGCGGGCCCACCGGCAAGCTCGGGCAGGAGGTGCTGCGGCTGCGCGACTGGGCGGATGAGACCGAGACCGGGGACCGCGACGACATGAGCCCCGGCGTGTCGGACAAGGCCTGGGCGCAGCTGTCGGTCAACTCCAAGGAGTGCCTGGGCGCGACCCGCTGCGCGTACGGGCAGGAGTGCTTCGCGGAGAAGGCGCGGGAGCGGGCCAAGCTGGCGGACGTCGTGGTCACCAACCACGCGATGCTGGCGATCGACGCGATCGAGGGCGCGCCGGTGCTGCCCGAGCACGGGCTGCTGATCGTGGACGAGGCCCACGAGCTGGTCAACCGGGTCACCGGCGCGGCCACCGCCGAGCTGACCGTCGGCGCGGTCAACCGGGCGGTGAAGCGGGCGGCCCGGCTGGCCAACGAGAAGGCCGTGGACGCGTTGCAGGCCGCCGCGGAGAACTACCACGGCCTGATGGAGACCGCCCAGCCCGGCCGGGTCGAGGAGCTGCCCGAGTACCTGGCGTACGCGGTCACCGCGATCCGGGACGCCGCCCGGCAGGTGATCACCTCGCTCGGCGAGACCCGGGACAAGGGGCTCAGCGACGAGGACGCGGTGCGCAAGCAGGCGATGGCCTCGGCCGAGACGCTGCACGAGACCGCCGAGCGGCTGCTGGAGGGCTCCGAGTACGACGTGGTCTGGATCGAGCGCAGCGATCGCTACGGGTTGGGCACCGCCTCGCTGCGGGTCGCGCCGCTGAGCGTGTCCGGGCTGCTGCGCGAGGGGCTGTACAAGGAGCGCTCGGTCGTCCTCACCTCGGCCACGCTCAAGCTCGGCGGGGACTTCAACGGCGTGGCCGGCTCGCTCGGTCTGCCCAAGGAGACCCGGCTGCCGGACGAGCGCACGCCCGGCGACGACCCGGAGCCCGGCTTCGGGGAGGACGCCGTCCCGTACTGGCGGGGGATCGACGTCGGCTCGCCGTTCAAGTACCCCAAGCAGGGCATCCTGTACGTCGCCAAGCACCTCGCCGACCCCGGGCGCGACCCCGAACGGCCGGACATGCTGGACGAGTTGGCCGAGCTGATCGGCGCGGCCGGCGGTCGGACGCTGGGCCTGTTCTCCTCGATGCGCGGCGCCCAGGCGGCCGCGGAGGCGATGCGGGAGCGGCTGGATCACCGGATCCTGCTCCAGGGGGAGGACACCCTGGGCGAGTTGATCCGCGAGTTCGCCTCGGACGCGACCACCTGCCTGTTCGGCACGCTCTCGCTCTGGCAGGGCGTGGACGTGCCCGGCTCGGCCTGCCAGCTGGTCGTGATGGACCGCATCCCCTTCCCGCGCCCGGACGACCCGCTGATGAGCGCCCGCCAGAAGGACGTCGAGCAGCACGGCGGCAACGGCTTCATGGCCGTCGCGGCGACGCACGCGGCGCTGCTGATGGCGCAGGGCGCCGGCCGGCTGGTGCGGGCGGCGGACGACCGGGGCGTGGTCGCGGTGCTCGACCCGCGGGTGGAGACCAAGCGGTACGGGGGCTTCTTCCGGTCCTCCATGCCGGAGTTCTGGTACACCACGGACCGCAACCAGGTGCGCCGCTCGCTGGCGGCGATCGACGCCTCGGCGGCGCCGGTGCGGCCGGTGGTGAAGCGGGGCTGAGCGCCGCTGCCGCCGCCGCTGCCGTACGACGACGGAGGGGCTCCCCGCTGACGCGGTGGAGCCCCTTCCCGGGTTGCTGCCGTCCGCGGTGCCGCCCGCGGTGTCGGCGGCGGCGCGCCCGTGGTGTCGGAGGCGCCGTGCCCGTGAGGTCAGAGGCGGCGCAGGACCGCGACGACCTTGCCCAGGATGGTCGCGTTGTCGCCGTTGATCGGCTCGTACGCGGGGTTGTGCGGCATCAGCCAGATCCGGCCGTCCTCGCGCTTGAGCCGCTTCACGGTGGCCTCGCCGTCGATCATCGCGGCCACGATGTCGCCGTTCTCGGCGACCGGCTGGCGGCGCACGGTGACCCAGTCGCCGTCGCAGATGGCCGCCTCGATCATCGAGTCGCCGCGCACGGTGAGTGCGAACAGCTCGCCCTCGCCGACCAGCTGGCGGGGCAGGGGGAAGACGTCCTCGACCGTCTGCTCGGCCAGGATCGGACCGCCGGCGGCGATCCGGCCGACCAGCGGCACGTAGGAGGTGGACGGCCGCCCGGCCGTCTCGGCGGTGTTGGGGCGGGCCACCTCGACGCCGCGGACCTCGTAGGCGCGCGGACGGTGCGGGTCCCGGCGGAGGAAGCCCTTGCGCTCCAGGGCCATCAGCTGGTGGGCGACCGAGGAGGTGCTGGACAGGCCGACGGCCTGGCCGATCTCGCGCATGGACGGCGGGTAGCCGCGGCGCTGGACGGAGTCGCGGATGACCTCGATCACCCGGCGCTGGCGCTCGGTGAGGCCGGCCTCGTCGGTTCGGATACCGGGGGGGCGTCCGGGCGTCGCGCGGGCGGGGGAGGGGTGGCTGTCGTCCATTGCGGGGGAGTGTTCGATCGGCTGGTCGGGAACGCGGCTCGCGGTGGAAAGGGCCGCGCCGGAGAGGCGGTGGTCTTCGCTACGGTCCATGCTGATGTCCACACTCTGCTGATTCGTGGTGCGCTGCCCCACCTTGAACTGGGAGTGTTCCTGCACCGGGATGGTGTTGGTTTCGACGGTGTTCACGGCGGCCCCTCTCGACGGCTGTCCTCTCCCTTTTCCAGCCCAACGCACCTCCTATCGAAAGGTTGCGCCAAACACACGTTCGAGTGAATTATTCGGGAGTTGGGTGACTCGATCAAGGCTTTGTTGTACATCGAGTAAATGTTCGACCGGATGTCGACTTCGGAAGTCTAATCGGCGCCGACACGCCAGGGGTGTCACTTCCCTCCGAGACCTAGATGTAGTGGCTAGAGTCCCCTCCGTGCCCAGTACTAGTGGTCGCGTCGCATGATCAGCTTGCCGAGGCCGGGGGCGCATCGCTTAGACTCGACTAGTCCGCACGTCCTGCCAGGGAGGGATCCCCAGGTGCACTGCCCCTTCTGCCGGCACTCCGACAGCCGCGTTGTCGACAGCCGGACCACCGAGGACGGCAGCTGCATCCGCCGTCGTCGACAGTGCCCGGACTGCGGCCGCCGTTTCACCACCGTGGAGACGGCCGCGCTCATGGTCGTCAAGCGCAGCGGCGTCACCGAGCCGTTCTCCCGGCAGAAGGTCATCACCGGCGTCCGCAAGGCCTGCCAGGGCCGCCCGGTCACCGAGGACGCCCTCGCGCAGCTCGGCCAGCTGGTCGAGGAGTGCGTGCGCGCCAGCGGCAACGCCGAGCTGACCACCCACGACGTGGGGCTGGCCATACTCGGCCCGCTCAAGGAACTCGACGTGGTCGCGTACCTGCGCTTCGCCAGCGTGTACCAGGCCTACGACGGACTCGAAGACTTCGAGGCCGCCATCGCGCAACTCCGCGCCGAGCGGCCCGTTTCCGAGGCGGACGGCCCCCCCGTGCCCGTTCCCGCCGCCGCGCCCTAGGAGGCGCCGGGCCCCGCGCGGGCCCGCCTGTCAGTACCACACGGCCCCACGGGGCCCACGCGTGCCCGGAAACGGGGCACGAAACACTACGAACCATGCGTAAGCAGGCAAGGTCTCCGCCTGCCCGCACACCGGAAGTACGAACCAGCGGTGCCCGGATTTTTCGGGGCACTTCGGGCGTTTGCCCAGGAGGAGGAGCGAGAAGTGACAGACACCACGAGCGGTTCCGCACGCGGGTCGAAGTCCGAGAAGGTCGCGGCCAAGGGCGCCAAGGCCCCGAAGGGCGGCCTCCGGATGGAGCGCATCTACACCACCCCTGGCGTGCACCCGTACGACGAGGTCCGCTGGGAGCGTCGTGACGTCGTCATGACCAACTGGCGCGACGGCTCGATCAACTTCGAGCAGCGCGGTGTCGAGTTCCCCGACTTCTGGTCGGTCAACGCCGTCAACATCGTCACGTCCAAGTACTTCCGCGGCGCCGTCGGCGCCCCGCAGCGCGAGTGGAGCCTCAAGCAGATCATCGACCGCGTGGTCCTCACCTACCGCGCGGCCGGCGAGAAGCACGGGTACTTCGCCACCAAGGACGACGCCGAGATCTTCGAGCACGAGCTGACCCACGCCCTCCTCCACCAGGTGTTCAGCTTCAACTCGCCGGTCTGGTTCAACGTCGGCACCAAGCAGCCCCAGCAGGTCAGCGCCTGCTTCATCCTGTCCGTCGACGACTCCATGGAGTCGATCCTCGACTGGTACAAGGAAGAGGGCATGATCTTCAAGGGCGGCTCCGGCGCCGGCCTCAACCTCTCCCGCATCCGCTCCTCCAAGGAGCTGCTCTCCTCCGGCGGCAACGCCTCCGGCCCGGTCTCCTTCATGCGCGGCGCCGACGCCTCGGCCGGCACCATCAAGTCCGGCGGCGCCACCCGCCGCGCGGCCAAGATGGTCGTGCTGGACGTCGACCACCCGGACGTCGAGGCCTTCATCGAGACCAAGGTGAAGGAGGAGGAGAAGATCCGGGCCCTGCGCGACGCGGGCTTCGACATGGACCTCGGCGGCGACGACATCACGTCCGTCCAGTACCAGAACGCCAACAACTCGGTCCGCGTCAACGACGAATTCATGACCGCCGTCGAGAACGGCACCGAATTCGGCCTGCGCGCCCGGATGACCGGCGAGGTCATCGAGACCGTCGACGCCAAGAAGCTGTTCCGCAAGATGGCCGAGGCCGCCTGGGCCTGCGCCGACCCCGGAATCCAGTACGACACCACCATCAACCACTGGCACACCTGCCCGGAGTCCGGCCGCATCAACGCGTCCAACCCGTGCTCCGAGTACATGCACCTGGACAACTCCAGCTGCAACCTCGCCTCGCTGAACCTGATGAAGTTCCTGCGCGACGACGACAGCTTCGACGCCGAGACCTTCGCCAAGGTCGTCGAGCTGGTCATCACCGCGATGGACATCTCCATCTGCTTCGCCGACTTCCCCACCGAGAAGATCGGCGAGACCACCCGCGCCTTCCGCCAGCTCGGCATCGGCTACGCCAACCTCGGGGCCCTGCTGATGGCCACCGGCCACGCCTACGACAGCGAGGGCGGCCGCGCCCTGGCCGGCGCCATCACCTCGCTGATGACCGGCACCGCCTACCGCCGCGGCGCCGAACTCGCCGGTGTGGTCGGCCCGTACGACGGCTACGCCCGCAACGCGGCCGCGCACCAGCAGGTCATGAAGCAGCACGCGGACGCCTCGCTGGACGCCGTCTCCTTCGACGACCTGGACGCCCCGGTCTGGCTCGCGGCCAACAAGTCCTGGCAGGACGTGCTGCGCATCGGTTCGCAGAACGGTTTCCGCAACGCCCAGGCCTCGGTGCTCGCCCCGACCGGCACCATCGGTCTGATGATGGACTGCGACACCACCGGCGTCGAGCCCGACCTCGCCCTGGTCAAGTTCAAGAAGCTGGTCGGCGGCGGCTCGATGCAGATCGTCAACGGCACCGTCCCGCGCGCCCTCAAGCGCCTCGGCTACCAGGACGAGCGGATCGAGGCGATCGTCGCCCACATCGCCGAGCACGGCAACGTGGTGGACGCGCCGGGCCTGAAGACCGAGCACTACGAGGTCTTCGACTGCGCCATGGGCGAGCGCTCCATCTCGCCGATGGGGCACGTGCGGATGATGTCGGCGATCCAGCCGTGGATCTCGGGCGCCATCTCCAAGACGGTCAACATGCCGGCCAGCGCGACCGTCGAGGACGTCGAGGAGATCTACTTCGAGGCGTGGAAGATGGGCGTCAAGGCGCTCGCCATCTACCGCGAGAACTCGAAGGTCGGCCAGCCGCTCTCGGCCAAGAAGAAGGACGAGAAGGAGGCGGTGGCCGAGGCGCCCGTCGCGGTCGAGAAGGTCGTCGAGTACCGCCCGGTCCGCAAGCGCCTGCCCAAGGGCCGTCCGGGCATCACCACCTCCTTCACGGTCGGTGGCGCCGAGGGCTACATGACCGCCAACTCCTACCCGGACGACGGCCTCGGCGAGGTCTTCCTGAAGATGTCCAAGCAGGGTTCGACCCTCGCGGGCATGATGGACGCCTTCTCCATCGCCGTCTCGGTCGGCCTGCAGTACGGCGTGCCGCTGGAGACCTACGTCTCGAAGTTCACCAACATGCGCTTCGAGCCGGCCGGTCTGACCGACGACCCGGACGTGCGGATGGCCCAGTCGATCGTCGACTACATCTTCCGCCGCCTGGCGCTGGACTTCCTGCCGTTCGAGACCCGCTCGGCGCTCGGCATCCACTCCGTCGAGGAGCGCCAGCGCCACCTGGAGACGGGTTCGTACGAGCCGCTGGAGGCGGAGGAGCTCGACACCGAGTCGCTGGCCCAGTCCGCCCCGGTGGTCGCCAAGCCGGCCCCCGCCGTCGAGGCGCCCAAGGCGTCCCCGAAGCAGGCCCACAACTCCACGGAGCTGATGGAGATCCAGCTCGGCCTCAACGCCGACGCGCCGCTCTGCTTCTCCTGTGGCACCAAGATGCGCCGCGCCGGCAGCTGCTACCTCTGCGAGGGCTGCGGCTCCACCAGCGGCTGCAGCTGAGGATCCCGGCGTTCACCTCGCGTGAGGTGAGCCGCTGAAGCGGGGCGAGGACTTCACGGTCCTCGCCCCGCTTTTTCGCGTTCCGGGGATGCCGATGTCACGGACGGGGGCGGTGTCCGGTCCGTAGCGGGTGACGGCTTTTTCCGAGAGGAGCGGTGTGGTGACGGGGACGGTGCTGGTGACCGGGGCGACGGGGACGTTGGGGCGGGAGGTGGTGCGGCTGCTGGTGGCGCGCGGGGTGGCGGTACGGGGGTTGAGCCGACGGGTGCGGGACGGCGGTGACGGGGTCGAGTGGGTGGTCGGGGACCTGGTGACCGGGGCGGGGATCGCGGAGGCGGTCGCCGGGGTGGAGACGGTGGTGGACTGCGCGACCACGCAGGGGAAGCAGGACGTGTCCGGGGTCGAGCGGCTGGTCGGGCAGGCCCGGCAGGCCGGGGTGAGGCACCTGGTGTACGTGTCGATCGTGGGGGTCGACCGGGTGCCGATCGCGTACTACAAGGCGAAGCTCGCCTGTGAACGGGTGGTGCGGGAGTCGGGGCTGGGGTGGACGGTGCTTCGGGCGACGCAGTTCCACGACCTGTTGTTCAAGGTCTTCGGGGTGAGCGCGAAGCTGCCGGTGTTCCCGGTGGTGGCCGGTGCCCGGATCCAGCCGGTGGACGTCCGGGAGGTGGCGGCGCAGGTCGCGGGGCTGGTGGGGGCGGAGCCGGCCGGGTTCGCGCCGGAGGTGGGCGGGCCGCGGGCGCGGCCGTACCGGGAGCTGGCCGAGGCGTACCTGCGGGCGGCGGGCCGGCGGCGGGTGCTGCTGCCACTGCGGGCACCGGGGGCGGTGGGACGGGCGCTGCGGGCGGGTGGGCTCACGACGCCGGAGCGGGCGGTGGGACGGGGCAGCTTCGAGGAGGCGCTGGCGCGGCGGTTCGGGTGAGCTCCGCAGCCGTCAACCAGGGTTGACATCCGCGAGGATGTCAACCAAAGTTGACGGCATGAGCGAGAGCGGAGAGCTCGCGGCCGCCGCGAGCAGTCGTGACCCCGCCGTGGGGCTCCGGGCGGTCCGCGCCCTGCGTGATCTGGCGGACCGCCTGGAGTCCCTGCAGGTGGGCAACGCCCGGTCGCAGGGTTGGTCCTGGCAGGACATCGCGGTCTGCCTCGGGGTGACCAGGCAGGCGGTGCACAAGAAGTACGCGAAGCGCGGTACCCGGGGCGACGAGGACGGAGGCTGAGTGATGTTCGAGCGTTTCACCGACGCGGC
Source organism: Kitasatospora sp. NPDC004669 (assembly GCF_040609455.1). NCBI lineage: Bacteria > Bacillati > Actinomycetota > Actinomycetes > Kitasatosporales > Streptomycetaceae > Kitasatospora > Kitasatospora sp. NPDC004669. The sequence continues at coordinate 35,333 of NZ_JBEXKB010000027.1, forward strand.
GCGGCAGGTGGTGGTCACCGCGCAGCAGGAGGCGAGGGGTCTGCGGCACGGCTACATCGGGACGGAGCACCTGCTGCTGGCGATCCTGGCGCGGCCGGAGGATCCGGCGGCCGCCGTGCTGACCGGGGTCGGACTGGACCACGGGACGGCCCTGCAGGCGGTGCGCCGGCTGCTGGGGGAGGGGGGCCAGGCGCAGGCGCTGGCCTCGATCGGGGTCGACCTGGACGCGGTGCGGGAGGCGGTCGAGTCGGTCTTCGGTGAGGGCGCGCTGGAAGCCCCGCCCGAGGGGGAGCCGAAGCGCCGGGGCTGGTTCCGCTCCGGCGGCGCAGCGGGCGGGCGCATCCCGTTCACGGCCCGGGCGAAGAAGGCCCTGGAACTGTCCCTGCGTGAGTCGCTGCGGATGAAGTCGGGGGAGATCGCGGTGGGCCACCTGCTGCTCGGGGTGCTGCGCGAGGGGGAGGGGCTCGGGGCGCGGGTGATCGCCGACCACGGGCTCGACCCGGCGGCCGTACGGCAGGCGGTGGAGGCCGAACTGGCCTGAGTCCGCCCCCGGCGGGGCCTGCGACGGGCGTTGATCCTGTCGCTGACCGGTGTACGAGGCGTGAATGAAGGAGATTGACCGTCAACTGGCGGCTTGAGGCCAATGTCTGAATCGATATGATCGGCCGAAAGCGTGAACGGATCAGCCGCCCGGAGACGTTTCACGACGTCGCCGGGCGGTCTCGTATGTGTTCGACCCGCTGTCGGCGGCCGCAACCGTCGCCGACCCGCCGCCCGCGCCGCCGCCCGCCGACGTTGCCGAGGACCGCACCGATGAGAGAAGCCACCAGCCCCGACGGTCAGCCGGGCCGCCGCCCCGCGCCGCGCACCGTCGCCCTCACGGCGGCCGCCGTCCTGCTGGCCCTGGTCGCCGCACCGGTCGGCATCGACCGGGCTCTGGGCGCGCACCAGCCGCTCACCGCCCTCGCGGTGGGCGCCGTCGCGGTGCTCTGGCTGATCGCGGTCGGCCTGGCCGCGACCGGTGCCGAGCGCTCCCGCCGGCTGGCCGAGGCCGTGGAGGAGCAGCACCGGGAGACGATGACGGCGCTGCTCGTGGCCGGCAGCGCCCGGCAGGCCGAGACGGCTGCCAAGGGGTGCGTCACCGCCGCGCAGGCCGAACGGGACGCCGCCCAGGCCGAGCAGGCCCGTGCCGAGGCGGACGTGACCGCCGCGCGCGCCGAGCTGGCCCGGCTGCGGGCCGAGCTGGACACCGTGCGGGCCGAGGCCGAGGCCGACCGGGAGCGGGCCGCCGCCGAGCGCGTCGAGCTGGACCGGATCCCCGAGGGCGTGCTGCCCGAGGTGGTGAAGAGGCTGCGCGCGGGCGCCGCCGTGGACAGTGCGCTGGCCGCCCACCGCAAGCACCCCCAGTACGCGCTGCTGCGCGCCGTCGGCGAGGAGATCGGTCGGGGCGAGCGGCTGCGGGCCGCCGCGCTGGCGGTCTGCGCGACCGCCGCCGGGCGGGTGCAGGCGCTGGCCACGAGCATGCACGCCGAGCTGCGCGAGATGCAGCACCGGCACGACGAGGAGGTCCTCGGCGACCTGCTGCGTCTGGACCACTCGACCGCCCAGGCGGGCCGGATGGCGGACAGCATCGCGGTGCTCACCGGCGCCCGGTCCGGCCGCCGCTGGGCCAAGCCGATCGCGGTGGAGTCGGTGCTGCGCGGCGCGCTCGGCCGGATCGGCGCCTACCAGCGGGTGCGGCTGCACAACGCCAGCACCGCCGCGGTCGCCGGGTACGCGGCCGAGGGCGTGATGCACGCGTTGGCCGAACTGCTGGACAACGCCACCAACTTCTCCGCCCCGCCGGCCGAGGTGCACGTCTACGTCGAGGAGGTGCCGGCCGGTCTGGCGGTCACCGTCGAGGACAGCGGGCTGGGCCTGAGCGACAGTTGGCTGCGCCGCGCCGAACGGGCGGTCGCCGCCGAGCCGCTGGACCTCACCACGCTCACCGCCGGTACCCGGCTGGGCCTCGCGGTGGTCGGCATGCTGGCGCGCAAGCACGGGCTGCAGATCTCCTTCCGGCCGTCGGCGCGCGGTGGCACCGGGGTGGTGATGCTGATCCCGCAGCAGCTGGTCACCCACCAGGCCCCGGCACCCGTCCAGGCCCCCGCGCCCGTCGTGGAGTCCGTGCGCCCCGCGCTCACCCCGGCCCGCCCGGCGCCCGCCTCATTGCCGCCCGCGCCCACCGCGCCGAGCGCCGCCCCGGCCGCCGTACCGACCGCCACGGCTGTCCCGGCGCCCACCGTCCCCACCCAGACCCCGTCCGCGCCCGCCCGGATGACCGACAGCGGCCTGCCGCAGCGCCGCCGCGGGCAGACGCTGTCCACCACCCCCGCGGTGGCCGCGGCCGCGAAGCCCGTACGGACCGACGCGGCGAGCGCCGCCGCCCGGTTCGGCGCCTTCCGTCGGTCCGCCCAGCCGGTGGTGCCCCTACCGGCCGCCCCGCCCGTACCGGCCGCCGAGCCCGTACCCGCGGGGACGCCGACCGCGGACACCGACACCACGCCCGACGCTTCCCCCGTGACCGAGAAGGACACCCCATGAGCAGCGCCCCCGACCGCGACCTCGACTGGCTGTTGGAAAACCTGCTGACGGCAACCCCCGGCGCCCGACACGCCCTGGTTCTCTCCGCCGACGGCCTCAAGCTCTGCCACACCGCCGGGCTGAGCGCGGACCAGGCCGACCAGCTGGCCGCGATCGCCTCCGGTCTGCAGAGCCTGGCGCACGGCGCCTCGATCGAGTTCGGCGACGGCAGCGGCGGGGTGCGGCAGTCGATGACCGAGTTCCACGGCGGCGTCCTGTGCATCGTGGCGGCCGGTGAGGGCGCGCACCTCGCGGTGGTCACGGACGACGACGCGGACGTGGGCGTGGTCGGCCACAACATGCACGGCCTGATCGAGCAGATCGGCGTCTACCTCAGCGCGCCCGCCCGCAGCGGGGAAGCCGACGACGCCGCTCAAGAGAGCGCCGGGATATGAACGCCGGGCCGGTGTCGCCGGTTCGGGACGACGACCCGGACCGCCTCTACACCATCACCGGGGGCCGCAGCCGCGCCCCGGAGAACGCCTTCGACCTGGTCACGCTGATCGTCGCGGAACGGGAGCCGACGGCCGGGATGCAGTCGGAGCACGCCCGGATCCTGCGGATGTGCGAGGCCCCGACCGCCGTCGTGGAGGTGGCGGCGGAGCTGTCGCTGCCCGTCTCGGTGGTGAAGATCCTGCTCGGCGACCTGCTGGAGTCCGGGGCGGTCACCGCCCGGCACCCCAGGTTCGCGCCGAACAAGGCCCGGCTGCCCGACCTCGACACGCTGAAGCAGGTGCTGCATGGCCTCCAACGACTCTGACGTCCGGTCCGCGGTGCGCACCCCGCTGCGGGCGACCGCCGACAACGCGCTGAAGGTCGTCGTGGTCGGCGGCTTCGGGGTGGGCAAGACCACCCTGGTCGGTTCGGTCAGCGAGATCCGTCCGCTGAACACCGAGGAGGTGATGACCCGGGCCGGGGAGGGCATCGACCCGGCCGGCTCCTGGGGCAAGCGCTCCACCACGGTCGCCTTCGACTTCGGCCGGATCACCCTGTCCGAGCGCCAGGTGCTCTACCTGTTCGGCGCGCCCGGTCAGGAGCGCTTCTGGTTCCTCTGGGACCGCCTGTTCAGCGGCGCCCTGGGCGCGGTCGTACTGGTGGACACCCGGCGGCTGGAGGAGTCCTGGTACGCGATCGACCGGCTGGAGCACCACGGCACCCCGTTCATCGTCGCCCGCAACAACTTCGGTGAGCCCACCCACACCCTGGAGCAGGTCCGCGAGGCGCTGGACCTGCCGGTCGAGGTGCCGCTGGTGGACTGCGACGCCCGCGACCGCGAGTCCGGCAAGCGGGTGCTGATCGAACTGGTCCACCACCTGGCGGCCCTCGCCGGAGCACCCGACGCGATCTACGAGGAGAGCACCCCGTGACCCAGCCCGCCGCCACCCCGCCCCCGGGCTGCCCGGCGCACGCCGGCGCCACGCCGCTGTACGGGCCGCGCTTCCAGACCGACCCGGCCCAGCTCTACCGCGAGCTGCGCGCCGCGCACGGCCCGGTCGCCCCGGTCGAGCTGGCCGGCGGCGTGCCCGCCTGGCTGGTGATCGGCTACCGCGAGCTGCAGCAGGTCACCGGCCAGCCGCAGCTGTTCGGCCGCGACTCCGGCCGCTGGCACGCCTGGGCGACGCTGCCCGTCGACTGGCCGCTGAAGCCGATGATGGCGCCGGTGCCGTCGATCCTGTACGCCGAGGGCGAGGAGCACGTGCGTCGCTCCCGTGCGGTCACCGACGCGCTGGCCGGCATCGACCCGTACGAGCTGCGCAAGCACGCCGAGGAGATCGCCGACCGGCTGATCGACGAGTTCGCCGGGCGTGGCGAGGCCGACCTGGTCGCCGAGTACGCGCACCGGATGCCGCTGCTGGTGCTGTGCCGGGTGCTCGGGCTGGACGAGGAGCAGGCGCCGCAGCTGATCGCCGCCCTGCTGGCGATGCTGGACGGCGGGGCGGACGCGCCGGCCGGCGCCCAGCGGCTGCTGGAGCTGATGCTCGCGCTGGTGGAGGAGAAGGCCGAACACCCCGGCGCGGACGTGGCCTCGCGGATGCTGGAGCACCCGGCGGGGCTGACCCACGACGAGGTGATGCGCGACCTGCGGGTGCTGTTGATCGCCGGCCATCAGCCGAGCTCGTACTGGATCTCCAACACGCTGCGGCTGATGCTCACCGACGAGCGCTTCGCCGCCTCGCTGGCGGGCGGCCGGCGCAGCATCAGCCAGGCGCTCAACGAGGCGCTCTGGGAGGACACCCCGACGCAGATCTTCGCCGGTCGCTGGGCGGTGCGGGACACCCAGCTCGGCGGTCAGCGGATCGCCGAGGGGGACATGCTGCTGCTCGGCTTCGCCGGGGCCAACGCGGACCCGTCGGTGCGGCAGGCCGACGGCCGCCCGGCCGAGGGGAACCGGGCGCACATGAGTTACTCGTACGGCGAGCACGGCTGCCCGTTCCCGGCGCAGGAGGCGGCCGAGGTGATCGCCACCACCGCGATCGAGGTGCTGCTGGACCGGCTGCCGGACCTGCGGCTGGCGGTGGCCGAGCACGCGCTGGTGTGGCGGCCCTCGGCCTGGGTGCGCGGGCTGGTCGCGCTGCCGGTCTCGTTCACCCCGGGCCACCCGGCCTGAGGGCGTGTCCGCAGCGGGCGTCTTGCGGATCTTCGTCGGGCCAGCCAAGATCCACGGGACGTGCACAATCGTTCGAAGTTCCTTGCCGTTGAAGGAGAATTGACGCCGATGACCGCTGCCCCGGCCCCGATCGCCCTCGACCCGCTGGCCCGCGACAACGCCGCCGAGGGCGCCCTGCTGCGGGCCGCCGGTCCGGTGGTGCCGGTGGTGCTGCCGGGCGGGGTCGCCGCCTGGGCGGTGACCCGGCACGCGGCCGCGCGCGATCTGCTCACCGACGCCCGGCTGGTGAAGGACGCCAGGCACTGGGCGGCCTACCAGCGCGGCGAGGTGTCGAAGACCTGGCCGCTGATCGGCCTGGCGGTGCCCGGCCCGAGCATGGTGACCACGGACGGCGCCGAGCACCGCCGGCTGCGGGCGCTGGTCGCGCAGGCCTTCACCCCGCGCCGGGTCGAGCTGATGCGCCCGCGCGTGGAGGAGGTCACCCACGCGCTGCTGGACGGCCTGGCGGCCGGGGCGCCGGTGGTCGACCTCAAGACCGCCTTCGCCTTCCCGCTGCCGATGACGGTGATCTGCTCGCTGCTGGGCGTGCCGGAGTCGGACCACGGCGTGCTGCGCGACCTGTACGAGCGGTTCTTCGGCATCAAGCCCGACCCGGCCGGCATCCAGGCGACCATCGCCGGGCTGAACGCCTTCGTCAACGACCTGGTGGCGCAGCGTCGTTCGGCCCCGGGCGAGGACCTGGCGAGCGTGCTGCTGGCGGCGGACACCGAGGGCGGGGCGCTCACTGACGCGGAGGCGGCGGCCACCCTGCGGGTGATCATCGCGGCCGGCCACGAGACCACGGTGAACCTGATCGGCAACGCGGTGCGGGCGCTGCTGACCCACCCGGACCAGCTGGAGCTGGTGCGCGCCGGGAAGGTGTCCTGGGACGCGGTGGTCGAGGAGTCGCTCCGCTGGACCCCGCCGACCAGCAACTTCCTGTTCCGCTTCGCGGCCGAGGACATCGAGGTCGGCGAGGTGGTGATCCCGGCGGGCGAGCCGGTGCTGGTCTCGTACAACGCGATCGGCCGGGACCCGCTGCAGCACGGGGTGACGGCGGAGCTGTTCGACATCACCCGGGACCCGACCCGCCACCTGTCCTTCGGCCACGGCCCGCACGTCTGCCCGGGCTCGCCGCTGGCCCGGCTGGAGGCGGGGGTCGCACTGCCCGCGCTGTTCGAGCGCTTCCCCGCGCTGGCGCTGGCGGTGCCGGACGGCGAGCTGCGGCCGAGCCCGTCGCTGGTGGTGAACAGCCTGCTGGAGCTGCCCGTCCGACTCTTCTGAGGGTGCGTCGGAGCCGCGTCGGGGCTGCATCGGAACCGCGTCGGAACCATGGCCCCGTCCGGCCTCCGGGCGGGGTCTTCGGCTCCTCGGGGTGTGATCTCCGGTTTCCGTCGGTCACGGTCGGGGCACCGGTCTGTGAAGGTCGACCATGGACCTTGGCGGCGGCCGACGGCTGCGTTAACGTCGTCGAATCGGTTCGGCCGCCCGCTCGCCCGCGACCTCTGTACGTCCATCTCCGGTACAGCGCAATGTCGTTCAGCCAACCTTCGGCAGCACGCCCTGGCGAGGAGGACCGCATTGACCCTCAACCCGACCGCGCCGTCCCGGAGTTCCCGCCGCCGTTTGGCCGCCGTGCCCGCCCTGCTGGCGGCGCTGACCCTGACCGCGGCCTGCTCGAACAGCTCCGGCGGTTCGGGTGGCGGCGGTGGAACGGCCCAGACTCTGACCGGTGACTGCGCCAAGTACCAGCCGTACGCGGGCCATTCGGGAACCACGGTGACGATGTTCGCCTCCATCCTCAGCCCGGAGTCGGACAACCTGGAGAAGTCCTGGTCCGAGTTCAGCAAGTGCACCGGGATCAAGATCAGCTACGAGGGGTCCAACGACTTCGAGTCCCAGCTGCCGGTCCGGGTGGCCGGAGGCAACGCCCCGGACTTCGCGATCATCCCGCAGCCGGGCCTGCTGGCGCAGATGGTCAAGAGCGGCAAGGTGGTCAAGCCGCCCGCCCAGACCGTCGCCAACCAGGACAAGTGGAGCCCGGTCTGGAAGACCTACGGATCGGTCGACGGCACCTTCTACGCGGCGCCGATGAGTGCCAACATGAAGTCGCTGGTCTGGTACTCGCCGAAGGCCTTCAACACGGCCGGCTACGAGGTGCCGAAGACCTGGGCGGACCTGATGGCGCTCAGCGACCGGATCGCCAAGTCGGGCGGCCCCAAGCCCTGGTGCGGCGGCATCGCCTCCGGCACGGCCACCGGCTGGCCGGCCACCGACTGGCTGGAGGAGGTGGTGCTGGGCACGTACGGCGGCGAGGTCTACGACCAGTGGGTCGGCCACCAGGTGAAGTTCTCCGACGAGAAGATCACCACCGCGATGAGGACCGTCGCCGACTGGATGCAGAACCCGGCCTGGGTCAACGGCGGTTACGGCGACGTCAAGTCGATCGCCACCACCACCTTCCAGGACGCGGGCGCGCCGATCCTCACCGGCAAGTGCGCGATGCTCCAACAGGCCTCCTTCTACGAGGCCCAGTGGCCCAAGGGCACCAAGGTCGGCCCGGACGGCGACGTGTTCGCCTTCCACCTGCCCGCGGTGAACCCGTCGATCGCCAACCCCGTCGAGGGCGGCGGCGAGTTCCTGGCCGCCTTCTCCAGCAAGCCCGAGGCGCAAGCGGTGCAGAACTACCTGTCCAGCTCGGACTGGGCGAGCAGCCGGGTGAAGACCGCGACCGGCTGGGTCTCGGCCAACCAGGGCGTGGACAGGAGCCTGTACACCGACCCGATCGACAAGCTCTCGGCGGAGGCGCTGACCGACCCGAGCGCGACCTTCCGCTTCGACGGCTCCGACATGATGCCCGCGGCCGTCGGCGCCGGGCAGGAGTGGAAGTCGCTGACCGCCTGGTTCGCCGAGGGGCAGTCGATCCAGAAGACCGCCGCCGACATCGACGCCGCCTGGCCGAAGTAGCCCGCCCGGTTCCCGCCGGACGCGGGCACGAGGACCACCTGTCGAGGGCGGTGCGGGGCCACCCACCCGCACCGCCCGCCCCCTTCCCACCGGACCCGAAGGGACGTACAGCTATGTCCGTATCCGGCTCCCCGCCTGACACCGGCCCCCTGCCTGATGTCGGCTCCCTGCCCGGCGTCGGCTCCCTGGCCGACGGCGCCTGGGGCGACGCGGCGGTCAAGTTCGGCAACAGCGTCGGCGCGATCGCGGGCTTCCTCGGGATCCTGCTGCTGGTCTTCCTGGTGGCCGGCCGGGCCCGAGGCCGACTTGCCCGCCCGCTGGCCGTCCTGGTGTTCCTCGGCCCGGCCGTGCTGCTGCTGGCGGTCGGCCTGGTGGTGCCGCTGGTCCGCACCGTCTACCTGAGCCTGCAGAACGCCGACGGCACCGGGTTCGTCGGCGGCGAGAACTTCGGCTGGGCCTTCACCACCGACTCGATCCGCGAGGTGCTGTTCAACACCCTGCTGTGGCTGGTGGTCGCGCCGCTGGTGGCGACCGGGCTGGGCCTGGCGCTGGCGCTGCTGGTGGACCGGATGCGCGGCCAGGCGGTGTACAAGTCGCTGATCTTCATGCCGATGGCGATCTCGCTGGTCGGCGCCTCGATCATCTTCAAATTCGTCTACGAGGCGCGCGGGAAGGACCAGCCGCAGATCGGACTGCTCAGCCAACTCGCCCACGCGGCGGGCTGGTCGGACCCGCCGAACTGGCTGCTCAGCCAGCCGCTGAACACCTTCCTGCTGATGGCGGTCATGGTCTGGGTGCAGACCGGCTTCGCGATGGTGCTGTCGGCGGCGATCAAGGCGATCCCGGACGAGGTGACGGAGGCGGCCCGGCTGGACGGCGCGACCGGGCTGCGGCTGTTCTGGTCCGTCACCGTGCCGATGATCCGCACCACGGTGATGGTCGTGCTGACCACCGTCATGATCATCACCCTGAAGGCCTTCGACATCGTCCGCACCATGACCGGCGGCAACTTCGGCACCCAGGTGCTGGCCAACGAGATGTACTCGCAGTCCTTCGCGCAGTTCAACGACGGGCGGGGCAGCGCCCTCGCGGTGCTGCTGTTCCTCGCGGTGCTGCCGCTGGTGGCCTACAACATCGTCCAGCTGCGGAGGGAGCGTGAGGTGCGGTGAGCGATCGTGAGGCGAAGGCCGTGAACCCTCGGCCCGTTGGCCGGCGTCCCTTCGGCCGTCGCCCCGGTGGCGGCCGACCCGTCCGGGAGAATCCGGTACGGAAGGCCTTCAGCAGCCCGCTGGCCTCGGTGTTCGTGATCGCGATGACGGTGCTCTGGACGATCCCGACCCTCGGCCTGCTGGTCACCTCGTTGCGCCCCAAGCAGGACGTGACGGCCGACGGCTGGTGGAACGCCTTGCTCCACCCGGACTTCGGGCTCGGCAACTACCATGCGGTGCTGTTCGAGGGCGGCTCCGGCGTCTCCACCGGTCTGATGCCCTTCATGGTCAACTCACTGGCGATCAGCATCCCGGCCACCCTCTTCCCGCTGGTGCTGGCGGCGATGGCGGCCTACGCGCTGGCCTGGGTGCGGTTCCGGGGCAGCGACGCGGTGTTCTTCACCGTGTTCGCGCTCCAGGTGGTGCCGCTCCAGATGGCGCTGATCCCGCTGCTGCGACTGTTCTCCGGCGGCGCGCACCTGGGCCCGCTGACGCTGATCCCGGCGGTGGACCTGAAGGGCAGCTACGCGCCGGTCTGGCTGGCGCACACCATGTTCGCGATGCCGCTGGCGGTGTTCCTGCTGCACAACTTCATCGCCCAACTGCCGCGCGACCTGATGGAGGCGGCGGTGGTGGACGGCGCCTCGCACTTCAAGATCTTCCGCTCGATCGTGCTGCCGCTGTGCGCCCCGGCGCTGGCCTCGTTCGCGATCTTCCAGTTCCTGTGGGTCTGGAACGACCTGCTGGTCGCGCTCACCTTCGCCGGCGGCACGCCGGAGGTGGCGCCGATGACGGTGCGGCTGGCCCAGCTGTCCGGCTCCTTCGGCGGGCGGTGGGAGCTGCTCACAGCCGGGGCGTTCCTGTCGATCATCGTGCCGCTGATCGTCTTCTTCAGCCTCCAGCGGTACTTCGTGCGCGGGCTGCTGGCCGGGTCGGTGAAGGGGTAGGCCGCGACTCCAGTGTTATGAACGCGTTCAGAACAAACTTTTGAACTCGTTCAGAATGGTCTACAGTCGGCAGCGCCGCGGCGCCCGGCGCGCCCGCCGACGGACCGCCCCGAGGGTGGCTTCCGCATGCCCGCCGACCACTGAGGGGGACTCATGTCAGGTCTGTCCGTGCCTGCTCCGGCCGATCCGCCGCCCGTCGACCTGCCGTACCGGCCCGCGTACGGGTCGTCCGGCCCGTACCGGTCGGCCGGCACGCCCGTGCCGTCGCACGGCGACCGGCTGCGCCGCACCGACCCCGAGCACCGGGCGGCGGCCACCCCCCGAGTCCTCCTGCTCGCCCTGCTCACCGGCCTGCTGACGGCCTGGTTGTTGTACGACGGCGTGGGCGCCAACCTGCTGATCTGCGGCGCCGCCACCGCCGTCGGGGCCGGCCTCGTCGCCCGCGCGGCGGGCCGTCGGGTCCGGCCCTGGACGGCGGTCTGGAGCCTGCTCGCCCTCGCCCTGCTCGCCGTTCCGGCCTTCTGGGACGCGGGCTGGCCGACCGTGCTGTCCGTCGGGGGCGCGCTCGGCCTGGCGTCGCTCGCCCTGCACGGCGGCCGCCGCTGGCCGGGCGTGCTGTTCGCCCTGCCCGCCGCCGTCTGGCAACTGGTGCCGGGTGTGGGCTGGGTCTGGGACGGCCTGGAGGGCCGACCGCTGCCCGGCCGCGGCCGGATCGTCCCGGTGCTCAAGGCGCTCGCGGTTGCCGCCGTCCTGCTCACCGTCTTCGGCCTGCTCTTCGCCAGTGCCGACGCCGCCATGGCGGACCTGCTGAGCGGCCTCAACCCGAGCCTCGACCTCCACCAACTGCCACTGCGCGCGATGCTGTTCGTACTCGGCACGCTCACCGCGCTGGGGTTCGCGCACATCGCGGCCGGGCCGCGCCGCTGGGACCGCATGACGGCCCGGCCGGGGCGGGAGCGGCGCCGGCTGGAGTGGGCGCTGCCGCTGGTCGCGCTCAACCTGATGTTCGGTGCCTTCGCGGTGATCCAGGCCGTGGTGGTGCTCGGCGGCGCGGACGCCGTACTGGGCAACACCGGCATGAGCCGCTCCGAGTACGCCCGGCAGGGCTTCTGGCAGCTGAGCGCGATCACCGTGCTGACCCTGGTCGTGGTGGCCGTCGCCAAGCGCTGGGCCCCGCGCACCACCCCGGCCGACCGCCGGGTGGCGCGGATCCTGCTGGGGCTGCTCTGCCTGCTCGCCCTGGTCGTGGTCACCTCGGCGCTCGGCCGGATGTGGTTCTACGTGGACGCCTCCGGGCTCACCCGGCTGCGACTGTGGGTGCTGGTGGTGGAGATCTGGCTGGGCGTGGTCTTCCTGCTGCTGATCACCGCCGGGCTCACCCGTGGCGCCGGCTGGCTGCCGCGTGCCGTCGTCCTCAGCGGCATGCTCACCGTCGCGGTGTACGGGCTGGCGGGGCCGGACGCGATCGTCGCGGAGCAGAATGTCGCCCGCTTCGGACATTCCCGGCAGATCGACCTGCGCAACGTCCGCGAGCTCTCGGCGGACGCGGTGCCCGCCCTGGACCGGCTCCCGGAACCGCAGCGGTCCTGCGCGCTGCAGCTGATCGACACCGACCTGGCGAACCACACCACGGCCTGGTCCGCCACCAGCCGCTCCGCCGACCGGGCCCGCGGGATCCTGGCCGGACGGCCGTTGGCCGACGGCGGGCGGAAGTCGAGCGCCTGCGAGCGGGCGGGGCTGCGCAACGACCCGTACTTCTGACGGACGAGGCACGCAACGGGCCCGCCGGGAGCGTGCTGCTCCCGGCGGGCCCGTCGGCTGTCGGCTGTCGGCTGTCGGCTGTCGGTGCCTCGGTGTCTCGGTGCCTCGGTGCCTCGGTGCGCCGTCGTGCCTCAGTGCATCGCGACGCCGGCGGAGTCACCGCTCGGCAGGTCGCTGGCCTTCGCCTTGATCACGAAGAGGGCGACCAGCAGGGCGACCCCGGCGAGCGCCGCGCCGACGATGAAGCCGTGCGAAATCCCCTGGGTGAGGACCGAGTTGGCGGCGTCGGTGCCCTGGGGGAAATCGTGGTGCTGCTGGAGGTAGCCCAGCTGTTCCGGAGAGGCCTTCTCCATGAAGATCGGCATCTGGACCTTGGTCTCGGCGATCGCGTAGTGCGCGAAGACCGTGGTCAGGATCGACAGGCCGAGCGAACCGCCGATCTGCTGCATCGAGTTGAGCAGGCCGGAGGCGGCGCCGGTCTCCTCGCCCGGCACGCCCGCGACCGAGAGCAGCATCACCGGCACGAAGATCAGGCCCATGCCGAAGCCGAAGACCACCGTGGGGCCGAGCACCCCGTCCACGTAGCCGCTGTCCTTGCCCATCTGGGTCAGCCAGGAGAGGCCGACGGTGACCAGCAGCGCGCCGCCCGCCATGAACGGCTTCGGGCCGTACTTGGCCTGCAGGTTGGACGCGATCTGCGCGGCGATGATGATCGCGACGCTGATCGGCAGGAACGACACACCCGCCTTGAGCGGGCTGTAGCCGAGCGGTCCCTGCACGAACAGGACGACGTAGAAGAAGATGCCGAACATGGCCGCGGCCAGGCAGAGCATCATCACCAGGCCGCCGGTGCGGTTGCGGTCGGCGAACAGGTGCATCGGGGTGATCGGCTGGTCGGTGCGGTTCTCGATCACGAAGAAGGCGGCCATCAGGATCGCGCCGGCCGCGAAGGAGCCGAGCGTGATGCTGTCCGTCCAGCCGTCCGAGGCGGCCCGGATGAACCCGTAGACCAGGCCGACCAGGCCGAGCGTCGAGGTGAGCGCGCCGGGCAGGTCGAAGCGGCCCGGGTGGCGCTCGGACTCGGCGATGTAGCGCGGCGCGGCGATCGCGATCATGATCGCGATCGGCACGTTGACGAAGAACACCCAGCGCCAGTTCAGGTATTCGGTGAGCAGACCGCCGGCCAGCAGGCCGATCGCGGCGCCGGAGCCGGCCACCGCCGAGAAGACGCCGAACGCCTTGTTGCGTTCCGGCCCTTCGTCGAAGTTGGTGGCGATCAGGGCGAATGCGGTCGGTGAACAGATCGCGCCGCCGATGCCCTGGAGTGCGCGGGCGGCCAGCAGCAGACCACTGTCCTGCGCGAAACCGCCCAGCAGTGAGGCCAGGCCGAACAGCAGGGTGCCGAAGATGAACACCCGGCGGCGGCCCAGGATGTCACCCGCGCGACCGCCGAGCAGCAGCAGCCCGCCGAAGGTCAGCGTGTAGGCGTTGATGACCCAGGACAGGTCGGTGGTCGAGAAGTTCAGCGCGTCCTTGATGTGCGGCAGCGCGATGTTCACGATGGTCGCGTCGAGCACCACCATGAGCTGCGTGGCCGCGATGACGGTCAGGGTGATGCCCTTCCCGTGACCCTGGCGGCCCTTCGGTGGTGAGTTCTTGCTGAGCGTGTCGGAGATGGCCACGAATGTTCCCCCTGCTGGCTACGTGCGAGGTGCTTGGTGCACGGTGCACGGTGCATGGTGCTGGTGCGCGGTGGTGGTACGTGCCTGGTGCTGGTGCTGGTGCTGGTGCTGGTGCTGGTGCTCGGCACTTGGCGTTCGGTGCTCGGTGCGTGGTGCGCGGTGCGTGGTGTCCGGCTGACCTGCGGGCCCGGAGTGCTGCTGTGCGCCGACGTCGACTGTGCGTCGGGGCAGGCTAGGAAGGAACGGTGCCGTTCACTAATCTGGAAGATATCCTGGGCTTGATAGTGAACGCAAGCGTTCCTTAAGGAGGGTGGCGATGGAGCGGTTGGTGCGGCGCCTCACGGCGGACCGGGCATCCGGTCGGGCGGCCGCCCGACCGGCGGAGGGCGGGGTGTCGTCGCCCCTGGTACCTGCGGTACTGGCGCCTGCGGTGCCCGTGGAACGCGTGGCGCCGGTGGTGTCCGTGGGGCCGGTGGTGTCCGTGGAGTCGTCGGATGGGGAGTCGGAGCCCCGCTGCCCGATGCGGGTGGCCCGGGAAGCGCTGGCGCGACCGGGGCGGCGCCGGGGGAAGGAGTTGGAGAATGCGATCTTCGAGGCCGCGCTCGACCAGCTCACCTCCGGCGGTTACGCGCGACTGACGATGGAGGGCGTCGCCGCTGCGGCGCGGACCGGGAAGGCCGCGCTCTACCGGCGCTGGGCGTCCAAGGTCGAACTCGTCATCGGCGCCCTGGACTCCACTCTCCCACGCCCTCACGGGGTTCCCGACCTCGGGTCCGCCCGTGCCGAATTGCTGCAGCTCATCGGGCTGTTCACGGATGCGATCGGCTCCAGCGCGGGCGCCGCCATGCATGCGCTGATGGCCGAGCTCTCCCAGCAACAGGCCGAGGTGTTCAAGGACTTCATCGTGCAGCGGGTGATCGAGCCGATCAAGGACACCATCCTGGACATCCTCCGCCGCGGCGTCGAACGCGGGGACGTCCGGCCCGGGGCGGTCTCCCCGCTGGTCGCCGACGTGGTCCCGTCGATGCTGATGTTCCAGGTGAAGATCCGCGACCGGGAGCTGGCGCCCGACTTCGCGGTCCGGCTGGTGGACGACGTACTGGTGCCGCTGATCCGACAGCCGTAGGTCGGGGCGGGCCGTGTGGGGCGGGCAGCCCGTGCGGGGCGGCCGGGGCCCGGGGCGGGCGCACCGGGCGGGCTCGGGGCGGTCGTCGGGCGGGCTTAGGCTGGAGGTTGCCCCACCGGAACGGGCTGCTTTGCCGAACGGAGTCTTCGCGATGCCCATCGTCCCGCCGACGCACTCCGTCGAACGTTCGCTCCGCCGGGCCGGCGCCAAGCTCGTGGTCGGTCTGGACGAGGTCGGGCGCGGCGCCTGGGCCGGACCGGTCACCGTCGGTGCCGCCGTCACCGGACTGCGCAAGGCGCCCGAGGGGCTGACCGACTCCAAGCTGCTCACCGAGCTGCGCCGCCAGGCGCTCGCGCCGGTGCTCGCCGACTGGGTCACCGCGTACGCGCTCGGGCACGCCTCGCCGCAGGAGTGCGACGAGCTCGGCATGACGGCGGCGCTGCGGCTGGCCGCCGTCCGCGCGCTGGAAGCGCTGCCGGTCGAACCCGACGCGGTGATCCTGGACGGCAAGCACGACTACCTCGGCGGCCCGTGGCGGGTGCGCACGGTCATCAAGGGTGACCAGTCCTGCATCTGCGTCGCTGCCGCCTCGGTGCTCGCCAAGGTCCACCGCGACGGAATGATGGCCGAACTGGGCGAGGCGTACCCGGAGTACGGCTTCGCGGACAACGCCGGCTATCCGTCCCCGGTGCACCGTGCCGCGCTGGAGGAGTACGGCCCCACCGGCCACCACCGGCTCTCCTGGGCGTACTTGGACGCACTGCCGAAGTGGCGTCATCTCAAGCGTGGACGGGGCGTCGCGGGTGCGGGTCAGGGTTCCGTCGACGAACAGTTGACGCTCGGTTTCTGACGGTCCGTCTGGAATTGCCCCCGGTGTGGGTGACGGGCGTCCGGCGCCCAATGGGTGGGGTGCCCGTGCGCGTCCGACCGGCATTTGATAGATATCCGGGTATGCCTGTCTTCCCCGAGGAGCCGGAGATTCACGAGAGCCTCCCGGGCCCCGGCGTTCCCTTCCCCCGCGAGTCGGACGCACAAGCCCTCCACACGCCTGCCACCGGCGGCGCACCCGCCACCGCACCCACCGCCGTCACGGCCGCGCCGGCCCCGGTGCCCGGCCCCCGTCCGGCGCCCCCGCGTCCGGCCCCGCCGCGCGCCGACCGTTCGGGCCCGCCGCGCCTGATCCCCAAGCCTGGGCCGGCGCCGCGCCGTCCGGCCGCCGCCGCGTCGCAGGTCGAGGTCCAGCGGATCGCCGCGGCCCCGGCCGAGGCGCTGGAGCGCGCCGATGACGCGGTCGACCTGCTGCTGGACTCCGGCCGCAACCCGGGCGACATCCTGGTGCTGACCGTCGGCGAGACGCACCCCTGGCAGCAGCACGAACTCTCCTTCGGTGAGGAGCGCTACTGGGCGCAGCTCACCGAGGGCGGAGACGTGTTCTACGCCGATGCCGCGCTGACCCGTCCGGTCCGCCGCGAGGTGGTCGTCCTGGTGGTCAACGGTGGTTCGCCCGCCCGGGCCGCCGAGGCGCACAGAAAGGCGCTCGGCCACGCGACCGCGCTACTGGTGGTCTGCGGAGAGGCCGGCCCGGCTGCGGCCGGTGCGGCCGGTGCCGCATCGGGGCGCCGGGTCAAGGCCTGACAGTCGTTCCCACCCCGGGGCCGGCGCCGCACGGTGCCGGACCCGGGGTCCGTCCGGAGTGCCGGGCCCAGCTGCCGGCGCCGGTGTGCGCGGTGCCTGCCGTTGCCTTGTCGGCGCGCTCGGGACCGTTGTCGTTGCCGTTGTCGGTGCCGCTCAGCGGGTGCCGGTGCGGCGGCCCGGTTCGACGGCCGTGACCCGCGCCGGGATCCACGGGGGCTCGGGTGAAGGGGAGCGCTGCGGACCGTCGCCGCGCTTGGCCTGCTCGGCCGCCTGCTGCTTGGCGCGCTGGCTGCGCGGGGCGTCGTCGAGTACCGACCGGGGCGGCAGCTCCGTCACGGTGTGCACCGGCCCGTCCGTCCACGAACCAGCGTGCGGATTGCGCCCGCCGCGCCCGTCGCCGAGGATCTGCCAGCCCGCCGGGGTGAGCCCGATGTACGAGCCGCAGCGCAGGCCGTGCAGCACGGACGCGTCCCGCAGCGCCCACATCCAGGCGCCGTCCTGCTCCGTCCAGCCGGGCGCGCCCTCGCGGCAGCGCAGTAGGACGGCCGTCCGGGTCGGCTCTGGCCGTCGCAGGTCGTGCGGGATGATCCGGCGCAGGTGCGCCAGCAGGTCGTTCCGGTGCTGCCAGCCGTCGGTGTCGTGCGGCCAGGGCGTGAACGAGGCCGAGGCGGCCAGGTGGTGGAGCGCGTCCAGGACCGCGACCACGACCGTGCCCGGCTGGGGCAGATGACGCTGGTGCAGCTCCAGGACGAAATCGCGCGGATCGCGCAGCAACGGGATCCCCGAGGCGGTCCAGGTCTCCAGGTCGAGCAGCCGTCTGGGCGTCGAGCTCCCGGAGAGGGGATGTTGACCTCGGCCGATACCGTTGATCACGATCCTCCTTCCTGGCCCGTGGGCAGGCGGGTGCCTGGGTACGCCGAAGGGCGGGTCCAGCGGACCGGATTTCGGGTACCTCCCAATTCTCGGGGCAACGGGGGCGGACCGGCAACGATGAAATGATGAGCGCCACCCGAAAGCCCATGTTCTGCCGGATATGTTCCACGGCTGTCCGCGTGTCGCCCAGGCATCGCCCGACCTTGATCCACGCTGCGCAAAGGGCAGGGTGAACCGTCTTCGGCATGGTGGGCACTCCTTTCCCGGGTTGGTCCGCGGTGTGATCGAAATCGCCCTTGTCGACTCCTTTCGGTTAGGCCATTCGAGTGACGGCAGTCGTGGGCGGAGACGGTTCGCTCGCGGCGGCCGGCCGCCGCCCGCTCAGCCCTGCACGGCCAGGACCAGCGGCAGCACCGCGCTCGCCCCCGCCCGGCGCAGCAGCCGGGCGGCCACGGTGACCGTCCACCCCGAGTCCACGAGGTCGTCCACCAGCAGCACCGGCCCGCCGGCCGCTGCCACCGCCTGCTCCAGCTCCGGTGGCAGCGCCAGCGCCCCGGCCAGCGAGTGCAGCCGTTGGGCGCTGTTGCTGCGGGCCCCGTGCGGCGGCAGCCCGCCGACGTACTCGATCCGGCCCAGCAGCGGCAGCCGCCCGATCTCGGCGATCCGCGCGCCGAGGCTGCCGACCAGCTGGGGTCGGGTCGAGGAAGCCATCGTCACCACGCCGACCGGCCGGTCCAGCCGGGCGCCCTCCGTCGTCGCCGGCCCGGCCCAGCCGCCCGGACCGCGCGCCCAGTCGGCCAGCACCGCCACCAACGCGTCCACCGCCTCATGGGGCACCGGCACGTCCGGCGCCTGCTCGGCGAGCAGGGCGCGCAGCCGGTTGCCCCAGCCGATGTCCGACAGTCGGCCGAGCGCCCGACCGGTCTCCGCCTGCTCGCCCGCCGGGATCCGACCCTTGAGCGGCACCCCGAGCGCGTCCATCCCGGTGGGCCAGAGCCGGCGCGGCTCGAAGCTCACGCCCGGGCGGCCGAGCGCCGCCCGGGCCGCGGCCAGCGTCTCGGCCGAGACCTCCGGGGTGTGCAGCGGGCCCGCGCAGTTGTCGCACCGGCCGCACGGTGCGGCCTGTTCGTCGTCCAGCTGGCGGCGCAGGAACTCCATCCGGCAGCCGGGGGCCGTCGCATAGTCGCGCATCGCCCGCTGCTCCGCCTCCCGGGAGGCGGCGACCTTGGCGTAGCGGGCGGTGTCGTACTCCCAGCTCTGCCCGGTGGCCGTCCAGCCGCCCTTGACCCGGCGGACGGCGCCGTCCACGTCCAGCACCTTGAGCATGGTCTCCAGCCGGGCGCGGCGCAGGTCCACCCGGGGCTCCAGGGCGGCGGTGGAGAGCGGCCGGCCGGCCTCGGCCAGCGCGTCGATGGTGCGGCGCACCTGCTCCTCCGGCGGGAAGGCCAGCGAGGCGAAGTAGCGCCAGATCGCCTCGTCCTCGCGCCCGGGCAGCAGCAGCACCTCGGCGCGGTCCACCCCGCGCCCGGCCCGGCCGACCTGCTGGTAGTAGGCGATCGGCGAGCTGGGCGAGCCCAGGTGGACGACGAAGCCGAGGTCGGGCTTGTCGAAGCCCATGCCGAGCGCGGAGGTGGCGACCAGCGCCTTGACCCGGTTGGCCAGCAGGTCGGCCTCGGCGGTTCGGCGCTCGGCGTCCTCGGTACGGCCGGAGTAGGAGGCCACCGGGAAGCCGCGCTCGCGCAGGAAGGCCGTCACCTCCTTGGCCGCGGCCACCGTCAGGGTGTAGACGATGCCCGAGCCGGGCAGCCGGTCGAGGTGGTCGGCCAGCCAGGCGAGCCGGTGCGCCGGGTCGGGCAGGGACAGCACTCCCAGGGTGAGGCTCTCCCGGTCGAGCGGGCCGCGCAGCACCAGGGCGTGCTCGTCGGTGGTGCCGGTGCCGAGCTGCTCGGCGACGTCCGCGGTGACCCGGGCGTTGGCGGTGGCGGTGGTGGCCAGCACCGGGACCCCGGGCGGGAGGTCCGCGAGCATGGTGCGCAGCCGCCGGTAGTCGGGGCGGAAGTCGTGGCCCCAGTCGGAGATGCAGTGGGCCTCGTCGACCACCAGCAGGCCGGTGGAGGCGGCGAGCTTCGGCAGCACCTGGTCGCGGAAGTCCGGGTTGTTCAGCCGCTCGGGGCTGACCAGCAGGATGTCGACCTTCCCGGCGGCGACCTCGGCCTGGATCTCGTCCCACTCCTCGGTGTTGGCCGAGTTGATGGTGCGGGCGTGGATGCCCGCCCGGGCCGCGGACTCGACCTGGTTGCGCATCAGGGCGAGCAGTGGGGAGACGATCACCGTCGGCCCGGCGCCCCGGGCGCGGAGCAGGGCGGTGGCGATGAAGTAGACCGCGGACTTCCCCCAGCCGGTGCGCTGGACGACCAGCGCGCGGCGGTGGTCGACCACGAGGGCCTCGATGGCCGTCCACTGGTCCTCGCGCAGGGCGGCGGCGGGGCCGGCCAGTTCTCGGAGAACGGCCTCGGCCCGCGCCCGGACCTCGGTGCGGTCGGCGGTTGCGGTGGTGTGGATGTCGGGCTGCTGCATGGCGTCGATGTAACCCCATGGCGCCGACAAGGGGCGAATGCGGGTGAGACGGGGGAGCGGAAGGCGGAGTGGATTTCATCCGCTGATCCGCTGAACGGTCGTCAAAATCCACTCGGCGGAGTGTGTGTCACGTGCTCCGAATGGGCGATGAGAAATTCGGGGCTCGAGTTATCCACAGGAAAAAAAGAACTTCGGCACCGTTGTCGGGTTGCGTCCACTGTTGCGGCCATGAACGCGACGAACAACGAACACGTCACCCTGTCCCTCGGCCCGGCTTTCGAGCAGCGGCCGGTCGTCATGCGCGGTCCGGCCGACATGGCCGAGCTGCTGCCCTACCTCCTGGGGTTCTACCCCGACGACAGCATTGTCGCGGTCGGCCTCCAGGGCCCCGACCTGCACCAGGGCGGGGTCATCCGGGCGGACCTCCCGGCCTCGCCCGCGGACTGGCCCGCGGCGGCGGAGGAGACGGCCGCCCTGCTGGTGGCCCTCTCCGAGCGGCACGGCAGTCGTCCGCTCCAGGTGCTCCTCTACCTCTGCCAGGATCCCGTCACCGCGCACGCCCCGCCGGTGGTGGAGGGACTACGGCCGCTGGCCGATCACCTCCGGGCAGCCTTCGGACGCAGGGGAGCGGCGGTCAAGGAGTCGCTCTGTGTCTCCGACGGCCGCTGGTGGTCCTTCCTCTGCCGCCGCGAGGGGTGCTGCGATCCGGCCGGCAATCCGGTGCGGCGCGGGCCCGATCCGGGCCCGGCGGCGGCCGCCGCGACGGTGGCCGGCCTGGTGCCGCGCGGCAGCCGGAAGGCGATCATCGGCGGGCTGGCCCCGGTCGGTCCGCCGGAGGCCGCCTCCCAGCGCGAGGCGCTCGTCCGGGCCGAGGCCGCCACCGGCACCGTCTCCCGGGAGCAGGGCATCGAACTGCTGGAGCAGGCCTTCGCCGAGTTCGCGGCCGGCGCCCGGGAGCTCGACGAGGAGCGGACGGCCCGGCTGCTGCTCGCCCTGCGGGACCGCCTCACCCGCGACCGCGGCGTCGAGTACGTCCGGCCCACCGAGCTCGCCCCAGCCGAGCGGCTCTGGCGCTACCTCGCCCGGCGCGCCGTGCCGCCGTACGAGGGCTGTGCGGTGGCCCCGCTCACCTTGTTGGCCTGGGCCTCCTGGGTCGCCGGGGACACGGCGACCGCCCGGGTGGTGCTCGGCCACGTGCTGCGGCTCGCCCCGGGCTACCTGCTGGCCGAGCTGCTGTACGAGTCGATGAACGACGGCATGACGCCGGAGACGCTGATGTCCGCCGTCGAGGCTCAGCGCCGACGGCGCGAGGAGCGGGTGGGCAAGCCCGTGACCGCGCCCGATCCTGGTGGCGAGGGCGAGCCGGGGCCCGCCCCGGCTGCGGGCGAGGCCCCCGAGGGGCGGCCCGGGCGGGCCGGCGGAGGGCGTCGGCGCCGACGCGGTGCCCGAGGGAAGAGCACGTCTGCGGCGTCGGCACCCGCCGATCGCTGCCCCGACAGTCCTGGAAGCCCCGGCGGCCCCCGCAGTCCGAAACCGGATGGGAGCGGGCCCGGGCCGGTGGCCCTGCTCCCGGCGCCCGAGTGCGGCCCGGCGCCCGGGCGGCGGCACGCTCGGGGTGCGCGGCTCGGCCGGGCGGCGGCCTGCGCGTCGGCTGCCGTCCGGTCCGGCACCGGGCTGCACCGGTGCCGGGGCACCCGACAGACGGCGAGAGCGGCCCGCCGTGCGCAGTGAGCCGCTGGCCGCCCGGCCGGGCCGCTAGCCGCTACACCTCGCCGCGGGCCATCTTGATCAGCCGGTCCAGCACCTCGCCGCCGCTCACCCGCAGGCCGTCGTGCTCCCACTCATTGGTGATCCAGGTCCGCAGACCGCGCACCGCGCGGGCGGTCGCCAGCGAGTCGGCGGTGTCCACGTACATGTCGTCGTGGTAGACCGCCGCCATGACCGGCACGGTGTTGGCGGCCAGCCGCGCCGGGTCGTACAGGTCGGGCCAGTCAGTGCGGGCGGCGAGCAGGTCAGCGGTTTCCTTCAGCGGGCGCAGCGCCGGGTCGGTGTCGAACATCCAGGGGTAGATCATCTCCCCGGTGAACAGCACCGGGGCGCCGGACTCCAGCGCGGCCAGGGCGTCGAACTGCGGGAACTCCTTGCGGACCCGCTCGGCCGACCAGCCGGTGCCGACCTGGTCCACCGAGCGCTGGCCGTAGATCGACTCGTGCAGTACGGCGTACAGCGGGCCCTCGGCGAAGGAGAGCCGGGCCTGGACGCCGGCCAGGAAGGTGTCGGAGAGCTCGGCCCCGGCCGGGCCCTCCACCCAGGCCTCCTCCAGCAGGTAGTGCAGGGCACCGGATCCGCTGCCGCCGCCGAGCATGAGGCCGAGCGCCTGGAAGGCCTCGACGGTGAGCAGCCCGCCGTCGGGCAGGGTGGCGGGGGAGCCGGCGAGGTGGGCGGCGATCCGGCGCACGGCCTCGACGTCCTGCGGGAAGCGCGCGTAGTGGTCCGTGTTCTTGCTGACGACGCGCGGGTAGGCGGCGCGGTAGACGTCGTCGGCCGAGCTGCCGAGGCCGGACAGGCCGCCGGTGATGAAGGCCTCGGTCAGTCCTTCGGGAGCGAAGGAGAGGTAGGTGAGGGTGCAGAAGCCGCCGAAGCTCTGGCCGAGCACGCTCCAGCGCTTGTCGGCGCCGAGCAGCCGGTGGCGGATCAGTTCGGCGTCCCGCACGATCGAGTCCGCGCGGAAGTGCGCCAGGTAGTCCGCCTGTTCCTGCGGGCCGCCGCGCCGGGCGAGGGTCTGCCGGGTCGCGGGCGTGGACCGCCCGGTGCCGCGCTGGTCCAGCAGCAGCACCCGGTAGTCGTCCAGGGCGCGGTCCAGCCAGGCGTCCCGGCCGAGCGGGCGGGCAGCCTTGCCGCCGGGTCCGCCCTGGAGGAAGACCAGCCAGGGCAGGTCGTCCTTCTCGCGGCCGCAGGCCACCACCTCGCGGGCGTACACCTCGATCTGCTCACCCCCGGGGGCAGAGTGGTCGAGGGGGAGCTGGAAGACGTGGTCGGTCGCGACAATCCCGGGCAGCCGGCTGATGGTGGACATGCAACTCCTCGGTCTCTGCTGGTCACAGCGATTGCGTCGCGGTTCACGGGGTCACCGGGTGCGGGCGCCGCGACCCCCGCACCGTATCCTGGCGGCGGTCGAGCGCCGGTTCGACCGCCCCCGTCCCCCGGTCGGCCCTCCGGCAAGCGGCGAGCCCCTGGCCTGAGCACCACCGGAGTCAGGCTCAGCCCATGGACGGTGACAGGCTCGGCGCGCGGCGGGGCCTCGGGTGACGGCTCGCCGGAGGCGACGCGACGGCTCGGCGGTCCGGGCGCGACCGGGGGAGACGACGGCCGGGCGTGACCTGGTGGCGGTGCGCGGCGTTCACCCCCCGGGGCCCTGTGCCCGGACGGTGTCCGACCGGCGCCCGGGGCCGGCCGAGCGTCACCGGCAGGCCGGAGCGCCGGACCTGACGGCATGCCGGGCACGATGGCGTGCCCGACCCGAAGGCGCGCCGTACCGGCCCGGTACCGCACGCCGCATGGCACGGCCCACCGCCGGGTACGGCCAGACACGGCACACCGCCGACGGGACAGACCCCGTCGGCCCGGCATCATCAGCACGCGATCGAGCATGCTCGCGGCCCACCGGCCCTGACCGGCCACCGGACCGCCGAGGGGAAGAGAGTCCGGTGACCGCCATGAGGCCACCACAGGCCATGCCGGCCGAGAGCGTGGTCGGCGCGCCCAGACCGGCCGGCCGGCCCGAGCAGATCCCGGCGCCCGGGCCGACGGGCGCACCCGCCGTCCAGGGCCGGCCGGCGGCTCCGCCGCGCCCCCAGCCCCCGGCCGTCCACCACGCGGTGCTCTGCGTCAACGCCCCCGCGATGGCTGCCTCCGGCCCCGACGGCCAGCTGCGCGGCCACGGTCTGCACGGCTTCTACCGCAACGGCGTCCGGGTGCTCGCCCGGATGGAACTGCGGCTGGGCGGCATGGAGCCGCTGCCGCTCCAGGGCGCCTCGACCAGCGTCGCCCAGGCCCGCTTCCTCGGCGCCGTCCGCCTCCCCGGCGACGTCGACCCGGACCCGGCACTCACCGTCGAGCGGCTGCGCCATGCGGACGGCGTGGAGACGGTCACCGTGCGCAACACCGGCGCCCGGCCCGCCCGACTGCCGCTGGAGATCGCCCTCGGCACCGATCTCGGCCCGGTCGCCGAGATCGCCGCCGGGCACCGCCCGCCCGACCTGCCGGGCCAGGTGCAGTCCGCCGGGCTGCGCTGGGCCGGCCCGGTGCACAGTGCCGTGGTCAGCGCCAAGCCCTCCCCGCACGCTGTCCTGGCCGGGGCCGGAGTGCTCCGCTGGGACCTGGAGGTCCAGCCCGGCGCCCGCTGGTCGGTCGAGCTGCGCGCCGAACTGGAGAGTGCCCCCGGCGGCCCGCGCCCGCCCGGTGGGCGCGGCACCGGCGTCCCGCTGCCCTGGGCCGAGCCGGAGGTGCGCAGCGACGACTCCCGCGCCGCCCTGCTGGTCGCCCGCTCCCTGGACGCCCTCGGCGGGCTGCTGTTCGCCGACCCGGACCGCCCGACCGACCTCTACCCGGCCTCCGGCGCGCCCTGGCGCTTCGGCCTCGCCCCGGCCGACGCGCTCTGGGCCGCCCGGCTGACCCTCCCGCTCGGCACCCGGCTCGCCGCCGGCACCCTGCGCGCGCTGGCCCGCCGTCAGCAGCTCGCCCCCGCCCCGGGCCGGGTCGAGGGCCTGCTGCCCGGCGCCCTGCGGCACGGCGGCCCCGAGCTGCCGCCCACCTGCACCGCCACCGAGGCCACCCTGCTGTTCGTCACCGTGCTGGCCGAGGCCTGGCGCTGGGGCCTGCCCCGGGCGGAGGTCGTCGAGCTGCTCCCGGCCGCCGAGCGGGCCCTGGCCGCCCTGCGCGAAGGCCTGGTGGACGGCTTCGTCACCGACCTGAGCCGCCCGGTGGAGGACCGCGCCGCCCACCCGGTGGCCGCCCGCGCAGAGGTCCAGGCGCAGGCCCACCGCGCGGCCCTGCACGGCGCCGAGCTCCTGGAGGCCTTCGGCCGCCCGGGTGCCGAGGACTGGCGGGGCTGGGCCTTCGAGCTGCGCGGCCGCTTCCGCGAGCGGTTCTGGATCGACGACTTCTCCGGCGGGCGCCCCGCCGCCGGGCTGGCCCCGGGCAGTCAGCCGCTGCCCGCCGTCGCCTCCTCCCTGGTGCACCTGCTCGACACCGGGCTCGCCGCCGACGGCGGCCGGCACGACAGCCTGCTGGACCGCGAGCAGACCCGGCTGCTCGCCCAGCGCCTGGTGGCGCCGGAGCTGGACAGCGGCTGGGGCCTGCGCACCCTCAGCGCCAAGTCCCCCCGCTTCAACCCGCTGGGCCACCGCGGCGGCGCGGTGCGGATCCACGAGACCGCACTGGCGATCGCCGGACTCGCCGAGGCCGGCCATGAGAACGAGGCCGGCACGCTGCTGGAGGGCCTGCTCGCCGCGTCCGCACACTTCGAGGGGCGGCTGCCGGAGATGTACGCGGGGGAGCAGCGCACCCCCGGCAGCCCGCCGGTCCCGCACCCCGCCGCCTGCCGCCCGGCGGCGGTCTCCGCGGCCGGAGCCGTGCACGCCGTGTTCGCGCTCGCCGGGGTCCGGCCCGACGTCCCGGGCGGCCGGGTCCTGGTCCGCCCGGCCAGCACTGCCCCGCTCGGCGAACTGGAGCTGACCGGCCTGCGGGTGGCGGGCGAGCCCTTCTCGGTCCGGGTGAGCCGGATCGGGGTGGCGATGGTCGAGGAGGCTTCCGCGGATCTCCAGCTGGTCGCCCGCTGACGCCGGGGCCCCGCCGGGCCTGCCCGCGCCCGCTCGCCGGCACCGCGCCCGCCCGTGCGCGAACCGAGCCGGGCGGGCGGGTCACCGGTGCTGGGCACTGCGGGCACGGGCCTGTGCTTATCGTCAGAGAGACGACTATGATCGTCGCCATGTCGCGTTACGATCCGTCGGCCTTCCCCCCGTTCGCTGTCACGGTTGACCTGGTGGTGCTGACGGTGCGCGACCACTCGCTCTGCGCCCTGTTGGTCAGACGAGGCGAGCCGCCCTACCAGGGGTACTGGGCGCTGCCCGGCGGCTTCGTCCGTCCGGACGAGGGCCTGGCCGAGGCCGCCTCCCGAGAGCTGGCCGAGGAGACCGGCCTGCGCGCCCACTCCGCCCCCGGCCACGACGCGGTCGGCCCCGGCGCGGCCGGTGCCCACCTGGAGCAGCTCGCCACCTACGGCCACCCGCAGCGCGACCCTCGGATGCGCGTGGTCAGCGTCGCCTACCTGGTGCTCGCCCCCGACCTCCCGACCCCCCGGGCCGGCGGCGACGCCAGCAGCGCCCGCTGGGCCCCGGTCAGCAAACTTCTCGGCGAGAGCCCGGCCGATGGCGTCCCGCTCGCCTTCGACCACGGCCTGATCCTGGCCGACGGCGTGGAACGCGCCCGCTCCAAGATCGAGTACTCCTCGCTCGCCACTGCCTTCTGCCCGACCGAGTTCACCGTCGGCGAGCTGCGCCGGGTCTACGAGGCTGTCTGGGGCGTCGTCCTCGACCCGCGCAACTTCCACCGCAAGGTCACCGGCACCCCCGGCTTCCTCCTCCCCTCGGGCGGTACGACGACCCGTCAGGGTGGCCGCCCGGCCCAGCTCTTCACCGCCGGCGGTGCCACGGTCCTCAACCCGCCCATGCTCCGCCCGGAGTCCTGAGCGCCCCGAAGCCCCGGACCCGCCTGCGCCCGGACCCGCCTGCGCCCGGGGCCGCCGAACGGCCCCGGTCCGGAAGCCGGCGCGGTGACACCGGCGCACAGTGTCGATGGACGCTTCGGTCGCCGGGCCGAAGGCCTTCGGACCCTGGGAGCCCCGTGATGACCGTCAACGACGACTGCGCCAGACAGCGAAACGGCATCGAGAGCTTGGTGGCGGAACACAAGAGCCTCACCGCGACCACCGCCAGAACCGAGCGGCAGCTGGCCTCCTTGAAGGCCGCGCACGCCGACCCGGCGACGATCGCCTCCGTGCGGGAGACGCTGAGTGCCGAGCAGGAGCAGCTGGCGGAGATCGCCGTCGCGGGCAAGGCCGCCGTCGAGGAGTTCCAGGGGGAGTGCGTCGGCGAGCCGCTCCCGCCGGGTGCGGCGGCCTTCCTGCAGGCCGCGACACCGGCCACTGGCCGGGGTGCCGACGGCCCCGGCGCGGGCACGCCCCGTGAATCGCAGGATCGGATTGTCCCCTGATCGGGTGAGGCGGGCGGGCGGTGTGCCCGTGGCGGTTCGGTAATGCCCGGAATCGGTGGTGCTGACCCCTAATGTGCTGGCGTCGAGCAGGTCGGCCGAGGGCATGGGAGCAGCCAGCGATGATCCAGATCACCGAACTGACCAGGGTGTATCGCAAGGGCGCCCCGCCCGCCGTACTCGATCTGACCTTCGACGCCCGGCCGGGCATGGTGACCGTGCTGCTCGGCGACGAGGGCGCGGGCAAGTCCACCGCGCTGCGGCTGATGGTCGAACTCGAACGCGGCCAGGGCATCACGCTTTTCGACGGCCGCCCCTACCAGCGGATCCGCCGCCCCGAGCGCGAGGTCGGCGTGCTGCTGCCCGGGCCGGGGGAGGGAGCCGGACACCCGGGGCGCAAGGCGCGCGGCCACCTGCGGATGCTGGCCGCGGCCGTCGGCGTCCCCGCGCGGCGGGCCGACGAGCTGTTGGAGCAGACCCGGCTGGCCACCGTCGCCGGGCAGCGGCTGCGCACCTTCTCGCCCGGCATGCACCGCCGGCTCGCCCTGGCCGCCGCGCTGCTCGGCGACCCCGGCACACTGGTGCTGGATGCGCCGACCGAGGGCCTCTCGCCACGCAACGTCGAGTGGTTCCACTCCTTCCTGCGCTCCTTCACTCTCGTGGGCGGGACGGTCCTGGTGACCACCCGCTCCCCGCAGGAGGCCGCGCAACTCGCGGACCGGGTGGTCACCCTGGACCGCGGCTGCATGGTGGCCGACCAGTCGGTCTCGGAGTTCCGCTGGGCCAGGCTCAGTCCCGAAGTGGCCGTCCGGGGGCCGCAGATGGCGCGGCTGGCCGACCTGCTGGTCAGTCAGGGCGCCGAGGTGCGCCGGGACGGCGGCGCGGGCCTCGCGGTGGCGGGCATCGACCGCACCGAGATCGGTGAACTCGCCTACCGCCACGGGATCCTGCTGCACGAGCTGGCCGACCGGGTGGTCGAGCAGCCGGCGCCCCGGGCCGTCCCGCCCGTTCCCTCCGGGCGCTCCGGCCGCCTCCGTCTCCAGCAGACGCCCGAACCGGCAGCCGGGCCGGCCCCCGAAGCCGAGCCGAGTCCGGAGCTGCGCGCGAACCCGAAGCCCGAGCCGGGCTCCGGTCCGAGCCACCAGCCCGTCGCCCCCGAGCCCGCCGCGGAGGGCCGCTCCCGGGACGATGTTTCCCTGCCTACCCGCGCGCTGCCTGTCGCCGCCGTGACGGCCGCGCTCCCTGTGTTCGGCGCGGCCGCCGCCCACCAGGGCGACCGCGCGCCCACGGTCGCCGTGGACCGGCTCTTCCGCGACGAACCCGCCCCGGCGGCGACCCCCGCCCCGAAGACCACCCCTGCCCGGGCGGCGACCCCCGTCCCGTCGGGCGGGCTCCTTGGCGCAAGCGAGTCCGTCCGCACCGAGCCCCAGCCTCCGCGTAGCCGTAAGAGTGCCGCCGACCTGCTCACCGACGACACCGTCCGCCTCGGCCGCGTCACCACGGGCCAGGCCCCCACCACCCCCGACGACCACCGGAGCGAGTGAACCGTGCGTGTTCTGGCCTACGAGTTGCGCCGCCTGTGCGGCCTGCGTTCCACCTGGCTGCTGCTCGCCGCCGTCCTGCTCTGCGACGCTGTCGTGGCCGCCGTGCTGGCGAGCCAGGCCCCGCCCGGCCCGCTGGCCGCCCAGGCCGGGGTGCGGCTGCTGACCGCCGCCGTCCCGCTGATCCCGCTGCCCTTCGCGGCACTCGGAGCCGGAGTGCTGGGCGCGCTCTCCTACGGCCACGAGGTGTGCTACCCGGGGCTGGCGGCCTCGCAGGTGGCGTACTCGCGCCGGGCGCGGCTGCTGCTGGCCAAGCTGCTGATGGTCGGCCCGGTCGCGGCCTTGCTGGCGGTGGCCACCCTGCTGCTCGACACGGTGGCCGTGCACCTCGCGCTGCCGGGCGGGGTGACGGTGGGGGCCTGGTCGAACCCGGCCGCGCTCTCCGACCAGGTGGGCGAGGCGCTGGGCGCCGCCGGACTGAACGCGCTCGGCGACCTGCCGGGAGTGTTCGCCCCGTTGGCGCTGGTGGCCGGTCACGGGGGGCCGGCCGTGCTGCTGGCCTTCGTCCTGCTGACCGTGGTGGCCGGCTGGACCGGCGTGCTGACCGCCTCGTTGACCCGCAGCGCCGCCGCCGGGGTGTTGCTGCTGTGCGCGCTGCCGGCGCTGCTGGAGTCCGGCGTGGCCCTGCTGCTGCGTCAGCCCGGCCGCCCCTGGCCGAGCCGGGCGGCCGGGCTGCTGCCCTTCCAGTCCGGCATCGAGTGGGCCGACGGCTGGGTGCACGGCGGGGTGCACGCGGCGGCTGCCGACGGCGCGGCGCTGACGGATCCGGCGCTGCTCGGGGCGGTCGCGGCCCCCGTGGCGGCCCTGCTGCTCGCCGCCCTGCTCGTCCAGGCCCGCCGCCGCGCGCTGTAGCGCCCGACGCCACCCGCCACGCACCCCCGGACCGCCCCGAACTACCAAGATCGACCAGCAGTGACCGCAATGAGCGGTTCTTCCTGATAAGAAGTCAATTATCCAGTCACGGGCGATCACCCTTTCGTGTGCTTTTCACGAGAATTCTCAAGCTGCGCCTGCCGATCGCCGACAAAGGAGGCGTGAGTACCCTTGCGCACCCCACCATGACCCCCGCCCGTTCCGCCGACGGGCCGATCCACGGCTCCGGCGATCTGGACCGCTTCTCGTACGCCGACCGGCCGACGCCACCGGCGCCCCGCTGGGAGGGCGCCGAGTCCGACATCGCCCGGGTCGGCCGCAAGACCACCAGCAGCCGAGGCCGCGGTCTGCACGGCCAGCTGGTCCAGCAGCTCGGCCAGATGATCGTCTCCGGCGACCTCGGTGCCGACCGTCCACTCGTGCCCGAGGAGATCGGTCAACGGTTCGAGGTGTCCCGGACCGTCGTCCGCGAGTCGCTGCGCGTGCTGGAGGCCAAGGGCCTGGTCAGCGCCCGCCCCAACGTCGGCACCCGGGTCCGCCCGGTCGGCGACTGGAACCTGCTGGACCCGGACATCATCGAGTGGCGCGCCTTCGGCCCGCAGCGGGACGAGCAGCGCCGGGAGCTGTTCGAGCTCCGCTGGGCGATCGAGCCGCTGGCTGCCCGGCTCGCGGCCGGCCACGGCCGGGAGGACGTCCAGCAGCGGCTGGTCGAGCTGGTCGAGATCATGGGCCACGCCGCCGCCCAGGCCGACCTGTCCACCTACGCCCGGGCCGATGCCGAGCTGCACGGCCTGGTCCTGCAGATGGCCGGCAACCGGATGCTGGAGCACCTGTCCGGGATCGTCTCCTGTGCCCTGCAGGTCTCGGGCGGACCGGCGATCTCCTGCGAGCGGCCCTCCGAGTCCTCGGTCGGCCTGCACGCCCGGCTGGTCGACGCGCTGGGCGCCGGCGACGGCGCCGCGGGCGAGGTCGCGATGCGGGCGCTGCTCACCGTCCACCCCGAGATGGAGCCCTCCGTCCCCGCGCCCCGGGAGCACTGAGCGGGCTGTTCTCGGCGAGCGGTCGCGGCCGGCCGTGGCGCGCTCCTCCAGGGCCCTCCGGCCGCACCGCGCGGCGCAGCCGGAGGGCCTCTGCGCACCGGCCGTCGTTACGAATGCGATGGCCGCCCCGTTCATGACAATCGACTTCGGCGCGAGTGCGCGATGATGGATCCAGGCCCCCGGGCCGCGGGCGCCGAGCGGTGTGACCCGCGACACCAAGGCCATGCGTAACACTTGACGAGTAGCAGCGATGTGTCCTGAGCGGAAGCAGCTCCGGAATACCCCAACATGTCAGAATGCTGTGTTGGTCTGCGGCGCTGCTGCCGTCCTGCAAACCCAGTCCTCAAGCCCGAGTCGGTCGGAATCGACACCGCGCGTCCGACGCGCGATTTCCTTCCCCGCCCGCTCGGGCGGCCGGTACGGGTTCGAGTCCACTCATCGTCCGAGAGGTTGTTCGTGTCGGCCAGCACATCCCGTTCGCTTCCCCCCGAGATCGCCGAGTCCGCGGCTCTGCTGGCGCTCATCGAGCGGGGCAAGGCCCAGGGGCAGATCGCCGGTGACGACGTGCGCCAGGCGTTCGAGGCGGACCAGATCCCGGTCACCAAGTGGAAGAACGTCATGCGCAGCCTCAACCAGGTGCTGATTGAGGAGGGGGTGGACCTCATGGTCAGCGCGGCCGAGCCGGCCGGCGCCAAGCGCAAGAGCGTTGCTGCCAAGAGCCCCACCAAGCGCACCGCCACCAAGGCTGTCACCACCCGGACCCCGTCGGCCCCGACCAAGCCGCCCGTGCGGATCGCCCCCGGCGCGCCCGTCGCGGCTCCGGCCGTCACGGCTGCCTCTGCGGCTCCGGCCCCCACGGTCTCCGCCGAGATCACCGTCGGCGAGACGACCGGCTCGGTCGCCGAGGTGAAGGCCACCCCGGCGAAGAAGGCGGTGCCGGCCAAGAAGGCCGCGGCCAAGAAGACCGCCGCGCCGGCCAAGAAGACCGCC
The DNA here is from genome assembly GCF_040609455.1 of Kitasatospora sp. NPDC004669. NCBI lineage: Bacteria > Bacillati > Actinomycetota > Actinomycetes > Kitasatosporales > Streptomycetaceae > Kitasatospora > Kitasatospora sp. NPDC004669. The sequence continues at coordinate 67,151 of NZ_JBEXKB010000027.1, forward strand.
GCGAAGAAGACCGCCACCGCCAAGGCCGCCAAGGGCGGCGACGAGGAGCTGCTCGGCGACGAGGAACTGCTCGAGGACGTCGCGCTGCCGGGCGACAAGGCCGAGGCCGAGGGCCCGGAGGAGGAGTCGGAGGGCTTCGTCCTCTCCGACGACGACGAGGACGACGCGCCCGCCCAGCAGGTCGCCGTCGCCGGTGCCACCGCCGACCCGGTCAAGGACTACCTGAAGCAGATCGGCAAGGTCCCGCTGCTCAACGCCGAGCAGGAGGTCGAGCTCGCCAAGCGCATCGAGGCCGGTCTGTTCGCCGAGGACAAGCTCTCGGCCGCCGACAAGCTCGCCCCGAAGCTCAAGCGCGAGCTGGAGATCATCGCCGAGGACGGCCGCCGGGCCAAGAACCACCTGCTGGAGGCCAACCTCCGTCTGGTGGTCTCGCTGGCCAAGCGTTACACCGGTCGCGGCATGCTCTTCCTGGACCTGATCCAGGAGGGCAACCTCGGTCTGATCCGTGCGGTCGAGAAGTTCGACTACACCAAGGGCTACAAGTTCTCGACCTACGCCACCTGGTGGATCCGTCAGGCGATCACCCGCGCCATGGCCGACCAGGCCCGCACCATCCGCATCCCGGTGCACATGGTCGAGGTCATCAACAAGCTGGCCCGCGTCCAGCGCCAGATGCTCCAGGACCTGGGCCGCGAGCCCACCCCGGAGGAGCTGGCCAAGGAACTCGACATGACCCCCGAGAAGGTCATCGAGGTCCAGAAGTACGGCCGCGAGCCGATCTCGCTGCACACTCCGCTGGGCGAGGACGGCGACAGCGAGTTCGGTGACCTGATCGAGGACTCCGAGGCGGTCGTCCCGGCCGACGCGGTCTCCTTCACCCTGCTCCAGGAGCAGCTGCACTCGGTGCTGGACACCCTCTCCGAGCGCGAGGCCGGCGTGGTCTCGATGCGCTTCGGCCTGACGGACGGTCAGCCGAAGACGCTCGACGAGATCGGCAAGGTGTACGGGGTCACCCGTGAGCGCATCCGCCAGATCGAGTCCAAGACCATGTCGAAGCTGCGCCACCCGTCGCGTTCCCAGGTGCTGCGCGACTACCTGGACTGATCGACCGCGAACGCGGCCGACCGCAGCAAGCGCGACAGGCGGGCGCCGAAGGCCCGGAACCGTTACGGTTTCGGGCCTTCGGGCTGTTCGGGGCCGGGTTCGTCAGCGTTCGAGTGGTGCTTGTCGCTCGTCCGGGTGGCGACGCGACGGGAAGCGGTCGCGCAGTGTAGCCGATCACCTACGCTGTGCCGGTTGCCTGCTGCCGAGCCTTCTGGAGTCACGGTGCTGACCGACCCGGACCGCGCTGATCTGCCGACCCCCGCCCCGCCCCGGGCCGACCCGGCCGCCGCCCGGACGGGCCGTCGCCGCCGACGGGCCGCCGCGCTGGCGCTGCTCGCCGCCGTGCCGGTCCCGCTGGTCGCCCTCGGCGCGGCGGGCCCGGCCGAGGCACAGCGCCGGGTGGTCGGCGGTAGCGCGGTGAGCACTGTGGACCACCCGTGGATCGTGGCGCTGGCCAGCCGCCAGCAGTTCGGCAGCGGGCGCTCCGGCCAGTTCTGCGGGGGAGCGCTGGTCACCCCGACCAAGGTGGTGACGGCGGCGCACTGCTTCTACGACGAGGCCAAGGGACGGGTGGACCGGCCGGGGCTCAAGGTGGTCGTGGGTCGGGACGATATGCGCGGCTCGGCCGGCCGTGAGGTGGCCGTCCGGTCGGTCTGGATCCACCCCGACTACGACTTCGCGGCGAACGTGAACGACGTCGCGGTGCTGACCCTCGCCGACTCCCAGGGCTCCCGGCCGGTGGTCGAGCTGGTCGGCCAGGGCGAGAGCGCGCCGTACGCGGCCGGAACCAGGGCGCGGGTGTACGGCTGGGGCGACACCAGCGGGCGGGGCGACTACTCACCGGTGCTGCGCGGGGCGGACGTGCCGATCGTCTCGGACCGGACCTGCGCGCACGCCTACCCGGGCGGGCAGGAGGGCAAGTTCGACGCCCGGGGCATGGTCTGCGCGGGCGAGGAGAAGGGCGGCAGGGACGCCTGCCAGGGCGACAGCGGAGGCCCGCTGATCGTCGGCGGGCGGCTGGTCGGCCTGGTCTCCTGGGGGACGGGCTGCGCCGAGGCGGCCCACCCCGGCGTCTACACCCGCCTGTCCTCGGTCACGGACGAGGTGCGCTCCGCGCTGTGAGCGTCGCCTCGCGTGATCTTGAGGTGACGTTCTGACGTCGCTTCGGGTCCAGGCGACCCTGAACCAGGTGTCCGGAACGGGCGAACGCGGGATGACTGTCCGGAGAACAGCTGAGCCGGGCGGCCGGCCCCTCGGGGACCGGCCGCCCGGCTCACCGGTCGCGTGCGATGTGCGACCGGACACAGCTCGACGCTGGCTGCTGGTTGCGGCGCCTGTGATCAGCGCTCGTCGTCGGCGGCCGTCGCGGTGGTGCTGGTGGTGAGACGGCCGCTCTCGTCCTGTATCTCCACGGCGATCTTCTTGAGCTCGGGCTCGAACTTCCGGCCGTGGTGGGCGCAGAAGAGCAGCTCTCCGCCGCTGGCGAGTACGACGCGCAGGTAGGCCTGGGCGCCGCAGCGGTCGCAGCGGTCAGCCGCGGTGAGCGGGCTCGCAGGTGTCAGAACAGTAGTCACGTCGCCTCTTCTCTAGCTCGACGAGCTGTCGTACCAGGGTCAACATCCAACCAGGCCGAAAACGTTCCCGCTCGTGGCTTTTCTTCTCTGAGGATTCTGCTGTGTTGATGAGGACGTGCCCCGGGCGTCGGTGGTTCATGCGTGCCGAATTCCGGGATCCGCCCATCGCTCGAACGCCCGATCGGGATCGGGTGCGAGGTCCGCGTAGCATAATCCTCTGCCGGGTTGGAGCATAAGCCCCGTCCCGGGCCCCGGTAGCCTGCATAACGGCAGTTCCGGGGCCTGCGCCGGGCCCCACGATCCGCCAGGACCGGTGGTACCGGGAGGAGATGGGCCCCTGGGGCCCACACCCGGGCGCGGTCCTTGTTCGCGCAGCGCGTACAAGCTGCGCGGGGCCGTCCCGTCGTGCTGTGCACCCGGAGCAGGGGTGCCGGCACACAGAGCGACGACTGTCGGTGCGGCGTGCTGCACTGGCGGTTGGTCCGGATGCGTCCGGATGTGACCGATGAGACAGAACTTCACCGAGGAGAGTGCCGCGTGAGTGCCGAAACGACCGTGCCGTCCGCGCTGCTGGCCGGCGACGACGGTTCCAACTACACCGCGCGGCACCTGCTCGTCCTGGAGGGCCTGGAGGCCGTCCGCAAGCGCCCCGGCATGTACATCGGCTCGACCGACAGCCGAGGCCTGATGCACTGCCTCTGGGAGATCATCGACAACTCCGTCGACGAGGCGCTGGGCGGTTACTGCGACCGCATCGAGGTCCTGCTGCACCCCGACTCCTCGGTCGAGGTCCGCGACAACGGCCGCGGCATCCCGGTCGACGTCGAGCCCAAGACCGGGCTGTCCGGCGTCGAGGTCGTGATGACCAAGCTGCACGCCGGCGGCAAGTTCGGCGGCGGCTCCTACGCAGCCTCCGGCGGTCTGCACGGCGTCGGCGCCTCGGTCGTCAACGCGCTCTCCGCCCGACTGGACGTCGAGGTCGACCGCAGCGGCCACACCCACGCGATCAGCTTCCGCCGCGGCACCCCCGGCATCTTCACCGAGGCGAGCCCGGACGCGCCCTTCGAGCCCGCCAACGGCCTCAGCCGGACCCGTAAGGTGCCGAAGACCCGCACCGGCACCCGGATCCGCTACTGGGCCGACCGGCAGATCTTCCTCAAGGACGCCAAGCTCTCCCTGGAGAACCTGCACAACCGCGCCCGGCAGACCGCCTTCCTGGTCCCCGGCCTGACCATCGTCGTGCGTGACGAGCGCCTCACCGAGAGCGAGCAGGTCGAGGAGTCGGTCTTCCACTACGACGGCGGCATCGCCGAGTTCTGTGAGTTCCTGGCCCCCGACAAGCCGGTCTCCGACGTGCTGCGGCTGCGCGGTGAGGGCACCTTCAAGGAGACCGTGCCCGTCCTGGACGAGCTCGGTCACATGACCCCCACCGAGGTCACCCGCCACCTCGGGGTGGACATCGCGCTGCGCTGGGGCACCGGTTACGACACCACCCTGCGCTCCTTCGTCAACATCATCGCCACCCCCAAGGGCGGCACCCACATCACCGGCTTCGAGCGCTCGCTGGCCAAGACCGTCAACGAGGTGCTGCGCGCCAGCAAGCTGCTGCGCGTCGCCGAGGACGACATCACCAAGGACGATGCCACCGAGGGCCTCACCGCGGTGGTCACCGTCCGGCTCGCCGAGCCGCAGTTCGAGGGCCAGACCAAGGAGGTGCTCGGCACCTCGGCGGCCAACCGGATCGTCGCCGCCGTCGTCGCGAAGGAGCTCAAGGCCTTCCTCACCTCGGCCAAGAAGGACGAGAAGCTGCAGGCCCGGGCCGTGCTGGAGAAGGTGGTCGCGGCCGCCCGCACCCGGGTCGCCGCCCGCCAGCACAAGGAGGCCCAGCGCCGGAAGACCGCGCTGGAGACCAGCTCGCTGCCCGCCAAGCTGGCCGACTGCCGCAGCGACGACGTCGAGCGCAGCGAGCTGTTCATCGTCGAGGGTGACTCCGCGCTCGGCACCGCCAAGCTCGCCCGCAACTCCGAGTTCCAGGCGCTGCTGCCGATCCGCGGCAAGATCCTCAACGTCCAGAAGGCCTCGGTGAGCGACATGCTCAAGAACGCCGAGTGCGCCGCGATCATCCAGGTCATAGGGGCCGGCTCGGGCCGTACCTTCGACATCGAGCAGGCCCGCTACGGCCGGGTCATCTTCATGGCCGACGCCGATGTCGACGGCTCGCACATCCGTACCCTGCTGCTGACCCTCTTCCACCGCTACATGCGGCCGATGGTCGAGCAGGGCCGGGTCTTCGCCGCCGTGCCGCCGCTGCACCGGATCGAGCTCACCAACCCCAAGCGCGGCCAGGAGAAGTACCACTACACCTACTCCGACGCCGAACTGCGCTCCACCCTGTTGGAGTTCCAGCGCAAGGGGATGCGCTGGAAGGAGCCGGTGCAGCGCTACAAGGGTCTGGGCGAGATGGACGCCGACCAGCTGGCAGAGACCACCATGGACCCGCGCCACCGCACGCTGCGCCGGATCAACCTGGGCGACCTGGAGCAGGCCGAGAAGATCTTCGACCTGCTGATGGGCAACGACGTCGCCCCGCGCAAGGAGTTCATCGTGGACTCGGCGGCCACCCTGGACCGCTCGCGCATCGACGCCTGATCCCGGCCGTTTCGCGAGGGCCCTCCACCCACGGGTGGAGGGCCCTCGCGCTGTCGGTTCCACCCGGGGTCCACCCCGGCTCCGATCAGCGGGAACCGCCGGATCCGTAGCGTCGGAGAGGTCAGCGACAAGCCTCTCCCCGGGACGGAGCAATCCCATGAGCGAGCGCAGCGAGCGAATCACCGAAAGGCGCGTGCGGGCGAATGCCCCGGCCGAGCGCAGCGAGGTGGCGGCATGAGTTCCGTAGCCAACCTCCTCATGATCGCCGCGGTGGTGGTCCTGGTGGTCCAGCGCCAGATGCGTGTCCAACGCCTGGACACCGAGCGCCGCTTCTGGCTGCTGCCGCTCATCCTGGGTGTGTTCGCGCTGCGCGATCCGCAGATCATCGACCACCAGCACACGGCGCTGTCGGTCGCCCTGCTGGCCGCCGGAATGGTCACCGTGCTCGCGATGGGCGCCGTCTGGGGCTGGACCGTTCGGATCTGGCGGGCCTCGGACGGCACCGTCCTGCTCAAGGGCAGCAAGGCCACCCTGGCCGCCTGGGGCGGCATGATCGCCATCCGGATCGGGCTCTACGCGATCGGCTCGGCCCTGCACGTCCACCAGGCGGGCAGTGCGCTGATGCTCGGCATGGCGGTCCTGCTGCTGGTCCGCTCGCTCGTGGTGAACTGGAGGGCCCGGACGCTGGAGCCCGCGCAGACCACCCCTGTCCTGCACTGACCCACCGCCGTGAGCACCGAGGAGGCACCCGTGGCCGGGTGGTACTGGACCCGCTGGCCGTCCCGCGAGGGGCTGGAGCGCGAGGCCGAGAGCCGGCCGCGGCGGGTCCTCACCGTGCTCGGCCGGCTCGTCCTGCTGGCCGTCGTCAGCTGGGGGACCTTCTCCGACGGGAGGTACTCCGGCTGGGCCGTGGTGGCCGCGGCGGCCGGATTGGCTGCGGCCGTCGCGTTGTGCACCCTCTACCTCCAGGCCAGCCGGGAACAGCGCCCGGCGGCCTCGTACCTGCTGGCCGCCGCCCTGGTCGGCGCCGCCTGGCTGGCCGACTGGGGGCGGGCCCACACGCTCGCCGACCTGCTCTGGATCGGGCTGGCCGTGATCGCCCTGGTCCGGCTGCCGCCCGCGCCGGCGCTGTTCACCGCGACGGCCGCGCTGGGCTCGTACACCGCGGTCTCCTGGGCGAGCTGGCTCAGCGTCGCCGCCACCGTCGGCGGGGTCACCCTGCTCGGCTTCCTGCTGCGGCTGGACACCGAGGCGCGCGGGACCGCCCGCCGGCTGCTCACCCAGGAGCGTGCCGCCCGGGCCGCCGAGGCGGAGAGCGCGGCGCTCGCCGAACGGGCCAGGATCGCCCGGGAGATCCACGACGTGCTCGCCCACAGCCTCTCCGCGCAGCTGGTCCACCTGGAGGCGGCCCGGTTGATGCTGGACGCCGGGACGGACCGCGAGCAGATCCGCGAACGGGTCGTCGCCGCTCGGCGGATGGCGCAGGACGGCCTGGCCGAGACCCGCCAGGCGCTGTCCGCGTTGCGCGGGGAGCTGACCCCGGTCGGGGAGTTCCTGGTGGAGCTGACCGAGCGCGAGCGGGCCGTGCTCACCGTCACCGGTACGCCCCGGCCGTTGGCCGCCGAGGCGGGCCTCGCGGTGCGGCGCACCGCGCAGGAGGCGGTGACCAACGTCCGCAAGCACGCGCCGGGTGCCCGGTGCACCGTCGAACTGCGCTACCTGGACGGGGCGGTGGAGCTGGAGGTGCGCAACACCCGGGCGCCGCGCGGCGAGTCCTCCGGGGAGCTGGCCGGCAGCGGCAGCGGGTACGGTCTGCTGGGGATGCGCGAACGCGCGGAACTGCTCGGCGGCACCCTGCTGGCGGGCCCGGAGGACGGAGGGTGGCGCGTGTTGCTGCGGGTGCCGGCATGACCGGGGTGGTTACCAGAGTGCTGGTGGCGGACGACCAGACGGTGGTGCGCGAGGGCATCGTGATGCTGTTGGGGTTGCTGCCCGGTATCGAGGTGGTCGGCGCGGCGGCGGACGGTGAGGAGGCCGTCGCCCTGGTGGAGCGTCATCACCCGGACGTAGTGCTGATGGACCTGCGGATGCCGCGGGTGGACGGTGTCGAGGCGACCCGGCGGATCCGGGCCGCCCACCCGGAGACCGAGGTCGTGGTGCTCACCACCTACGCCGACGACGACTCGCTGTTCCCGGCGCTGCAGGCCGGGGCGCGCGGCTACCTCACCAAGGACGCCGGCGGCGAGGAGATCGCGAAGGCCATCGCGGACGTCCGGGCGGGCGCGGCCGGTCTCTCGCCGCAGGTCCAACGCCGGCTGCTGGAACGGCTTTCGGAGAAGCCGGCCCAGCCCGCGCCGGCCGCCGAGCGGCCCGCCGCCCGGCCCGGGGGGCTGCCGGACGGGCTGACCGTGCGGGAGGCCGAGGTGCTCGCGCTGATCGCCGAGGGGCTCTCCAACGCCGAGATCGCCCAGCGGCTGTTCGTCAGCCAGGCCACCGTGAAGACCCACATCAACAACCTGTTCGCCAAGACCGCGGTACGGGACCGGGCGCAGGCCGTCGCGTACGCCTTTCGACACGGAATCACCGGTATGCAGCAGTAGTCCGATGAGCGTCCGTCAGATGATCGATCACCTTATCGAGTGAAGGCATCTGCGATGGTCAGAGGCGGTGTTCGGCGGCCCCCATGATGGTTCGGGTCAGATCGCCCGGCCCGGCCCAGGAGCAGCAGTGCCACAGCAGCAGACCAGCAGTCCCGGCCAGGGGCAGCGATTCGAATGGTGGGCCGTTCCGGCCGCCGCCACCGCGTCCGAGCCTGCTGTCGGGTTCCGCCGAACGGCCGTACCGGCCCAGCCGGCGCCGGTCGGCACCACCCCCGTTCAGCCCACAGCCGCCGCGGCCGAGCCGGTGGCCGCGCCAGCCGTCCCGCACCGGCAGGAGCCGGCGCCGGAGAGCACCACCGACAGCACCGAGGTCTACCGAACGGTCCAGGCCGGCGCCGCCTTCCAGGACATCCGCCGCAGCTACCGGGCATTCGTCTTCCCGGTCAGCGGCGCCTTCCTCGGTTGGTACCTGATGTACGTCGCCGCCGAGGCCGCCGCCCCCGGCGTGATGCGCACCGCGGTGGCCGGCCCGCTCAACGTGGCCTGGCTGCTCGGTCTGCTGCAGTTCGCCACCACCTTCCTCCTCACCTGGCTCTACGCCCGCAACGCCCGGACCAAGCGCGACCGCGCCGCCCTGGGCCTGCGCTGGGACACCCAGGACCAGCTGCGATGACGACCCTGATGACCGCGGTGACGACCACCGCCACCCCGCCGCCCGTCGCCCCCACCGGCGACCATCACAACCTGGCGATCGTGCTGTTCGCCGTCATCGTCCTGGTCACCCTCGGCATCACCCTCTGGGTAGGCCGCCAGGGCAATGCCGCCGAGGACTTCTACGCCGGCGGCCGCGACTTCACCCCGTTGCAGAACGGCTTCGCCCTCTCCGGCGACTACCTCTCCGCCGCCTCCTTCCTCGGCGTCGCCGGGCTGATCGCCCTGTACGGCTACGACGGCGTGCTCTACAGCATCGGCTTCCTGGTCGCCTGGCTGGTCGTGCTGATGCTGGTCGCCGAACTCGTCCGCAACGCCGGCCGGTACACCCTCGCCGACGTGCTCGCGCTGCGGCTGCGCCATCGCAAGGTGCGCGCGGCGGCCGGCGGCGCCAGCGTCGTGGTCACCCTGCTCTACCTGGTCGCCCAGATGGTCGGCGCCGGCTCGCTGGTCGCCATGCTGCTCGGCACCAACAGCTCCCAGGCCCGGACCTGGACCATCATCGCGGTCGGCGCCCTGATGATCGTCTACGTCACGGTCGGCGGGATGCGGGCCACCACCTGGATCCAGATCGTCAAGGCCTTCCTGCTGATCGCCGGCTCGGTGCTGCTCACCGTGCTGCTGGTGATCCGCTTCCGCGGCGACCTGTTCGAGCTGATGCGCCAGGCGGCCCAGCACAGCGGCGTCGGGCAGCGCTACCTCGAACCCGGCCTGAAGTACGGCGCCACCCTCACCAGCCGACTGGACTTCTTCAGCCTGGGCCTGGCCCTGGTGCTGGGCACCGCCGGCCTGCCGCACATCCTGTCCCGCTTCTACACCGTGCCCACCGCGCGGGCCGCCCGCCGTTCCACGATGTGGGCGATCGGGCTGGTCGGCGGCTTCTACCTGATGGCCATCGCGCTCGGTCTCGGCGCCACCGCGCTGGTCGGCTCGGACGAGGTGCGGCACGCCAACTCGGCCGGGAACACCGCCGTTCCGCTGCTCGCCCTGGTGCTCGGCGGCGGCAACGGCAGCACCGGCGGGGTGGTGCTGTTCGCGCTGATCTCGGCGATCGCCTTCGCCACCATCCTCGCCGTGGTCGCCGGGCTGACCCTGGCCTCCTCGGCGGCCTTCGCCCACGACATCTGGGCCGGGGCCTGGCGCGACCGCCCCCGGCGCGGCCGTCCGGACGAGGTCACGGAGAAGCCCAGCGAGCAGCAGGAGGTGGTGGTCGCCCGGTTCGCCGCCGCAGGGATCGGTGCGGCCGCGATCGTGATCAGCCTGTTCGCCCAGCACCTGAACGTCGCCTTCCTGGTCGGCCTGGCCTTCGCGGTGGCCGCCTCCGCCAACCTGCCGGTGCTGCTGTACAGCCTGTTCTGGTCGCGGTTCACCGTCCGGGGCGCGGTCTGGTCGGTGTACGGCGGGCTGGTTCCGGCGATCGTGCTGGTGTTCTTCTCCCCGGTGGTCTCCGGCACCAAGGCGGCGCTGTTCCCCGGCGTCGACTTCCACTGGTTCCCGCTGGAGAACCCCGGCATGATCTCCATCCCGCTCGGCTTCCTGGCCGGCTGGATCGGGACGCTCACCTCGCCCGAGCCCGCCGACGCGGACCGCTTCGCCGAGCTGGAGGTGCGTGCCCTCACCGGTGCGGGCGCGGCCTAGGGTCTGCCCTGAGCGCCGTGCCCCGGGGAACCCCGGCGGGCCTGGGGCCGCCGGGGTTCCCCCATGTCCGCGTTCCCGGCAGGGATCCGGGAGACAGGCCCTACGCCCTGGCGGCCAGCCCGTAGCGGTGTTCCGGGCGGCCGGTCTCGCCGTAACGCAGGGTCAGCCGCAGCCGGCTGTCCCGTTCCAACTGCTTGAGGTAGCGCTGCGCCGTCGAGCGGCTGAGCCCGGTGGCGTCGGCGACCTCCTGGGCGGACAGCGGCCGGCCCGCCCGGCGCAGCACGCCCAGCACCAGGTCGGTGGTCGGTGCCGAGTGCCCCTTGGGCAGGGCACCGGCCGGGGCGGAGGCGCTGCGCAGGGTCGCGAACAGCCGGTCCACCTCGTCCTGGCCGGCCTCCCGGGCCGGTGCGGCCAGTGCGTGCCGCAGCTGCGCGTAGGAGACCAGCTTCTCCCGCAGTCCGGCGAAGGTGAACGGCTTGACCAGGTACTGCAGGGCGCCGTGCTGCATCGCGGCGTGCACGGTGGAGACGTCCCTGGCGGCGGTCACCATCATCACGTCGCAGGCCACCTGGCGTTCCCGCAGCCGGCGGACCAGGGCCAGGCCGGTCTCGTCCGGCAGGTGGTGGTCGAGCAGCAGCAGGTCCACCGGGCGGCGCTCCAGCGCGGCCAGAGCCTCCCCGGCCGAGTGGGCGGTGCCCGTCACTCGGAAGCCAGGCACCTTGGCCACGTAGGCGGCGTGCACGTCGGCGACCCGGAAGTCGTCGTCCACCACGAGTACGTCGATCATCACGCCTCCACGAGCTGAGTGGTGAGCAGGGCCTCGGGCAGCTCGACGGTGAACCGGGCGCCGCCGAGCGGGCCGGAGTCGAGCACGATCCGGCCGCCGGTCCGTTCGACCAGCCGTCGCACCATGGCCAGGCCCAGCCCGCGTGGACGGTGCGCGGGTGCGTCCTTGCTGGTCCACCCCTCCTCGAAGACCTGCTCGCGCAGCTCCTCCGGTACGCCCGGGCCGCTGTCCGCGACCTGCAGCAGCAGGGTGGAGCCGGCCGCGGCCAGCGTCACCTCCACCCGACCGCCCGGGTCTGCCCGCGGCGCCACCGCGTCCACCGCGTTGTCGATCAGATTGCCGAGCACCGTCACCAGCGCCCGGGCGTCCATCACCGCATCCGGCAGGTGGGCCGCCGGGGCCAGCACCAGCCGTACCCCGCGCTCGTCGGCCACCGCCGTCTTGCCCGCCAGCAGGGCCGCCACGTGCGGGTCCTGCACCTGTTCGGCGATCCGGGCGGCGACCGCGGCGTGCGAGCCGGACTGCTCGGAGATGAAGGCCACCGCCTGCTCGTGGCGGCCGAGCTCCAGCAGGCCGAGCAGGGTGTGCATCCGGTTGGCGTGCTCGTGGTCCTGGGCGCGCAGCGCCTCGGTCAGGCTGCGGGTGGTGTCCAGCTCGCGGACCAGCGACTCCAGCTCGGTGCGGTCGCGCAGCGTCACCACCGCGCCGCCCTCGGCGGTGACCATCCGGTTCACCACGAGGACCCGGTCGTCCCGGACGGCCGGCAGGTCGGCGCCGGTGATCCGGCCGGTCAGCACGTCGGTCAGCCGGCCAGGCGGCAGTACCTCGGCGATCGGGCGGCCGGTGCAGTCCTCGGGCAGGCCGAGCAGCCTGATCGCCTCGTCGTTGGCCAGCCGGATCCGGCCGCGCTCGTCCAGCGCCACCATGCCCTCGCGGATGCCGTGCAGCATCGCCTCGCGTTCGACCAGCAGCGCGGAGATGTCGGCGAGCGCGATGTTGTGGGTGCGGCGCTTGAGCCGGCGGGCCAGGGCGAGGGTGGCGATCGTACCGGCGGCCAGGCCCGCTCCGGCGCACAGCAGGATGCCGGTGAGCATCTTCAGCAGCCGGCGGCGGATCGAGTCGTCACTGATGCCGACCGACACCTCGCCGACGATCCGGCCGTCCGCCATCCGCAGCGGCACCTTGCCGCGGGCGGTGCGGCCCAGGGTGCCCTGCTGGATGGCGGTGACGCTGCGGCCGTTGAGGGCGGGCTCGGGGTCGGTGCTGACCCGGTGGCCGATCCGGCCCGGGTCGGTGTGCGAGAGGCGGATCCCGTCCAGGTCGGTGACCACCACGAAGCTGGCGCCGGTGGCCAGCCGGATCTGCTCGGCGTTGCGCTGCGCGGCCACCACGTCGCGGGTGTCGGCGGCCCGGGCGATGGTCTCGTCGGCGGCGGTGGCCTGGGCGATGGACAGCGCGCGCTGCATCGCGTCGTGGTCCAGCTCGCTGCTGACCGGGGCCAGGAACAGCCCGGCGGTCACCGTGGTGACACCGACGGTGACGACGGTCTGGCTCAGCAGCAGTTGCGCGAAGACCCGGCGGGGCCAGTGGGGGAGCTTCATCCGGGCCTCCTCTCGGCGGCTGCGGGGCGGCTGCGGGGCGGTGCGGGGCGGTGCGGGCGGGGGGTTGGGACACCCTATGTTTCCGCCGTGTTTCTGTCAGCCGCGTCCCCGCAGTTGTAGCGGAAGCAAAACGAGCAGAACACCCCTCAATGCGGAGAAGTCGCACTACGCGAAGAAGGCTCCCGCTGGGGCCGGGCCCGCTCCTACCTTTCCGGGGCAAGCACTGACCCGGGAGGAACGCATGACCAATACCCCGGCGATCGAGCTGACCGGCGCGACGAAACGCTTCCGCACCCCCTCCGGGGCCCTGCACACCGCCGTCCGCGATCTCGATCTGACCGTCGCCCAGGGCGAGTTCGTCGCCGTCGTCGGCCCCACCGGCTGCGGCAAGTCCACCACGCTGACCCTGGTCAGCGGCCTGGAGGAGCCCACCGAGGGCGAGGTCCGGGTGTACGGCGAGCCCGTGCGCGGGATCGACCCGCAGGTCGGGTTCGTCTTCCAGCAGGACGCCGTCTTCCCCTGGCGCACCGTGCTGTCCAACGTGATGGCCGGGCCACGCTTCCGCGGCGTGCCGGCCGTCGAGGCCAAGGAACGGGCCCGGGACTGGCTGGGCCGGGTCGGCCTGGCCGCCTTCGAGGACCGCTACCCGCACCAGCTGTCCGGTGGCATGCGCAAGCGGGTCGCGCTCGCCCAGACCTTCGTCAACGACCCGGCGATCCTGCTGATGGACGAGCCGTTCTCGGCGCTGGACGTGCAGACCCGCGCCCTGATGTCCGACCAGCTGCTGGAGCTGTGGGCCGGGACCGGTTCCTCTGAGAACGCGGCGTCGGTCGTCTTCGTCACCCACGACCTGGACGAGGCCATCGCGCTCGCCGACCGGGTCGTGGTGATGACCGCCGGGCCGGCCACCGTCAAGGAGGTCTTCACGGTCGACCTGCCACGACCGCGCACCGTGGAGGCCGTCCGGCTGGAACCGAGGTTCGTCGAGCTGTACCGAGAGATCTGGGCCTCGCTCGGCGAAGAGGTGCGCATCACCCGGGAGAGAGGAGTGGGTCGTGCCGCTTGAGACCGCGTCTGGGACCGCGTCGGCCGTGGCGGGAAGGCCCGCGGCCGCCACGACGAGAACCGAGGCCCGTGAACGGGCCGCCCGCAACCGGAGGTTGGGCGTCTACGGAGCCCGGATCGGGGTGCTGCTGGCCTTCCTCGGGTTGTGGGAACTGTGCGCCCGGACGAACGTCATCGACCCGTTCAACTTCTCGCAGCCGTCGAGGATCTGGGACCAGATCTGGCAGTGGGTCAGCCACGGCACCGCGCAGGGCTCACTCGGCGAGCAGATCGGCTACACCCTGTACGAGGCGCTCACCGGCTGGGTGCTCGGCGTCATCGGCGGTGTGCTGCTGGGCATCGCACTCGGCCGGATCCGCTTCCTGGCCGATGTGTTCGGGCCGTACATCAAGGTGCTCAACGCCATCCCGCGCATCGTGCTCGCCCCGATCTTCCTGATCTGGTTCGGCCTCGGCCCGGCCTCCAAGGTCGCCTCCGCGGTGGTGCTGGTGTTCTTCCCGGTGTTCTTCAACGCCTTCCAGGGCGCCCGCGAGGTGGACCGCAACCTCGTCGCCAACGCCCGCGTCCTCGGCGCCGACAACCGCAAGGTCACCCTGCAGGTGGTCATCCCCGCCGCCACCACCTGGATCTTCACCAGCCTGCACGTCAGCTTCGGCTTCGCGCTGATCGGCGCGATCGTCGGCGAGTACATCGGCGCCACCAAGGGCCTCGGCCTGATGGTCGCCGCCGCCCAGGGCACCTTCAACGCGGCCGGGGTGTACGCGGCCATGACCATCCTCGCGGTCGTCGCGCTGGTGACCGAGGGGCTGCTGACCTACGCCGAGAAGAAGCTGTTCCGCTGGAAGCCCGCGGACGCGGGCGACGGCCGCTGACCCCCTTTCCACGTCCGCCAGAGAGGCACCCCCACCATGAGTAGACCAGTCGCCGCCGCCCTCGCCGCCGTCCTGCTCCTCCCGCTCTCCGCCTGCGCCAACGACGCCGCCACCTCCGCCCACGGCGCCGCCGCCCCGGCCGGCCGGCAGGTCGACGGGCCCAAGGTCAAGATCATGGTCGGCGGCCTGGACAAGGTCATCTACCTGCCCGCGATGCTCACCCAGCGGCTCGGCTACTTCGCCGACGCCGGCGTCAACGTCGAGCTGATGAGCGAGCCGGCCGGCGTCAACGCCACCACCGCGCTGCTGGCCGGCGACGTCCAGGGCGCCGTCGGCTTCTACGACCACACCATCGACCTGCAGGCCAAGGGCAAGCACGTCGAGTCCGTGGTGCAGTTCGCCCAGGCCCCCGGCGAGGTCGAGCTCGTCTCCGCCAAGCAGGCCGACGCGATCAAGTCCGGCGCCGACTTCAAGGGCAAGAAGCTCGGCGTCACCAGCATCGGCTCCTCCACCGACTTCCTCACCAAGTACCTCGCGGTCAAGAACGGCACCGCCGTCAGCGAGTTCAGCCCGATCGCCGTCGGCGCCGGCCAGACCTTCATCGCCGCGCTCCAGCAGGGCAGCATCGACGCCGGGATGACCACCGACCCGACCGTCGCCAACGTCCTCGACAAGGGCCTCGGCAAGATCCTCTACGACATGCGCACCCCCGAGGGCTCGCGCCAGGCGCTCGGCGGGCTCTACCCGTCGTCCTCGCTGTACATGAACACCGAGTGGGTGGAGAAGAACGAGGACACCACCCAGAAGCTCACCAACGCCTTCGTGAAGACCCTCAAGTGGATGTCCACCCACACCCCGGAGGAGATCGCCGCGAAGATGCCCGCCGACTACGCGCAGGGCGGCGCCGAGCAGTACGCGGCGGCGATCACGTCGACCCTGCCGATGTTCACCACCGACGGGGTGATGCCGGCGGACGGTCCCAAGACCGTGCTCGCGGTGCTCGCCGCCTTCCACCCGGACGTCAAAGGTAAGGAAGGGACGATCGACCTGTCCAAGACGTACACCACGGAGTTCGTCGGCAAGGCCGCCGGCTGAGGCCCCGCCGTCGCCGCGGTCCCGCGCTCACCCCCACGGGCGCGGGGCCGCCGTGGCGTCCGGACCCGTCTTCCCGTTCGGACCGTCGTCAGACCCCGCGGACGCTCAGCACGTCCATCCGCGAGGGCGTCCCCGCCGCCTTGCCACAGCTCTCCGGACGCGGCGGCTCGCTCACCGCCTCGATCACGTCCACCTCCCAGGCCCGCCCGTCCCGGTGGATCACCCGGACCAGCCAGCGGCCCTCACCGTCCGGCCGCTGGGTCAGCGTCAGCGCGTCCACCCCGGTCTCGCCGGTCGCCAGCCGCACCGCGTGCTCCGCCGCCTGGCCCGGGCGCTCCCAGCCCGAGCAGCCCCGCGCCCACTCGGGCACCATGTGCCCGGCCGCCGTCGCGGCCAGCACCTCCTTGGCGGTCTCCGGCGTCAGCCGTCCGTACGCGTAGCCGTACGGCAGCACCAGCATCGTGGGGGAGAAGCGGTGCCCGCCCAGGTGCGTCACCTCCCACACCTCGCTGTGTCCGGCCGCCGCCAGCTCCGCCGCGAGCGGACGGCCGAGCAGCGCGCAGCAGCGGTCCCGCCGCCCGTTGGTGCACACCATCGCCAGCGGACCGCCGACGTGCTCCACCCCGAAACCCGTGTGGTCCCCGGCGCCCAGCGCCGCGAAGTCCAGCTCCAGCAGCTCCGCCGGATCCGCCACCTGCGCCCGGCGCACCCAGCCGCGGCCCGGCAGCGTGTGCGCCACGATCACCTCGTGCCGCGACGTCGGCAGGCAGTCCGCGTGCCGGCCGGGCCGCCGGATCAGCGCGATCCGCACCCCCGTCCCCGCCGCGGCCGCGTTCAGCGCCCGCCCCACGGCCGCGTCCAGGTGGCTCTCGCCCAGCGCCTTCGCGCCCCAGGGCCCGTTCTGCTCCAGCAGCAGCCAGGTGGCCGCGACCGCGGCCGTGGCGGTCAGCGGCTCCGAAAGTTCACGCGACACGGTCGCACAGGTGCTCACCCGCGTAAGGCTACCCTCAGCGGTTCGGCCCAGCCCGGGTGCGCCGGAGGGCGGGAGCCCGCAGGCCCCTGCCCTCCGTGCGCCCTGTCCCCGTTACGCCGGGCCGGCGACCACGGCGATCTGGGTGGTCACCGGGGTGCCCGAGCCGTCGCGGCGCGGGTCGCGCTCCGGCAGGTCGACCGGGGCGCCCTTGGCGGTGGCGGCCCGGGCGGGCGCGGCACCGGCCCAGGCGAAGGCCAGGCGGTCCTCACCGCGCAGGAAGCGCTGGCAGCGCACGCCACCGGTGGCGCGGCCCTTGCGCGGGTACTGCTCGAACGGGGTGACCTTCCAGCTGGTCTGCTCGTCACCGGACAGCGTGCCCGAGGCGGCCGCCACCGAGACCACCACCGCGTCCGCGGCCGGGTCCACCGCCGTGAAGGACAGCACCCGGGCGCCGTCCGACAGCTTGACGCCCGCCATACCACCCGCCGGGCGGCCCTGCGGACGGACCTGGCCCGCCGGGTAGCGCAGCAGCTGGGCGTCCGAGGTGACGAAGACCAGGTCCTCCTCGCCGGTGCGCAGTTCGACCGCGCCCACCACCTCGTCACCGTCCTTGAGGGCGATCACCTCGAACTCGTCCTTGTTCGCCGGCCACTCCGGCACCACCCGCTTCACCACACCCTGCACCGTGCCCAGCGCCAGGCCCGGCGAGGACTCGTCCAGCGTGGTCAGCCCGAGCACCCGCTCGTCGGCCTCCAACCGCAGGAACTCGCCCACCGCCGCACCGCCGGCCAGCGTCGGCGACGGCGTCGGCGGCAGCGCCGGCAGGTCGATCACCGGCAGCCGCAGCACCCGGCCCGCCGAGGTCACCACACCCACGTCGGCACGCGCCGTCGCGTGCACCGCCGACACGATCACATCGTGCTTGGAGCGCTTCTCCGACACCTCGAACGGCTCGCCGTCCGCCGTCCGCGCCAGTAGCCCCGTCGAGGACAGCAGTACCCGGCACGGGTCGTCGGCGACCTCCAGCGGCACCGCCAGCGTCGCCGACGGAACCGCCCCCGCCTCCAGCAGGACCGTGCGCCGCTCCGTCCCGAACTGCTTGGCCACCGCGCCCAGTTCGGAGGAGACCACGCTGCGCAGCTTGGTGTCCGACTCCAGGATCTCGGTCAGGTCCGCGATCTCCGCGGTCAGCTTCTCCTTCTCCTGCTCCAGCTCCACCCGGTCGAAGCGGGTCAGCCGCCGCAGCGGGGTGTCCAGGATGTAGGCCGTCTGCGTCTCCGACAGCGAGAAGCGCTCCATCAGGCGCTCCTTCGCCTGCTGGGCGTTGTCGCTCGACCGGATGATCGCGATGACCTCGTCGATGTCGACGAGCGCCACCAGCAGACCCTCGACCAGGTGCAGCCGCTCCTCGCGCTTGCGCCGACGGAAGTCGCTGCGCCGGCGCACCACGGTGAAGCGGTGGTCGACGTAGACCTCCAGCAGCTCCTTCAGCCCGAGCGTCAGCGGCTGGCCGTCCACCAGCGCCACGTTGTTGATGCCGAAGGTCTCCTCCATCGGCGTCAGCTTGTAGAGCTGCTCCAGCAGCGCTTCCGGCACGAAGCCGTTCTTCACCTCGATCACCAGCCGCAGCCCGTGCTCGCGGTCGGTCAGGTCCTTGACGTCCGCGATGCCCTGCAGCTTCTTCGCGTTGACCAGGTCCTTGATCTTCGAGATGACCTTCTCCGGGCCGACGTTGTACGGCAGCTCGGTCACCACGATGCCCTTGCGGCGGGCCGTCACCGACTCCACCGTCGCCGTCGCCCGGATCTTGAAGGTGCCGCGGCCCGACTCGTACGCGTCCCGGATCCCCGACAGGCCCACGATCCGCCCGCCCGTCGGCAGGTCCGGACCGGGCACGAACCGCATCAGCGTGTCCAGGTCCGCGCTCGGATGCTTGATCAGGTGCCGGGCCGCCGCCACCACCTCGGACAGGTTGTGCGGCGGCATGTTCGTCGCCATGCCGACCGCGATGCCCGTCGCGCCGTTCACCAGCAGGTTCGGGAACGCGGCCGGCAGCGCCAGCGGCTCCTGCTCGCTGCCGTCGTAGTTCGGCCCGAAGTCGACGGTGTCCTCGTGGATCGACTCCACCATGGCCATCGAGGCGGCCGTCAGCCGCGACTCGGTGTAGCGCATCGCGGCCGGCGGGTCGTCGTTGCCCAGCGAACCGAAGTTGCCGTGCCCGTCGATCAGCGGCAGCCGCATCGAGAACGGCTGCGCCATGCGCACCACCGAGTCGTAGATCGACGCGTCACCGTGCGGGTGCAGCCGACCCATCACCTCGCCCACCACACGGGCGCACTTCACGTGCGCGCGGTCCGGACGCAGGCCCATCTCGTTGGCCTGGTACAGGATCCGGCGGTGCACCGGCTTCAGACCGTCCCGCGCGTCCGGCAGCGCACGCGAGTAGATCACCGAGTAGGCGTACTCCAGGAAGGAGCCCTGCATCTCGTCCACGACGTCGACGTCGAGGATCCGCTCCTCGAAGTCTCCGGGCGGCGGGGTCTGCGAACTGCGGCGGGCCATCGCGGCGGGGCTCCCTTACGTGTCGCTGGCTGTGTCGTCGGTCGGTCGTCGGCCGTCGTCGGTCGGTCGGACAGGCCTTGCCGTCCTGCTTGGCCGCCCTGCCGCCGGACCCGTCAACCGGGCGCCGTCAACAGGGCGCGGCGCCCCCATTGTGGACCCTCCCGCCGACACTCCCGGTCAGCGGCCCTCTTCCGCCCCTGGCGAACGCCCCGTCCGCGCGGACACAAACACGCCCTCCACGCGTTGCACCACAATGGGGGACGCCACACGAACCCCGACATCGACGACGGGAAGGACCCGAGCGCATGGCCAACCCGGCCCCCGCCTCCAGCCGAGGCATCGCCATCACCGAGCACCGCCTGGCCAACGGCCTGCGTGTCGTCCTCTCCGAGGACCACCTCACCCCGGTCGCCGCGGTCTGCCTCTGGTACGACGTGGGCTCCCGCCACGAGGTCAAGGGCCGCACCGGCCTCGCCCACCTCTTCGAGCACCTGATGTTCCAGGGCTCCGCCAACGTCTCCAACAACGGCCACTTCGAACTCGTCCAGGGCGCCGGCGGCTCGCTCAACGGCACCACCAGCTTCGAGCGGACCAACTACTTCGAGACCATGCCCGCCCACCAGCTGGAGCTCGCCCTCTGGCTGGAGGCCGACCGGATGGGCTCGCTGCTCGCCGCCCTCGACGAGACGTCCATGGAGAACCAGCGCGACGTCGTCAAGAACGAGCGCCGCCAGCGCTACGACAACGTCCCGTACGGCACCGCCTTCGAGAAGCTCACCGCGCTCTCCTTCCCCGACGGCCACCCGTACCACCACACCCCGATCGGCTCCATGGCCGACCTGGACGCGGCCACGCTGGAGGACGCCCGCGCGTTCTTCCGCACCTACTACGCGCCCAACAACGCCGTGCTGTCGGTCGTCGGCGACATCGACCCCGAGCAGACCATCGCCTGGGTCGAGAAGTACTTCGGCTCCATCCCCGCCCACGACGGCAAGCAGCCCCCGCGCTCCGGCGAACTCCCCGACACCATCGGCCGCGAGCTGCGCGAGGAGATCCGCGAGGACGTCCCCTCCCGCGCCCTGATGGCCGCCTACCGCCTGCCGCACGACGGCACCCGGGAGGCCGACGCCGCCGACCTCGCCCTCACCATCCTCGGCAGCGGCGAGTCCAGCAGGCTCTACAACCGGCTCGTCCGCCGCGACCGCACCGCCGTCGCGGCCGGCTTCGGCCTGCTCCGCCTCGCCGGCGCCCCCAGCCTCGGCTGGCTCGACGTCAAGACCTCCGGCGACGCCACGCTCCAGCAGATCGACGCCGCCGTGGACGAGGAACTCGCGCGCTTCGCCGCCGAGGGCCCCACCGCCGAGGAGCTGGAGCGCGCCCAGGCGCAGATCGAGCGCGAGTGGCTCGACCGGCTCACCACCGTCGCCGGCCGCGCCGACGAACTCTGCCGCTACGCCGTCCTGTTCGGCGACCCCAAGCTGCTGAACGACGCCCTCCCCAAGGTCCTCGACGTCACCGCCGAAGAGGTCCAGGCCGTCGCCAAGGCCCGGCTCCACCCCGACAACCGGGCCGTCCTCGTCTACGAGCCGACCGACGCTTCCGACGCCGCTTCCGAAGAGGAGGGTGCCGCCGTATGAGCACCGACTACGTCCCCGCGATGACCTTCCACCCCCAGCCCCAGCCCGGCACCCCCAGCCCCTGGGCCTTCCCCGCCCCCGAGCGCTCCGCCCTCGGCAACGGCATCACCGTCCTGCACTGCCACCGGCCCGGCCAGCAGCTGGTCGCCGTCGAGGTCCTCCTCGACGCCCCGCTCGCCGCTGAGCCCGAGGGCCTCGACGGCATCGCCGCGATCCTCGCCCGAGCGCTCAACGAGGGCACCGACACCCTCACCGCCGAGGAGTTCGCCGGCGAGCTCGAGCGCGCCGGCGCCACCCTGGACGCGCACGCCGACCACCCGTGCATCCGGGTCTCCCTGGAGGTCCCGGCCTCCCGGCTGCAGCGCGGTCTCACCCTGCTCGCCGACGCCCTGCGCGCCCCCGCCCTCCCCGCGGAGGAGATCGAGCGCCTGGTCGCCAACCGTCTGGACGAGATCGTCCACGAGCAGGCCAACCCCGCCCGGCGCGCCGCCAAGGCCCTCTACGCCGAGCTCTTCGACGCCGCCGACCGCCTCTCCCGGCCCCGCAGCGGCATCGCCGACACCGTCAAGTCGATCGACCGCGCCGCCGTCAAGGCCTTCTACGAGACCCACGTGCGCCCGGCCACCAGCACCGTCGTCGTGGTCGGCGACCTCACCGGCGTCGAGCTGCCCGCCCTGCTGGAGAGCACCCTCGGCACCTGGACCGGCTCCGCCGCCGAGCCCTCCGCGCACGCCGCCGTCACCGCCGACGACCGCGGCCGCGTCGTCATCGTCGACCGCCCCGGCTCCGTCCAGACCCAGCTGCTCATCGGCCGGATCGGGCCCGACCGCCACGACCCGGTCTGGGCCGCCCAGATCCTCGGCACCTACTGCCTCGGCGGCACCCTCACCTCCCGCCTGGACCGCGTCCTGCGCGAGGAGAAGGGCTACACCTACGGCGTCCGCGCCTTCGCCCAGCCGCTGCGCTCCGCCGCGGACGGCAGCGGGCGCTCGCTGCTCGCCATCAGCGGCTCGGTGGACACCGCCTCCACCGCCCCCGCGCTCGCCGACACCTGGACGATCCTGCGCACCCTCGCCGCCGAGGGCCTCACCGACGCCGAGCGCGACGAGGCCGTGCAGTTCCTGGTCGGCGTCGCGCCGCTGAAGTACGAGACCGCGGGCTCGGTCGCCGGCACCCTGGCCGACCAGGTCGAGCAGCACCTCGCCGACGACTACCAGGCCGAGGTCTACCGCCAGCTCGCAGAACTGCCCACCGCCGCGGCCACCGAGGCCGTGGTCGCGGCCTTCCCGCCGGACCGCCTGGTCACCGTCCTGGTCGGCGACGCCGCCGCGATCGAGGCGGACGTGCGGGCGCTCGGGATCGGCGAGGTCACCGTCGTCAGCTGACTTTGCTGCCGCCGTCGTCCGGCCCGGTGGAGCCTCCCGCTCCGCCGGGCCGGACGCGTTTTTAAATCCGTTGCGGGGCCGTCCCGTTCCGTGGATAGATGTTCCCCGACGCACAACACGTGCAAACTGCGAGCAGCGAAGGGAGGCGGTCACCATGCGGGTCGAGCGAACCATACGACGACGCTCCCCGAGGCCGTATCTCCCATGCCTCGCCACGGCTGCCTGAGCGCACCCGTCCCCGAACTTCCCCGAGCCGCGCCGGGATTCGCTTTCGCGCGGCAGCTCTCCTTCTGAACTCCCGACCGCTGGAGGTCGTTCAACCATGACGTACACCGAAGTCCCGGGCATCCGGGTGCCGATCCGGATGTGGACCGACCCGGCGACGGTCGAGGGTGCGGCCCTGCAGCAGCTGCGCAACATCAGCTCCCTGCCCTGGCTGCACGGCCTCGCCGTGATGCCCGACGTCCACCTGGGCAAGGGCGCGACCGTCGGCTCCGTCATCGCCATGAAGGGCGCGGTCTGCCCGGCCGCAGTCGGCGTCGACATCGGCTGCGGGATGAGCGCGGTGAAGACCTCCCTCACTGCCAAGGACCTCCCGGACGACCTGTCTCGCCTGCGTTCCAAGATCGAGCAGGCCATCCCGGTCGGCCGCGGCCTCCACGCCGACCCGGTCGACCCGACCAAGCTGCACGGCTTCCGCGCGGCGGGCTGGGACGACTTCTGGCAGCGCTTCGACGGGGTGGCGGAGGACGTCAAGTGGCGCCGTGAGCGGGCGATGCAGCAGATGGCGACGCTCGGCGGGGGGAATCACTTCATCGAGCTGTGCGTCGACACCACCGGCGCGGTCTGGCTGATGCTGCACTCCGGTTCCCGGAACATCGGCAAGGAGCTGGCGGAGCACCACATGGGCGTCGCCCGCTCGCTGCCGCACAACCAGGGCCTGATCGACCAGGACCTCGCGGTGTTCATCGCGGACACCCCGCAGATGGCCGCCTACCGCCAGGACCTCTTCTGGGCGCAGGAGTACGCCAAGCACAACCGTGCCCTGATGATGGCGCTCTTCCAGGACGTCGTCCGCCGCGAGTTCGCCAAGGCGAAGGTCGCGTTCGACGAGGTCATCAGCTGCCACCACAACTACGTGGCGGAGGAGCGGTACGACGGTGTCGACCTGCTGGTGACCCGAAAGGGCGCGATCAGGGCGGGCAGCGGCGACTACGGGATCATCCCCGGCTCCATGGGGACGGGCTCCTACATCGTCCGCGGCCTGGGCAACAAGGCGGCGTTCAACTCCGCATCGCACGGCGCCGGCCGCAAGATGAGCCGCAACGCGGCGAAGAAGAAGTTCACCACGCGCGACCTGGTCGAGCAGACCAAGGGTGTGGAGTGCCGCAAGGACAGCGGCGTGGTGGACGAGATCCCGGGCGCCTACAAGTCCATCGAGAAGGTCATCGAGCAGCAGAAGGACCTGGTCGAGGTGGTCGCGCACCTCAAGCAGGTGGTCTGCGTGAAGGGCTGACCGAAACGGATCGGGGTGCCGCCACAGTGTGGCGACACCCCGATCGGGCGGCTGCGAGGGCTCAGGCCGCGGCCGGAAGCTCGTCGAGGCCCTCCTGGACGAGCTTGGCGAGGCGGTCGAGGGCCTCGTCGGCGCCCAGCGCGTCGGAGGCGAGGATGACCTCGTCGCCGCCCTGGGCGCCCAGGGCGAGGAGGCCGAGCATGGAGGCGGCGTTGACCGGGTTGCCGCCCGGCTTGGCGATGGTGATCGGCACGCCGGTGGCGGTGACGGCCCGGACGAAGATGGAGGCGGGACGGGCGTGCAGGCCCTCGGCCCAACCGATGGTGACGCGGCGCTCGGCCATGAGACGTGCCTTTCCGGTGAAGCTGGTCACGGCCGTGCTCGGGGAGCGGGGGAAACGACCGCGTTGTCTAGACCAGTGTTGCATGCAGGCAACCCCTTCGAGCCGCCGCGTTCGGGACTTGTGATTGTTTCTTTTCGGGGCATAAAGCCCGGCCGATGGCCCTGTCCACCCTGCCGCGAGCACACGACCGGCGCCATTCGCCTCACTGCCGGATAACCTGACGAATGTGGAAGACCCCGCGGTGGCGAACCCCGAGCAACCCGATTATCCGCAGCACTGGGAAGCCGACATCCTGCTGCGTGACGGCGGCACAGCCCGGATCCGGCCGATCACCCCCGCCGACGCCGGGCGGCTGGTGGAGTTCTACGAAGAGGTCTCGGACCAGTCCAAGTACTTCCGCTTCTTCGCCCCCTACCCGCGGCTGTCCGACAAGGACGTCCGCCGCTTCACCCACCACGACTTCGTGAACCGGGTCGGCCTCGCCGTGGTGATCCGGGACCGCTTCATCGCCACCGTCCGCTACGACCGGATCGACGCCGAGGGCCGCCCCTGCGACAACGGCACGGACGCCGAGGTCGCCTTCCTCGTCCAGGATGCCCACCAGGGCCGCGGCGTGGCCTCCGCCCTGCTGGAGCACATCGCCGCCGTCGCCCAGGAGCGCGGCATCCGCCGCTTCCAGGCCGAGGTGCTGCCGGAGAACCGCAAGATGGTGAAGGTCTTCACCGACGCCGGCTACACCCAGCGCCGCAGTTTCGCCGACGGCGTGGTGCGCCTGGAGTTCGACCTCGAACAGACCGACCGCTCGCTCGCCGTGATGCGCGCCCGCGAGCACCGCGCCGAGGCCCGTTCGGTGCAGCGGCTGCTCACCCCGCGCTCGGTGGCCGTGGTCGGGGTCTCCCGCAACCCGCAGACCGTCGGCCGGGCCATCCTGCGGGACCTGCTGGGCGGCTTCGACACCGAGTTCGAGAGCCGGTACGAGCCCAAGGACGAGCCGCGCGCCGTCCACGCGGTGAACCGCAACGCCCCGCCCGGCACCGAGCTGGACGGCGTCCCGGTCCACCGTTCGATTCTGGACATTCCCGAGCCGGTCGACCTCGCGGTGATCGCCGTCCCCGAGGGCGCCGTCCCGGCGGCCGTGGCCGAGTGCGGCGCGCGCGGGGTGCAGGGCCTGGTGGTGGTCACCGCAGGCTACGCGGAGACCGGCCCGGAGGGCCGGGGCCGGCAGCGCGCCCTGGTCCGCCAGGCCCGCGCGGCGGGCATGCGGGTGGTCGGCCCGAACGCCTTCGGCCTGATCAACACCGACCCCGCGCGTCCGCTGAACGCCTCACTCGCCCCGCACCTGCCCGACCGCGGCGGCTTCGGGATCTTCTGCCAGTCCGGCGCGATCGGCGTGGCCCTGCTGGAGGCCGCACACAAGCGCGGCCTCGGCGTCTCCTCCTTCGCCTCGGTCGGCAACCGCGCGGACGTCTCCGGCAACGACTTCCTGCAGTACTGGGCCGAGGACGAGGCCACCGAGGTGGTGCTGCTCTACCTGGAGTCCTTCGGCAACCCCCGCAAGTTCACCCGCATCGCGCGCCGCCTGGCCGCCGTCAAGCCGGTCGTCGTGGTCAAGGGCGCCCGGCACACCGGCAGCCTGCCGCCCGGCCACGCCGTCCCCGCCACCGCCACCGGCCTGCGCGACGCCACCGTGGACGCACTGTTCGAACAGGCCGGTGTGACCAGGGTGACGACCATCACCGAGCTCTTCGACACCGGCGAACTGCTCGCCCAGCAGCCGCTGCCGCCGGGCGACCGGGTCGCCGTGGTCGGCAACTCCGACTCGCTCGGCCTGCTCACCTACGACGCCTGCCTGAGCGCCGGCCTGCGTCCGCACACGCCCGTCGACCTCACCACGGCCGCGACCGGCGAGAACTTCCGGATCGCGCTGGACGTCGCGCTCAGCGATCCCGCCGTGGACGCCGTGATCGCCGTGGCCATCCCGCCGATCGGCACCTCCGCGCACGCCTTCATGGGCGGCCGGCTGACCGGCCCGGGCGATCCCGAGATGGGCTCCGACGACCCGGAGATCGCCACCGCCCTGCTCGAAGCGGGCGTGCGCGCGCGGGAGTTGGGCAAGCCCCTGGTGCTGGCCCACCTGGCCCTGACCGACCTGCCGGTCCGGCTGCGCCCCGGCGGCATCCCGGCCTACGCGGCGCCCGAGCGTGCCGTGCACGCCCTCGCGCACGCCGTGCACTACGCCCAGTGGCGCCGCCGCACCGCCGAGGCGGAGGAGACGGCGCGGGTCCCCGAGCTGGACCGGATCGACGAGCCCGGCGCCCGCGTCCTGGTGGCGAGGGCGCTGAGCACCCGTGCCGCGGTCGCGGCGCGCACCCAGCCCGGCGGCGCCCGGATCACCCTGGCCGAGGCCGAGGCCCAGGAGCTGCTGGCCCGCTACGGCATCGACGTCTCGCCGACGCTGCCCGCCCCGGACGAGGAGAGCGCCGTCCGGGCCGCCGAACGGCTCGGCTACCCGGTGGCCCTGAAGGCGACCGCCCCGCACCTGCGCCACCGCCCCGACCTGGGCAGCGTCCGGCTCGACCTGACCGGCGAGCCGGGCCTGCGCCGCGCCCACCGCGAGCTGGACGCCCTGCTCGGCGGCGCGGCCGGGGCCCAGCTGGTGGTGCAGCGGCTGGCCCCGCGCGGGGTGGACACCGTGATCGGCGCCACGGTGGACCCGGCCGTCGGCGCGATCCTCTCCTTCGGACTGGCCGGCGCCCCGGCCGAACTGCTGGGCGACGTGGCCCACCGCCTGGTTCCGGCCACCGACCAGGACGTCGCAGGCCTGATCCGGGAGGTCCGGGCGGCGCCGCTGCTGTTCGGCTGGCGCGGGGCCGAGGCGGTGGACACCGGCGCCCTGGAGGAGCTGCTGCTGCGGGTGTCGCAGCTGGTGGACGACGTGCCGGAGATCGCCTCGGTCGATCTCGAACCGGTGGTCGTGGCCCCGCACGGACTGGCGATCCTGGGGGCGCGGGTGCGGGTCGCGCCACTGCCCGTCCGCAGCGATCTGGGCCCGCGCGCGATGAGCACGCTGTAACCTTCCTTGGTTGCGCCTGCCCGTGGGCGCTGATGTCCGAAGCTCGGCGCCGTGCCGCCCGCTTCGTCGGCGGACCATGCCAGGATGGAGTTATGGCGAAGACCGGTACCACCACTCAGGACCTGCGCTCGGCGATCGAGCGCAGCGGCTACTACCCGGCCCTGGTGTCCGAGGCGGTGGAGTCCGCGGTGGGTCCGGAGCCGATCGGCTCCTACCTGGTGCACCAGGAGACGACCTTCGACTCCAACGAGGTGCGCCGCCACGTGACGGTGCTGGTGCTGACCCCGACCCGGTTCGTGGTGAGCCACACCGACGAGCAGTCGGGCGACGCGGGCAGCCCCGCGGTGCCGTTCGCGACGACCTCGACGGAGAGCGTCCGGCTGGACCGGATCGGCTCGGTCGTGGTGAGCCGGATGGTGGCCAACCCGGAGACGTACACCCCGGGGACGCTGCCCCGCGAGGTGGTGCTGACCATCGGCTGGGGCGCCGTGCAGCGCCTGGACCTGGAGCCGGCCGGCTGCTCGGACCCGAACTGTGAGGCCGACCACGGCTACACCGGCTCGGCGACGGCTGACGACCTCTCACTGCGGGTGAGCGAGGCCGGCGACGGCCCGGAGACGGTGGCCCAGGCGCTGGTGTTCGCCCGGGCGCTGTCCGACGCGACGATCAGCAACGGCCCGCGGGTCTGAGCCCCGGCTGAGCTCCGCAGCTTCCGACCGCTACGAATCCGGTTCCATGTCCTTCGCACCCTTCGACGGCTACGACGCCTTCGAGATCCTTGACCCGGCCTCGGCCCCCGCGCCCCCGTACGGCAGCGGCTCGCTCTGTGACCTGCTGCCCTCGGTGGCGGCGGGCCTGGGCGTCCCGGGGTTCACCGCGACGCTGCCGATCGCCCCGGCCGACCGGGCCGTGGTGTTCCTGGTGGACGGCCTGGGCTGGGAGCTGCTGCTGCGCCACCCCGAGTACGCGCCGTTCCTGTCCTCGCTGGCCGGGAGCTCGCTGGGCGGCACCGGCCGTCCGCTGACCGCGGGCTTCCCGTCCACCACCGCGACCTCGCTGGCCTCGGTGGGCACCGGCACCCCGCCGGGCCTGCACGGCCTGGCCGGGTACACGGTGGCGGTGCCGGGCGCCGACTACCTGATGAACCAGTTGCGCTGGCAGCCGCACACCGACCCGCAGGCCTGGCAGCCGTACCCGACGGTATTCGAGCTCACCCATCAGGCGGGGGTGGCGACCGCCCAGGTGTCCTCCCCGCTGTTCGCCCAGACCCCGCTGACCAAGGTGGCGCTGTCCGGCGGCACCTTCCTCGGCCGCACCACGGGCGAGGAGCGGATGGACCTGGCCGCCTCCTGGCTCGCCGAGCACGACCGGGCGCTGGTGTACACCTACGTCAGTGAGCTGGACGGCGCGGGCCACCGCTTCGGCGTGGACTCCGACGAGTGGCGGATGACCCTGGACGCGGTGGACCGGCTGGCCCGCCGGCTGGCCGAGCAGCTGCCGCCGCGCTCGGCGATGTACGTGACCGCGGACCACGGCATGATCGACATCGCGCCGGAGGACCGGATCGACTTCGACGAGGACTGGGAGCTCGGCGCGGGCGTCGCCCTGCTCGGCGGCGAGGGCCGGGCCCGGCACGTGTACGCCGTACCGGGCGCCGCGGCCGATGTGCACGCGGTCTGGAGCGAGGTGCTCGGCGACCGGATGTGGGTGGCCACTCGGGACCAGGCGATCGCGGCGGGCTGGTTCGGCCCGACCGTGGACGAGCGGGTGTACCGGCGGATCGGCGATGTGGTCGCCGCGGCCCGCGACGACATCGCGATCACCGCCTCCCGCAACGAGCCCGGTGAGTCCGCGATGATCGGCCTGCACGGCTCGATGACCCCGGTCGAGCAGTTCGTGCCGCTGCTCGAAGTCCGCGGCTGAGCCGGCCCCTTGATTTCCCTGTGCCCGAACCCCCTTGATGTGAAAGGCCCTTGCTCCACCCATGGCTGAACTGGTGTTCTTCTCGGGCACGATGGACTGCGGCAAGTCGACGCTGGCGCTGCAGATGGACCACAACCACACCGCGCGGGGCCGGCAGGGGGTCATCCTGACCCGCAACGACCGCGCGGGCGCGGCGACCATCTCCAGCCGGCTCGGCCTGCGCGCCGAGGCGGTCGAGGTGACGGACGACTTCGACTTCCACGCGCACGTGGTGCAGCGGCTCTCGGCGGGCGGCCGGGTGGACTACTTGATCTGCGACGAAGCGCAGTTCTTCGCCGCCGAGCAGGTCGACCAACTGGCCCGGGTGGTGGACGAGCTGGACATCGACGTCTACACCTTCGGCATCACCACCGACTTCCGCGCCCGGCTGTTCCCCGGTTCGCAGCGGCTGATCGAGCTGGCCGACCGGGTGGAGGTGCTCCAGGTCGAGGCCCTGTGCTGGTGCGGCGCGCGGGCGACCCACAACGCCCGGACGGTCGGCGGGGTGATGGTGGTCGAGGGCGCCCAGGTGGTGATCGGTGACATCTCGGTGAACGAGGACGAGGTCGGCTACGAGGTGCTGTGCCGCCGGCACCACCGCCGCCGGCTGACCGCCGCGACCGCCCGCGCCTCGGTGCTCTCCCCGGACGTGCTGCCCTTCGAGGAGCAGCAGGCCTGACCCACCCCGAGCCGAAGGGGCGCGCCGGTGCCGAAAGCGAGGAGCGACAAGCGAGGGACGAGCGCCGGAGCGACGACCGTCGGCATCGGGTCAGAGCGCCCCGGAGGCGAGTGGGCGAGTCACAGCGGGGCGGGTTACAGCGCCTCGAGCACTGAGAAGTGCCCGCCCTGCGGGTCGGCCAGCTGGGCGGCCCGGCCGCGGGCGGTGTCGTGCGGCTCGACCAGGACGCGGCCGCCGAGCTCGACGGCGTGACGGGCGGTCAGGACGACGTCCCGGGCGGCGAAGTGGGTGCGCCAGCGCGGCGGGTGGCCGCGCAGGTCGGCGCGGTGGCGGATGCCCGCGACCGGGCGCCCGTGCACGAGGAGCGCGGACTCGCCGCCGGTGGGCCGGACCGGGCGGTCGAGCACGGCGGCGTAGAAGACGGCGGCGCCGTCCGAGTCCGGGGTGAGCAGTTCGGCCCAGGCGGGTGCGCCGGGTTCCGCCCCGGCCTCCCGGCCGAGGTGCTCCTCGCCCTGCCAGAGGCCGAAGACGGCGCCGGAGACATCGGCGGCGATCGCCATCCGCCCGGCGCGTTCGGCCTGCAGCGGCCCGACGGCGACGGTTCCGCCGCACTCGCGCACCAGCTGGGTGGTGCGGTCGGCGTCGTCCACGGCGAAGTAGGTGGTCCACTGCACCGGGAAGCCGGTGGCGGTGGAGACGCCGAGGCCGGCGACGGGTTCCCCGTCGAGCTCGGCCCGGACGTAGGCGCCGAGTTGGCCCGGCCCGGGGGAGTACGTCCAGCCGAGCAGCTCGCCGTAGAAGGCGCGGGCGCCGGGCAGGTCGTCGGTCAGCAGGCTGACCCAGCAGGGCGTGCCCTGGGCCAGTCGGAGTTCCACCGCGGGCAATGCGGGCCTCCTCGTGGGTGGTTGGCGCACGGAAATCCTCGCGCGCGAGGGTGATGCTTCCACCCTGGCGCGCGCCCAACCCTCGGGCCGCGCGGAAAATCCGGCAAAGAGCGCACAAAGAGGGGTGGCTCGGGCGTGTTGCGCGACAATGGCCGGCATGACCACCTATAACGACGGTTCCCCGCTGATCTCCGCGGCCGAGCTGGCGCAGGCGCTCGACTCCGCGTGCCCGCCGGTGCTGCTGGACGTGCGCTACCAGCTGGTCGGCGCAGCACCGGGCGGCCCGACCGCGGCCGAGGAGTACCGGGCGGGGCACCTGCCCGGTGCCCACTTCGTCGAGCTGGACCGGGACCTCGCCGCCGTGCCCGGTGCCCCCGGCCGGGGCGGGCGCCACCCGCTGCCGGACCCGGAGGAGTTCGGCGCTGCGATGCGCCGCTTCGGGGTGAGCACCGAGCGCCCGGTCGTGGTGTACGACGGCGCGGCCTCGATGGCGGCGGCCCGGGCCTGGTGGCTGCTGCGCTGGGCCGGGCACCGGGACGTCCAGGTGCTGGACGGCGGCTTCGCGGCCTGGCAGTCGGCCGGGCTGCCGGTGACGGCGGAGCTCCCGGAGCCGGCTGAGGGCGACTTCAAGCCGGCTCCGGGGCAGCTGCCCACGGTGGACGGTGACGGTGCGGCGGCCTGGGCGCGCAGCGGTCTGCTGTTGGACGCCCGGTCGGGCGAGCGCTACCGGGGCGAGACCGAGCCGGTGGACCCGCGGGCCGGGCACATCCCGGGTGCGGTGTCGGCGCCGACGGCCGAGAACGTGGGCCCGGACGGCCGGTTCCGGCCGGCCGCCGAACTGGCGGCCCGGTTCCGGGCGCTGGGCGCGGGCGAGCGGGAGACCGCGGTGTACTGCGGCTCGGGTGTGACGGCGGCGCACCAGATTCTGGCGCTGACGGTGGCGGGCCTGAACGCCACGCTGTACCCGGGTTCGTGGAGCGAGTGGTCGAGCGACGAGAGCCGCCCGGTCGCGGTGACCGACCAGCCGGGCTGAGCCCGGGCCTGTCTCCCGGGTTCTTGCCTGGTCCGGCATAACTCAAGAGACAGGTCCTCGGACATGCCGAAGGGGCGGGAGGCCGAGCCTCCCGCCCCTTCGGCGTCGGTCCTACTCCTGCTTCTTGCGCCGGCTGCCGAACACGATCTCGTCCCAGCTGGGCACGGTGGCCCGGCGTCCGGGCCGGACGCCGTCCGCCTCGGCCTGCCGGTCGGTGGTGCCGACCAGGCGCTCGCGGTGCGGGGCGACCGCGCGCGGCATCAGGATGTCGGCGTAGGCCGAGCCCGCGCCGACCGCCGGGGCGGCGGCCGCGGCCGGCTCCTCGCTCTCCTCGGCGACCTCGGCGGGCACCGGTTCGATCGGGGTGGGGCCGCCGACGGCGAGGTCGCCGCGGAAGGCGGGGACCACGTCGAGCAGGCTGGTCAGCGAGTCCCGGGAATCGGCGGTGGCCTCCCGCGACTCGCGGACCTCGCGGGCCGACATGATGCGGTCGGCGGAGGGCCGGTCGATCATCGGGCGGGGCGGCCGGTCCTGGGGGAGCCGGGCGATCCGCGGGATGAACGGGAAGACCGAGTCCTCCTCGCGCTCGACGGTCTCACCGATCAGCGCGCGGGCCTCGTCGTCGTTGGGCTGGACCAGGCGCCGGGGCGGGTCGTACGTCCAGGACGCGCTGCGGCCCTCGCCGTCGGCCCGGTAGGCGAGGATGACCTCCCAGGTGCCGTCGTCGCGCCGCCAGGAGTCCCAGCGCTCGGTGTCCTTCTCGGCGCCGCGCAGCGCGAGCCGCTCGGCCACGGCCTCGCCGAGCTGCGGCCCGGGGGACTCGCCGTTGCGGCGGATGGCGGTCTTGCGGGCGCGCTCGGCCATGAAGGCGCGCTCGGCGAGGACCGGTCCCTCGAAGCGGCGGACCCGGTCGACGGAGATGCCGGCGGCCTGGGCGACCTCCTCGGCGGAGGCACCGGCTCGTATCCGGGCCTGGATGTCCCGGGGGCGCAGATGGCTCTCGACCTCGATCTCGATCTGGCCGAGGCGCGGCCGGTCGCCGCGGATGGCGGCGCGCAGCCGCTCGTCGATGGGGAGGGTGTACTCCGTGCTGTCGGCAGCCTTGAGCACCAGCCGTGTGCCGTCGTTGCTGACGGCCACAACCCGCAGTTCGGGCACGGTTACCTCCCGGGTGGTGCCTGCCGACGTCACCTGCGTCGCTGCTCCCGTACTGAGTGTGGCCTGCCCACTCGCGACTGGCCACAACCTTGCTGAGTTCCCCGGCGTGTCGGGCTCACGCCCGGGCTCGCCGCTGTGGCACGGTTGCCTTTTTGCCACGTCATCCGTCGACGTCGCGCCTGGGTGTCCCGGCCGTCCTCGCACGAGCAGAGATCGCGACGATCCGGGACCGGCGTCGCCGTGCGTGCCCGTTCCGTGGCTCTTCGTCAAGCTGCCGGTGTAGGCACAGTCGACAAGTCGACCCAAGGCTCGGGCTTTACGAACAGTACTCCATTCGTGGCATCCGAAGGGGCGGCTCGCCGCTCAAGTCTCCCGCGATTCACGGGAATCTCAAGAGCGCGCACCCCTAATGGCGGACCACCGCCGGATGAACGGTGATCATCTTCACACAATCCGGGAGCGGAGAACCGCATTTTCGTCCCTTGTGTCCTTCTTTGGGCAAGATGGAGTGGCTTGTTCGAAGATCAGTCGTACGGACCGAGGGATGTCGATGTCGGAGCGGAGCCCCGTCGAGGAGGGCGGCAAGAAGGAGCGCAAGCGGATCGATCTGAGTGTGGCTCAGGTCGTGGCGAGTGCGCTGGCCGCGGTGGTGGGCGCGCTGCTCGCCTCCGAACTCGGGGTCTACGGCACGATCATGGGCGCGGCGGTGGTGAGTGTCGGGGCCACCACCGGCGGCGCGGTGTTCCAGCACGTGTTCAAGCGGACCGGCGAGCAGCTGCGCGAGGCGGTGGACCGGGGGCCGAACCAGGCCGCGAACTCGCTGCGCCAGGTCCAGGTGGAGGCGGAGCGGGCGGCGGAGCCGTCGGCCGGACCGCCGGTGATCACCTCGGAGTGGAACGAGCCGCAGGTGGTGCGGGCGCGCCGGCGGTGGAGCTGGAAGACCTGCGCGGCGGTGTCCGGGCTGGTGTTCGTGCTGGCGATGACGCCGATCGTGGCCTTCGAGCTGGCCACCGGGCAGCCGGTGTCGGCGACGGTGAAGGGCGAGTCCGGCAACGGGACGTCCTTCGGCGGCGCAGTGGCGCCGAAGGACTCGACGCCACAGGACGCCCCGTCGCAGCGGCCGTCCTCCGGTGGCGGCGGGTACGGCTCGCAGGACTCGCCGTCCGGCGGTGCCTCGGCCCCGGCGACGACCCGGCCGAGCCGGGAGCCGAGCGCCACCCCGAGCGGCGGCAGCGGCGAGCACGGTGGGAGCGCCTCGCCCTCGGCGGGTCCGAGCGCGAGCCCGTCGGCCGGGTCCTCCCCGTCGGCGGGCGGTGGCGGGAAGCCCACCGGTGAGGCCACGCCGCAGCCGCCGGTGCCGAGCGGCGCGCCGGCGAACGCGACGGTGGCCCCGCCGCCTGCCGAGACCCCCGCGCCCTAGGCGCCCAGCACCCGGCGCAGGTAGTCGTTGCCGAAGACGCGCTGTGGGTCGACCTCGTCGCGCAGCGCGGTGAAGTCGCCGAAGCGGGGGTAGACGCCGGCCAGGTACTCGGCGTCGCGGGTGTGCAGCTTGCCCCAGTGCGGGCGGCCCTGATGGGCGGTCATCAGCTCTTCGACGCCGGTGAAGTAGCCCTGGTCGGCGGTGCCCCGGTAGAGGTGGACGGCGATGTAGGCGCTGTCCCGGCCGGAGGCGGTGGAGAGCCAGAGGTCGTCGGCGGGGGCGAAGCGGACCTCGACCGGGAAGCTGACCTTCCAGTCGGAGCGTTCGACCAGGGCCTTCAGCTCGCGCAGCACTTCGGCGACGGCCGCGCGCGGGACGGCGTACTCCATCTCCAGGAACCGGACCTTGCGCGGGCTGGTGAACACCCTGTACGCGGTGTCGGTGTAGCTGCGGTCGGACCAGGCGCGGCTGGCGAGCGCGGCGATCGAGGGGATGGAGCGGGGGAAGCGGCGGCCGACCCGACAGGCGCCCTCCCAGACGGTGTTGGAGAGGAAGTCGTCCTCCAGCCACTCCTTGAACCGGGGCAGCGGGGCGGCCGGGCCCTGGCTGCGGTTGTTGCGCTTGGTGGAGCAGCGGTCGGTGTGCGGGAACCAGTAGAACTCGAAGTGCTCGTTGACGGCGGTGAGGTCGTCGAGGCGTTCCAGCACCTCGTCGAAGTCCATCGGCTGCTCGTGCGCGCTCAGCAGGAAGGCCGGTTCGACGCCGAAGGTGAGCGCGGTGATCACACCGAGGGCGCCGAGGCCGAGCCGGGCGCTCTGGAAGAGCCGGGGGTTCTCGGTGGGGGAGCAGCGCTTGACGGTGCCGTCGGCGAGGACGATCTCCAGGGCGCGGATCTGGGCGGCGAGCGAGCCGGAGTCGCGGCCGGTGCCGTGGGTGCCGGTACTGGTGGCGCCGGCGACGGTCTGGACCTCGATGTCGCCCATGTTGGTGAGGGAGAGGCCCTCGGCGGCGAGGATCCGGTTGAGGCGGTTCAGCGGGAGGCCGGACTCGACGGTGACGGTGCCGGCCGTACGGTCGATCTCGCGGACGGCGGTGAGCGCGTGCGGGCGGATCAACAGGCCGTCGCCGGCCGAGGCGATGGCGGTGAAGGAGTGGCCGGAGCCGACGGCCTTGACGGTGCGGCCCTGGTCGGCGGCGCGCAGGATCTCCCTGGCCAGTTCCTCCGCGGTGCCGGGGGTGGCGGTCCGGGCGGGGAGGGCGCTCTGGTTCCCGGCCCAGTTGGTCCACCGGGTGCGGGTCGCGGTACTGGCCTGGGGCATGCTGTTGCCTCCTGCTCCGTGGCCGAACGGGTCGGCGCGGTCCGGGGCGGCCTGGTCCGGCGGCTCCCAGGAGACAGGCCCTACCCGTGGGCGGGGCCACGGGTAGGGCGAGATTAGTCAGTTCACCGTTCGACGTCTACCGGTCGTCCGGCCTCTTCGGCGGCCACCTCGGACGGTTGTTCGGCGGCGAGTCCGGCGCGCAGGCGGCCGAGTCCGGCGAGGGCGGCGAGCACTCCGAGCAGGCCGGCGGCGAGCGGCACCCAGTATCCCGAGGCGGCGCCGGAGGCGTCGACCACCCAGCCGCCGACCGAGGATCCGAAGGCGACGCCGAGGGCGAGCCCGGTGGTGGTCCAGGCCATGCCCTCGGTGAGCTGGGCGGCCGGGACGAGCCGTTCGACCAGGGCCATCG
Source organism: Kitasatospora sp. NPDC004669 (assembly GCF_040609455.1). NCBI lineage: Bacteria > Bacillati > Actinomycetota > Actinomycetes > Kitasatosporales > Streptomycetaceae > Kitasatospora > Kitasatospora sp. NPDC004669. The sequence goes on from NZ_JBEXKB010000027.1 coordinate 103,200, forward strand.
CGGAGATCAGGGTGGGGGAGATGGCCAGGCCGGCGATCAACAGGGCGGCGCCGGCCGCGACCAGCCCGCCGATGCCGTGCATGGTGGAGGCGACGAGCAGGATCGGGACCATGCTGAGCGCCATCATCACCACGCCGACGAAGAAGCGGGTGGACAGCGGGCTCTTGAGCCTGAGCGCCCCGTAGACGATGCCGGCCAGGCCCGAGCCGACCGCCCACACGGCGAGGACGACGCTGGAGAGCCCCTTGTGGCCCTGGGCGTCGGCGAAGGCGACGGTGACGATCTCGACCGAGCCGAAGATCGCGCCGGTGGCGATGAAGGTGAGCACCAGGACGACCAGGCCGCCGTTGAGGATGGCGCTCCTGCCGCTGCGGGCGGTGGCCGGGTGGACGGGCGGCTCGGTGCCGCGCTGGGCGGCGAACAGGGCGATGCCGACGGCGAGCGCGATGACGGCGACCAGCAGGCCGGACTCGGGGAAGAGGTTGGTGGCCAGGCCGATGGCGACGATCGGGCCGACGATGAAGCAGACCTCGTCGACGACGGCCTCGAAGGAGTACGCCGTGTGCAGCTTGGCGGCGTCGTCGCGGTAGAGGTGGGCCCAGCGGGCGCGGACCATGGCACCGGCGCTGGGCATCACGCCCAGGCCGACGGCGAAGAGGAAGAGCGTCCAGGACGGTGCGTGGAAGTGGGCGCTGAGCAGCAGTCCGGCCGCCGCGGCGACGGTCAGCGCGGTGGCCGGGAGCGCGACACGGCGCTGTCCGCGCCGGTCGACCAGCCAGGAGACCGCCGGGCCGAGGGCCCCGGCGGCGATCGCCATCGTCGCCTGGACCGCGCCCGCCAGTCCGTACGACCCGGTCAGCTGGGAGAGCATGGTCACGATGCCGATGCCGGCCATGGAGATCGGCAGGCGGGCTATGAATCCGGACGAGGAGAAGGCCACGGTGCCGGGGGAGGCGAATATTCGGCGGTAGCTGGACAGCACGGGAGCTCCGGACAGGGGGGTAAGGAACAAGGCTGGCCAACACAGCTTACGTGCGTTGGCAAACGGTATTTTCCGGACACCCGCGCGGCCCCGGCGCCGGGCCCCGGCCCCTCAGTGGCAGGATCGGTGCCATGTCCGACGCGCGCAAACCCTCCCCCTTCGGCGCCGCCCCGTACGACGCCCTGCTGCTGCTCTCCTTCGGCGGGCCCGAGGCCCCCGAGGAGGTCGTCCCGTTCCTGGAGAACGTCACCCGCGGCCGCGGCATCCCCAGGGAACGCCTGAAGGAGGTGGGCAGGCACTACTTCATGTTCGGCGGGATCAGCCCGATCAACGAGCAGAACCGCGAACTGCTCGCCGCCCTGCGCAAGGACTTCGCCGAGCACGGGCTGGACCTGCCGGTGTACTGGGGCAACCGGAACTGGGCGCCCTACCTGGTGGACACCCTGCGGGAGCTGGCCGCCGACGGCCACCGCCGGATCGCCGTCCTCGCCACCAGCGCCTACGCCGGCTACTCGGGCTGTCGCCAGTACCGGGAGAACCTGGCCGACGCGCTCGCCACCCTCGCCGAGGAGGGAGCGCCGGCGCTGACCGTCGACAAGCTGCGGCACTTCTACAACCACCCCGGCTTCGTCGAGCCGATGATCGACGCCACCCTGGCCGCCCTGGAACAGCTGCCCGAGGCCGCCCGCCCCGGCGCCCGGCTGGCGTTCACCACCCACTCCATCCCGGACGCGATGGCCGAGACCTCAGGCGCCCCGGACGACCCGGCCCGCGGCACCCCCGGCGGCGCGTACGTCGCCCAGCACCTGGACGTGGCCCGGCTGATCACCACGGCCGTCGCGGAGCGCACCGGCGTGGCCGACCGGCCGTGGCAACTGGTGTTCCAGAGCCGCAGCGGCGCCCCGCACATCCCGTGGCTGGAACCCGACATCTGCGACCACTTGGAGGCCCAGCACGCCGACGGCGCGCCGGCCGTGGTGATGGTCCCGATCGGCTTCGTCTCCGACCACATGGAGGTCACGTACGACCTCGACACCGAGGCCGTCGCCAAGGCCGCCGAACTCGGCCTGCCGGTGGCCCGCGCCGCCACCGTCGGCGCCGACCCGCGGTTCACCGCCGCCGTGCGCGAACTGGTCCTGGAGCGGGCCGCCGTCGAGCGCGGCGGGAGCGTGACCCGCTGCGCCCTGGGCACGCTCGGCCCCAGCCACGACGTGTGCGCCGTGGCCTGCTGCCCCAACCCCCGCGCCCCCCGCCCGGCCGCCGCCGAGCGCTGACCCCTTCCGGAGGAGAATCCCGTGTCCACCCCCGCCCTGCCCGACGACCGGCTCCTCGACGACCTGCTGGACGTCGCCCTGGACGCGGCCCGGCAGGCCGGCGCCCTGCTGCGCGACGGCCGCCCCGCCGACCTCGGCGTGGCCGGCACCAAGAGCAGCCCGGTCGATGTGGTGACCGAGATGGACCTCGCCTCCGAGAAGCTCCTCCTGGAGCTGATCGCCGACCGCCGCCCCGAGGACGGCTACCTCGGCGAGGAGGGCGCCGAGCGCCCCGGCACCAGCGGGGTGCGCTGGGTCGTCGACCCGCTCGACGGCACGGTCAATTACCTCTACGGACTGCCCTCCTGGGCGGTCAGCGTGGCCGCCGAGGTGGACGGCCGCGCCGTCGTCGGGGTGGTCCACGCCCCGGCGCGCGGCGAGCTGTTCCACGCCGTCCTCGGCCGCGGCGCCCGCCTCGACGGCCGGCCGGTCTCCGCCCGCCCGGCCCCGCCCTGGGGCCAGGCGCTGATCGGCACCGGCTTCAACTACGTCCAGTCGGTGCGGGTGCGCCAGGCCGAGGTGCTGCTCGCCCTGATGCCCGAGGTGCGGGACATCCGCCGGGGTGGGGCGGCCGCGGTGGACCTGTGCGACGTGGCCGCCGGGCGGCTGGACGGCTACTACGAGCGCGGCCTCGCCCCCTGGGACCGCGCGGCCGGCTGCCTGATCGCCACCGAGGCCGGTGCCCTGGTCGGCGGCCGCCCCGGGCACGGCCCGGACGGCGAGCTGACCGTGGCCGCCGCCCCCGGCGTGTACGAGCCGCTGCAGGAGCGCCTGGCCGCGCTGCGCGCCTGGGCGGACTGACCGGGCGACCCCGGACATGCGAAGAGCCCTGGCATACGGGGGATGCCAGGGCCGTGGGGTTTCGCACGACCCCCGCAGGGCCGCAGGTGCCGGAAGACCGGCGTCGGGTCAGGCGGCGGTGCGGTGGCGCCCCAGCACGGTGTCCACACCGTGCTCGGCGGCCAGACGACGCAGGTCGTCCAGCTCGGACTGCTCCACCTCGGCGAGGAACTCGTCCCCGGCCTCGATCGCACGGTGCAGGTCCTGCTCGGCGTTGGCTATGCGCTGCAGGATTCCGGCCTTGAAGGCGTCCATACGGGCCCCCTTACTGTGTCGGACGTGCACGGTCGTACGTTCTCCGCCCCGAGGAGGTCAAGCCAGCGAAAGCGTCCGGGCCGGCAGGTGGTGGATCTCCGGTCGGGCGCGGAGACGGCCTTCGGCCGCTCCCGGTGACGTCCCAGCCCCAGGGCCGGCGCGGATGAACGCACGGCGGGTGGGTGCGATCGGCCAACGGCCAGATCGCGGGTGTGCAGCTGTACTCCCCGCCCGGAGGCCGGGGAAACCTCCAACCGGAAGAAAGTTGCCCGTGTCACAGTCCAAGCGGAGCGGTCCCGGTACGAACGGTCACCGGCGCGGGGCTCCGCCCCGTGCCTGAGCGGCAGCTTATCGCTGCTTTACCGCAGGACCAGGCAGGATGGAGGCACCGTCGGAGCCGTGCGTCCGCTTCCGGGGCCGGCCTGGAGAAGGGACAACGACCGTGCGGGTTCTCGTCGTCGAGGACGAGCAGCTGCTTGCCGAGGCCGTCGCGACCGGCCTGCGCCGCGAGGCGATGGCCGTGGACGTGGTGTACGACGGGGAGGCCGCGCTCCAGCGCATCGCGGTCAACGACTACGACGTGGTCGTCCTGGACCGCGACCTCCCGCTGGTGCACGGCGACGACGTGTGCCGCAAGGTGGTCGAGCAGGGCCTGGCCACCCGGGTGATCATGCTGACCGCCTCCGGCGACATCAGCGACCGGGTCGAGGGCCTGGAGATCGGCGCGGACGACTACCTTCCGAAGCCGTTCGCCTTCAGCGAACTCGTCGCCCGGGTCCGGGCGCTGGGCCGCCGCGCGACCATCCCGCTGCCCCCGGTGCTGGAGCGGGCCGGCATCTCGCTCGACCCCGGCCGGCGCGAGGTGATCCGCGACGGACGCACCGTCCAGCTGGCCCCCAAGGAATTCGCCGTCCTGGAGGTGCTGATGCGGGCCGGCGGCGCCGTCGTCTCCGCCGAGCAGCTGCTGGAGAAGGCCTGGGACGAGCACACCGACCCGTTCACCAACGTCGTGCGCGTCACCGTGATGACGCTGCGCCGCAAGCTCGGCGACCCGCCGGTGATCGTCACCGTGCCCGGTTCCGGCTACCGGATCTGACCGCCGGAATCCACCGGAATCCGCCTCGGCGGATTCCGCATCGAAGCGGGACCCGCCCCGGCGGAACCCCCGAAGGGGTCCGCCCCCGAGGGCTCCCCGCCGTACCCCGCGCCCGCCCCGGCGGACGCCCCGAGAGGACCCATCATGACCACCCCGCCCCCGGCCGGCGGGCCCTTCGGCGCGCCCGCCGGCGGCCCGCGCGCCGTGCCGCCCAAGCCCGTCCACCCGCCGCGCCCGGCCCGGCCGCACCAGAACGAGACCTACGTCCCCGGCGACGGCCTGCTCGCCTGGCTCCCCTTCCGCCCGACCATCCGGATGCGGCTCACCCTGCTCTACGGCGGGATGTTCCTGATGGCCGGCGTGGTCCTGCTGCTGGTGATGTACTTCTTCGTCCAGCAGGCGCTCCAGGAGGTCGGCCAGCCGCACCTGGTGCTCAACGGGCAGGGTGGCATCGCCGTACGGACGCCGGACGGCCTGACCATCACCAGCCAGTCCGCGCTGGACCAGTGGCTGAACGACAACAAGTCCATCCAGGCCGCCGCCGCGCTCAACACCCTGTTGCGCAAGCTGCTCACCGTCCTGATCTGCCTCGCCGTGATCGCCTTCGCGGCCGGCTACGCGATGGCCGGCCGGGTGCTGCGTCCGCTCGGCCGGATCACCCGCACCGCCCGCGACGTCGCCTCCTCCGACCTGCACCGCCGGATCGAGCTGGACGGGCCGGACGACGAGCTCAAGGAGCTCGCCGACACCTTCGACGGCATGCTGGACCGGCTGGACCGCTCCTTCGACTCCCAGCGCCGCTTCGTCGCCAACGCCTCGCACGAGCTGCGCACCCCGTTGGCGATCAACCGCACCCTGCTGGAGGTCCAGCTCTCCGACCCGGCCGCCTCGCCCGACCTCCAGCAGCTCGGCAAGACCCTGCTGGCCACCAACGAGCGCAGCGAGCAGCTGGTCGAGGGCCTGCTGCTGCTCGCCCGCAGCGAGAACGAGCTGACCGACCGCCGCCCGGTGGAGCTGTCCGAGGTGGCCACCCGGGCGCTGGAGCAGACCCGGGGCGAGGCCGACAAGCGCGAGGTCGAGCTGCGCTCGAAGCTCGATCCGGCCGTGGTCGCGGGCAACGGCGTGCTGCTGGAGCGGCTCGCGCTCAACCTGTTGCAGAACGCCGTCCGTTACAACACCCCCGGTGGCTGGGTCGAGCTGGCCACCGCAGAGGTGCCGGGCGGCGGCGAGCTGGTGGTCTCCAACACCGGCCCGATGGTGCCCGGGTACGAGCTGGAGCACATCTTCGAGCCGTTCCGCCGGATCAAGGGCGCCGACCGCACCCGCAGCGACAAGGGGGTCGGGCTCGGCCTGTCCATCGTCCGCTCGGTGGTGCGTGCCCACGGCGGCACCATCGAGGCCACCCCGCGCGCCGGCGGCGGCCTCACCATGCGGGTGCGCATTCCCACGCCGTAACGGATCCCCGGGGTCGTCACGTTCCGTGGGCGACCGTTTTCAGCCGCCCCCGTCAGGCCTGTCAAGACGGCATAAGGCCTGACGGGGGCGGCTTGTCATTTCCGGCCCGGGCAACTTACGGTGTCGTAACCTACGCAACCGTAAGTGCGTCCGCCGGTGTGCCCCGCCGACGGCCCGTACCGCGTGTGCCCGCCCTACGCGCCCGTCCCGCGCGTGCCCGTCCCCCAGGAGCAAGACCGTGACCATCGCCCCTGTGCAGAGCAGCACCTCGCTCGGATCGAGCGGCTGGACCGACACGCGGCTGATCCTGGCCCTCGAAGAGGTCGTGGAGACCGAGCTCAACCGCCACCTGGGCGTGGCCAAGGAGTGGATGCCGCACGAGTTCGTCCCGTGGAGCCAGGGCCGCGACTTCGACGGCGTGCTGGGCGGCGAGGCCTGGAACATCGAGCAGTCCAAGGTGACCCCGCTCGGCCGGGTGTCGCTGGTGGTGAACCTGCTGACCGAGGACAACCTCCCCAGCTACCACCACGAGATCGCGACCATGTTCGGCCGTGAGGGCGCCTGGGGCACCTGGGTGCACCGCTGGACCGCCGAGGAGGGCCGGCACGGGATAGCCATCCGCGACTTCCTGCTCGCCACCCGGGCGGTCGACCCGGTGGAGCTGGAGCGGGCCCGGATGAACCACATGTCGGAGGGCTTCGAGTCCGACAACGCGCACAGCATGCTGCACTCGGTCGCGTACGTGGCCTTCCAGGAGCTGGCCACCCGCATCGCGCACCGCAACACCGGCAAGTTCGCCGGCGACCCGCTGTGCGAGCAGCTGCTGGCGAAGATCGCCAACGACGAGAACCTGCACATGGTCTTCTACCGGAACCTGCTGAAGGCCGCCCTGGAGATCGCCCCGGACCAGGCCATGCGCGCCATCGCCGACGTGGTCACCAACTTCCGGATGCCCGGCCACGGCATCCCCGGCTTCGAGCGCGCCGCCGCGCAGATCGCCCTCGGCGGGGTGTACAACCTCCGTATCCACCACGACGACGTGCTGCAGCCGGTGCTGCGCAACCTGCGCGTGATGGAGATCGGCGGCCTCGGCCCCGAGGGCATGGTGGCCCAGAACGAGCTGGGTGTGTTCCTGGACGGGCTGGACGCGCAGGCGCGCAAGTTCGAGGAGCGCCAGGCCGCGATGCAGGCGCGCCGGGCGGCCCGCCGCGCCGCCGAGTAGGAGGCCCCGGCGACCCTTCGCCGAGAGGTCGGAGTGGGAGGATTTTCCGTGATTTGCCCCGGAAAATTCTGAACGTGACCAAGCTCACATCGTGTCGCTCCGTGATGTCGGGTAACCCCGGAGAGTGATCACCCTGTTGGGGGTGCCGATCGCCGTCCGTGACCGGATTCCGGCCTCCGGGCGGTCCGGAGGATTGGTCGGCATCCCTGGTGGGCAAGGGATTCGGCGGACACCAGTACGGTCTTCGCTCACTGAGCGTCGCTGCTTCGGCGGGCGCGCGGGGCGTCGGTGATGGCCCAGCGTGAGGCCTCCCGCGCCCCGAGGGATCACCCCAACGGAGCCCTGGCTGAGTGTCGATTGAGTAACAGGGCTTGAAGTAAGGCAAAATCTCCGCCTCGGGTCGGGCACAAGACCGACCTCCCATGCGTTACGTGCGCTGGAGATACCGCACACACCGCACAACCCGGAGGGGGAGAGCGAAAAATGGCAACGGACTACGACACCCCACGCAAGACCGACGACGAGCTCAACGAGGACAGCATCGAGGAACTCAAGGCTCGGCGGAACGACAAGGGCGGTAGCTCTGTCGACGTCGACGAGTTCGAGGCTGCCGAGGGCATGGAGCTCCCTGGTGCCGACCTCTCGAACGAGGAGCTCGCCGTCCGGGTGCTGCCGAAGCAGGCCGACGAGTTCACCTGCATGAGCTGCTTCCTGGTGCACCACCGCAGCCAGCTCTACAGCGAGAAGAACGGCAACCCGATCTGCCGGGACTGCGGCGCCTGAGCGCCGTAGCGGACAGCGCCCGGTGCCCGCGGCTCCCGCGGGACCGGCACAACGCCCCTTCCGGCCCCGGGCAGCGGGGCCGGACGGCAGGTCCGCGGACCGTCCACAGCGACGGGCCCGGGAGGACGGAGTCGTTCGGCGGCGCACAGGCACTCAAGGCCTCGACCGGTACAGCACCGGCCAGTAAGGCGTCGGCCAGGACAAAGTCGTAGGGACGGTCCCGCAGCAGCGGAACCGTCCCTCTCGGTTTTCTCGGCCTTCTCGCCCCGGGGCGCGCCCGTTACGTCCGGGCGCCGCGCCGGGCCTCCTCCAGCGCGTCGGCCAGCTTCATCGGCGAGCGGGTCGACAGGTAGAGGTAGGGCGTCGGGTCGGCCGGGTCGTCCACCTCGACCCGCAGCGCCGTCGGGACGTAGCTGCGCAGCAGCATGAAGGCGCGGGGGTCGGCCTTCGGACCGCGCCAGGCCGTGGCCTCGGCGGGGCTCAGCGCGTGCGCGGCGCCCAGCGCGTCCACCGGGATCCGGGCCGGTCCGGCCACCAGCGAGCCCTGCACCACGCGGATGCGGGCCGAGCCGTAGCTGCTGATCGCCACCGCGCCGACGGCGATGCCGGCCACCAGACCGATCAACGCGGCCGGGCCGCTGACCCGGATCAGGATCAGCGCGAGGGTGAGACCGACTGCGACCGGGAGCAGCCACCAGGAGCGCGGCACCGTGAGGCGTTCGTCGTACATGTCCTCCATTGTGGGTGCCCTGACGCCAGGGGCGGGACGCCACCCCCACCGGAGGCCTTGCTACCCCTGGGTAGGGTGGGTCGGCGTGACCGGTACGAGACCCCCCACCATCCCCACCGACCGGCCGGCGCCCGCGCTGCCGCCGACTCCGACCACCCCGCCGCCGGACGCCGTCCTGCCGGCACGCGCCCCCGAGGCGCCCGCCCCCGGTACCCGGCTCGGCTCCCACTACGAGCACTGCTTCGGCTGCGGCCCGCAGCACCCCGGCGGCCTGCGGATCGACGCGGTCGCCGGCGAGGGGCTCGACGTCACCGCCGAGTTCACCGTCCGGGACGTCCACCAGGGCGGCCCCGGGTTGGCCCACGGCGGTGTGCTGACAACAGCGATGGACGAGACCCTCGGCACGCTCAACTGGCTGCTGCACGCCCCTGCGGTGACCGGTCGGCTGGAGACCGACTTCCTCTGCCCGGTGCCCGTCGGCTCGGTGCTGCACCTGCGCGCCTGGATCACCGGCGTGCACGGCCGCAAGATCTACAGCGCCGCCGAGGCGCGGATCGGCGGGCCCGACGGACCGGTCGCCGTGCGTGCTCAGGCGCTCTTCGTTCAGGTGAAGCTGGAACACTTCACCACGCACGGTCGTCCCGAGGACATCGAGAAGGTCCTCGACGACCCGGATCTGATGAAGCGCGCACGAGCCTTTGAGGTGAACCCTTGAGCGAGACCCCCCGCCCGCCGCTGGACGTCCTGATCAGGCGCGTCGACCCCGAGCTGCCGTTGCCCGAGTACGCGCAGCCCGGGGACGCCGGTGCCGACCTGCGCACCACCGTCGACGCCGAGCTGGCCCCCGGTGAGCGGGTCGTGCTCCCCACCGGCGTCGCCATCGCGCTCCCGGACGGCTACGCGGCCTTCGTCCACCCCCGCTCCGGGCTCGCAGCTCGTTGCGGAGTTGCGCTCGTGAACGCCCCGGGGACGGTCGATGCCGGGTACCGTGGAGAGATCAAGGTGATCGTCGTCAATCTGGACCCGCGCGAGGGGGTCAGCTTCCGCCGAGGGGACCGGATCGCCCAGCTGGTCATCCAGCAGGTCGAGAAGGCCCGCTTCCACGAGGTGGCCGAGCTGCCTGGGTCGGCACGCGCCGAGGGCGGGTTCGGGTCGACCGGTGGCCACGCCGCGGTCTAGCATTCCCGCGGCCTCGCAGGAAGCCGAGCAGGTATTCGCATCGGTCTTGGACCGGGAAGGACAGTGACCGTGTTCCGTCGTCGCCAGAAGAGCGAGGACGCTGTCGAGCAGCTCGCCGACGACGCCATCAGCGCCGACGAGACGGCCGATGACGTCGAAGGTTCCGCCGAGAGCGAGAACGTGACCGAGCTGGACCCGGCCGACAAGGTCGGCCTGCCGGCGGCCCCGCGGCCGGACGGCCCGTGGGACCACTCCGAGCTGGAGAACCCCGAGGAGGGCCGCGTCGACCTCGGGGGTCTGCTGGTCCCCGGTGTCGAGGGCATGGAGCTGCGCGTCGAGGTCGCCGGTGACGCGATCGTCGCCGCCACCCTCGTGCTCGGCAACAGCGCCATCCAGCTCCAGGCCTTCGCGGCCCCGAAGTCGGAGGGCATCTGGGGGGAGGTCCGCGAGGAGATCGCCAACGGCATCACCTCGCAGGGCGGCATCGTGGACGAGGAGGAGGGCCCGCTCGGCTGGCACCTCCGCGCCCAGGTTCCGGTGCAGCTCCCGGACGGCACCCAGGGTGTGCAGCTGGTGCGCTTCGTCGGCTGCGACGGCCCGCGCTGGTTCCTGCGTGGCGTGATCTCGGGCCAGGCCGCCGTGCAGCCCGAGATGGCCGGGATCCTGGAGCAGGTCTTCCGACAGACCGTCGTCGTGCGCGGTGAGAGCCCGATGGCGCCCCGCGACCCGATCGTGCTGAAGCTTCCCGAGGACGCCCAGATGGTTGCCGACGGTGGCGGGGCTGCTGCCACCGCCGGCGAGGGCGAGAGCCGCTTCGGCGGCACCGCGCTCGACCCGTTCGCGCGCGGCCCGGAGATCACCGAGGTCCGTTGATCCGGGGCCGTTGATCCGGTCCGCCGGATCTGATCGCCGTCACATCGCCCCCGCCCGGAACCCCCGGGCGGGGGCGATTTGCATGTGGCGGGTCGGCCCCCGTACAGTTCCGGAGTCGCCGAGGGAGACCGGGGCGGCAAAGCGGAAAGCGAATCCGATGAATGAAACTCCGGTAAACGGAGCGGAAAACATCTGATAAGCTGGAAACACGAAAGAACGAAGCGCCCGGAGGGCCCGCTGGAAGGCGGTCCGAAGGAAGTGTCCGTTCC
>NZ_JBEXKB010000028.1:0-113303 GCF_040609455.1 Kitasatospora sp. NPDC004669
GTGGGCGGCCTCGACGACGGCGGTGTGGAACTCCAGGTCGTGCTCGACGGTGGCCTCGCGGCTGGCCCGCTCGGGGTGCGCCGCGAACACCTCGGTTCAGCCTGTGAAACCGGCGGCCGACAGGATCGCCGTCTCCCGTTCCGGAGCGATGCCGTGCGCGGCGGCCCGGGGGTGCAGCACAGGCTCGTTGCCCGAGGTAAGCCACTGCCACGTGTCACGGACGGTGTCCTCCAGGGGGCGACACGCCAGCCCGGCAGCGTAGGCGGTCGACGAGTCGATCTGCCACACGCCTTCGTGCGTGCGCCATAGCGGAAGCTCGGTCCACTGCCGCACACCCTGCTCCAACAGGACCCCGTCCGGCACCCAGCGGAGTCGGCCGGAACCCCCGGTGACACGCAGGCATGCCTCCAAGAAGCTGGCCATCGTGTCGCGACCCATCGGCGCGGTGACGTTGTGGATCCCACCGCCCGGTCGCCCGGCGACATCAACGGCGAAGTCCGCCACGTCCCGCACATCGACCGGCTGGATGCTCTTGTCCGGGTCTCCTGGCGCGAGGATCTCGCCGCCGCGCTCGGCCCGTCGCAGCCACCACGGCAGCCTGCCGACGTACTCGCCGGGGCCGAGGATGACGCCAGGGCGAAGGATCCACGAGCGCTCCGGGCCGAACGTCTCAAGGACGGCACGCTCGGCGCCGGCCTTCTGGCGGCCGTAGTAGAGATCGGGGCCCATCCAGCCGGGAGGATTGCGGCCGTAGTCCTCGTCCGCGTCAGCGGGACCGTCCATCAGAGCGTCGCCCACGCGAAGGGGGTGGTCCGGCCAGCCGGCGTACACGGACACTGTGGAGATGTAGACGTACCGATCCGTGACTGCTTCGAGAGCACGGGCCCCGGCCAGCACCACCCGTGGGGGCTGCTCGCTGGCCGAGGTGTCGATCACAGCGTCCCAAGGGCCCGCAGCGGCGAGTCGGGCCAGATCCTCAGCAGAGGTGCGGTCGCCGAGGATCGTCTCGGTGCCAGGAACCGCGTGGCCGGATCTGCCGCGGTTGAACGTCGTGACCGCCAGACCGCGCGCCAGCGCTTCCTCGACGACAGCCCTGCCCAAGAACCACGTGCCACCGATGACCAGAACTTTCTTCATGCCCCGCATCCTGCCCAACACCGACGGCCCGCCGCCACCCTCGTCGCGGTGCACCGACAAGAAGCACAGGTGAGCGGCGTGCGGCCGGCCGAGATGAGACCCCGGTGATAGGCCGGTGATCGGAGCGTTTCAAGGCGATCGACGGGTGATATGGCGGCGACATCAGCCGGACGGCAGGGTTGAGCGACCGGCCGGGCACAACGGGCCGAGCCACAAGATCGGTGCCTGCCCAGGCATCTGGCGGGCACCCCCGTCCCAAGGAGGCAGCATGACTGCGAACAACATGGGTACCGCCGAGACCGGCAGCGATGGGCTGCTGATCTCCCGCACGAAGGTGGCCGCCGCCCGCGCGCGGGGCGAGCAGCCGTCCGACGGCGGCTCCACCGGCCGCACTGACACCAACGACTGACGGCTGCACCCATGACCGCCGAGCCGTTCTCGGTGGTTGAGCGCCTGGGCGGGGACGACTTCCTCGCCCAGACGCTCGGCCGCAACTTCAAGGTCGCACGCGGAGACGCCGCGTCACTCGCCGGACTGCTGAGCTGGGACGACCTCAACATCATCCTGACCCACCACCGGTTCGAAGCCCCCCGATTCCGCCTCGCCGCCGACGGCGAGCAGCTTCCCACCCACCTGTACTCCCGCCCGATCGTTACGCGGCGAAGCACCGTGTGGCACCAGCTCCAGCCGGCGGAGCTGCACCGGCAGCTCGCCGACGGAGCGACCCTCGTCCTGGACGCCGCGGACGAACTGCATCCCGGCATCGGGCACGTCGCCGGAGACCTGGAACGCTGGCTGCGGACGGGCGTCCAGGTCAACCTGTACGCCTCGTGGACCGGCCGAGAGGGCTTCGGCGTTCATTGGGACGACCACGACGTCGTCGTCATCCAGATCGACGGCAGCAAGCGCTGGCGCATCTACGGGCCGACACGCACTGCTCCGATGCACCGCGACGTCGACATCCCGGAACAGCCGCCCGAGGAGCCCGTGGCTGACCTGGTGCTGAACGCGGGTGACGTGCTCTACCTACCCCGCGGCTGGTGGCACGCCGTCGCCGCCTCCGAGGGCCAGCACTCACTGCACGTCACCTGCGGGCTGCAGAGCACCACAGGTGCCGACCTCATCACCTGGCTGTCGGAGACCCTGCGCGCCGACGAGGCCGTCCGGGCGGACCTTCCCCGCTTCGGAACGGCCGGCGAACAACGAGCCTTCCTCGACACGATCGGCAAGCTCATCACGGCAGAGCTGGAGAGCAGCGATCTGATCGCTCGGTTCTCCGCAGCGCGCGACGCTACGGACCGCGCGAGGCTCGTTCCCTCGCTGCCCTACGTCGCGGCGGCCCCACTGGACGCTGATCTCCGAGTCTGCCTGGTGACCACACGCCACGTCATCGCGCCCGGGTCCGACGGTACGGTCAGGTTGACCGCCGGCGGCGAGGAGTGGACCTTCGCAGCCAGGGTGGAGCCGCTGCTCGCGCTCCTCGGGGAAGGCGGCAGCCACCGGCTGGCCGATCTCGCACAGGCCGCCGGCATCACCACCGGGCAGGCCGCCAGCATCGTGACGGAGCTGGTCGACGGCCAGGTCGCCACGATCGGCGGTGCGAAATGACCGCCGAGCTCAGCCTCGGCACCTACCGCTGTCGGAACGTGACCGAGGCCGCGCGGACAGCTGCTTCTCACGGCGCAGACTGGGTGGACACCGCGCCCAACTACGCAAACGGCCACGCCGAGAGCGCCCTCGCTCCGGTCCTGGCCGAACATCCGGCCGTGCGGGTCTCCACGAAGGTGGGCTTCATCCCGGAGGACGCCAAGCGAATCGGCGTACGGGCCGGGGCCCTGTCCGAGTCCGACGCCGACCGCGGGCACTGCTTGGCCCCGGACTACATTCGATGGCAGATCGCCCGCAGTCGGCGCATGCTTGGCCGAATTCCCGACCTGGTGTTCCTTCACAATCCCGAACACGCCTGCCAGGAAGGGGACATCGCCGACCGGCTGTATCGCGCCTTCCTCGCCCTGGAAGAGGCATGCGACCAACGCGGTATCCCGGCCTACGGTGTCGCAACCTGGCAAGGCTTCAACAGCGGGCTGTTCGACCTGCCCCTGCTGCTCGAACTCGCAACCAAGGCCGGCGGCTCACAACACCGCCTCCGGGCAGTACAACTCCCCGTCTCGGTCGTCCACCTCGCACCGGTCGCCCAGGCCCTGGACGGACACGGCGTCTTGGCCCATGCCAGGGAAGCACAGATCGAGGTGTTCGCGTCCGCTCCGCTCCACGGCGGCGAGATCCCTGACCTGATCACCGCGGAACTCGTGGACCTGATCAGCCCCGGCAGCACACCCGCCCAGGCCGCACTCGCCGTCGTCGCCTCAGGCCTCGGAGTGAAGCGCGTGCTGCTGTCCACCGGAAGCACGGAACACTGGAGGGAAGCCGCCGACACCGTCGGCCGGCCACCACTGCCTCCAGACGTGCTGCGAAGGGTCGTCGATGTACTCGGAACCTGATCCGGACACCGCCACGCGGATGCGCGACACGTACGCCGCAGCCGCGGAGCAACTCGGCGCAAAACCGATCGGATCGCGCGAGGCGTGGGGCTGGCGCGGACGCACACTCGGCCGCCCCGTCACCACGGCGAACGGAGACGGCTGGCTCCGGCTCGTCTCCGCGCCAGCCGAGAAGGCCGGCGGCAAGCTCTGGGAAGGACCGCTGGAGGCAGAACGACACATGCCTCCGACGGTTCCCCGTCCCCACCTCCGGGAGCGACGGACCTGGGTGGACCACGTGAACGGCCACGGCTACCTGGCGGAACTGTACGACCGGGCCACGGCCCCCACCATCACCACCCACGAGCCCATCCTGCGAACCGCCCCGCTGCTGAACGACGAATGGTGGGACGGCCTCACCACAGCACTTGACGCCATCGCCACCGTACCCAGCAGTCGCGTCGCGGTGCGCCAGGAGTATCTGGACCGGGCGATGCCCGAGTACCTCGGCGTTCCCATCGACACTGCGGTGCCCGCCTGGACCACCGCGCACGGCGACTTGCACTGGGCCAACCTCACCAGTCCCACTCTTGCCGTCCTCGACTGGGAAGGCTGGGGAGCCGCGCCTGCAGGCTACGACGCAGCCCTCTTGCACTCCTACAGTCTCCTCGTGCCCGAGACCGTCGAGGAGGTTCGCAAGCGCCTCCACCACATCCTCGATACACCGGCTGGACGGTTCGCCGAGCTTGTGGTCATCACCGAGCTACTCCAGAGCACTACCCGCGGAGACAACCTCGAGCTGAAGCAGCCTCTTCTCGATCGCGCCGCGTACCTGCTTCGCTGACGTTGGCGATTCATCGTCAAGCCCTCGTTTTCCTAAATCACTTCATATGGCGAAGCTTCGGTCCGACGGTGGTGCTGTTGTCCGCCAGCAACTGCCACCACCGGGAGGATGCCGCCCAAGCCATCGCCGCAGGACGGAACCCGAGCGATTCAGGAGTGTGATCCGTGTACTCGCCACCCGATGAGCCCACGCGCCTCCGCATGGAAGCCGCGCACGCCACGGCCGCCATACACCTGGACCTGTCGTGCACCGGCAGCCCCGCATGGGGTTCCGCCGGATGCACCATCGGCCGCCGAGCCGGTGACCGGTGGCTCCGTGTTGCCTCCACCTCCATCAGTACCCGCACGCAGGGGCAAGGGATCGTCGGAGCCGAGGCCCTCGTACCAGTCGATGTCCCCAGGCCCCGGCTCCACGGCGTCCTCGACTGGACGGAAGGAGGACACGGATACCGAGCCGATGTGATCGACTACATCACCGACCCAGTCGTATCGACCCGCCCCGACCTCGTCAACGACCCGAACCTCCCCGACACCTGGTGGCACGCCCTGCGCACGGCGACGGAGAGCCTGGGAGGCGCCAGGGGCACGAGGATCACCGTCCGGGACACCTGGATCAAGAAGGCGTTTCCGCAGTACCTCGGCATCCCCGCCCCCGCCGAAGTCGAGCGCGTCACCGGCCACGGCGACTTCCACTGGGGCAACCTCACCGGGCCCGCCCTCACCATCCTCGACTGGGAACGCTGGGGGCTCGTGCCCGTCGGCTTCGACCCCGGCATGCTCCACGCCAACAGCCTCCTGGTGCCCGCCGTCGCCGCCCGAATCCGCGACGAGTTCGCCGCCGTCTTGGACACCCCCGCTGGGCGCACGGGTGAACTGGCGGCCATCGCCGAGATGCTCCAGGCCGTCGCCCGAGGCTGGTACCCGGAGTTGGCCGCCCCCCTCGCCGGCCGAGCACAGGAGCTGACCGGGGTCACGCCACCCCAGGGTGCTGCCCCTGAACTCTGCAGGTAGACCGTGGACTTCCGGCGGGAACCCGTTGAGCAGGTGCTGCAACAGGTGGAGCAACGCCTCTGTACGGGGCTGGATCGGACCGGTGTGGTGCGCAAGCGCCGGACGGTCGGAGCCCGCACCGACCTTGGCAGCTGGGTCCGGATTGAACGGCGCCCATGGGCGCGAGCCCGGGAACAGGGCTGGGGCGGAGTCGAAGCCGCAGAGGTGCTGGTCGGTGTGGCGATGCCGCGTTGGTGTAGGTCGGCAACGTGGCAGGATCCCGGCGACGGGGCGATCTGGCGGGCGGACGAGACTTTGCTGCTGCCGGATCGCCCGGTCGGGGTGGCGGTGGTGACCGTCGACCCAGAGCTGCCGTGTGCGTGGTGGGCTTCGCTGAACTCCTCGCTGACAGCTCTTGTCGAGCAACGCACGGCCCGGGTGGCGACCCCAGATACCGAGCGGATCACCCGGAAGCTGATCACCGACACGATCGGGGCCGCCTTCCCGGGCACCCAGACCACTGCGGTGGAGCGGTGGTGTCCTGCGCACGCCGACCTGAACTGGGCAAACGTCACCGGCCCCGGCGAGTTCTGCATGTTCGACTGGGAGGACTGGGGGATGGCGCCACGCGGCCTCGACTCGGCGTCCCTGCACGCTGCGTCCCTCGCCGTTCCGGCACTCGCGGAGCGAGTCAGGCGGGAGCGCCGGGCAGACCTTGAGAGCAGGGAGGGGATGCTGATGCAGCTGTTCGTGCTGGCGAAGATCGTCGGACCGCACGCCAGCCCGAACGACCCGCGAGTGGAGCCCGCGCATCGGGAGGCCGCGCGGCTGATCCACGCTCTTCAAGCGGGCTGAACGTCAGCCGTACTGCCACCGCACCATCGTCACCGAACAGGGAAGGAGTAGGCATGGACCCCACCACACGCCCTCCGGGCGGTCACGACGCCGCGGACATCGCGAGCGCGAAGGAGCAAGGCTGGCGCGATCTGGCGCCCATCGACGACGCCTACCACGCGGGCGAGATCACAGACACCGAGTGGCACGCCGCTGTCCTGAACGTCATCGAACCGGCCTACCTCAACGGCGGCAACCCGCGGGCCCAGTCCGGCCACAGCGGCGACGAGACACGCTGGCGAGAAGCCCGCGGCCTGCTCGTCGACCTGCTCCCGCCCCACGGCGGCTCGTTCCTCGACGTCGGATGCGCCAACGGACACCTGATGGAGAGTCTGACCGACTGGGCTGCCGAAGCCGGGACCGTCATCGAATCGTACGGAGTGGAGATCTCCGCGGCTCTCGCCGACCTCGCCCGAACCCGCTGCCCGCAGTGGGCGCATCGGATCTGGACCGCCAACGCGATGGGCTGGAAGCCTCCACACCGCTTCAACGCCGTCCGCACTGGTCTGGACTACGTGCCGACGGATCTGCGTGGAGCGTACGTGGCCCATCTGCTGGACCATGTAGTCGCCCCAGGCGGCCGACTGATCATCGGCGTCTACAACGAGGAACGAGATCAGACCACAACGGCGGATCTGCTGCAGTCCTGCGGCTACACCCCGGCCGATACCACCACAAGAGACCACCGGCACCCCAAGATCCAGTACAAGGGTCTATGGCTGGCCAACGCTTGAGTGAACGCTTCGCCGCTGGCACCGGGGCACGCGCCTCCCCGGTGCCCCAATGGGCAGCGCGCTTGTCTCAGCAGGCCGACACCGTCGACGAAGCGCCAGCCATCGCGAGTAGCACTGGCACAGAGGCCAGAGCATGGCCCATGTCGGCGTCGAACTCTCCGTCTTCGAGTCCTAACAGGAAGGCCTTTTACTCGTTGGCGTCGAATCGCAGGATGGTGCCCTTCGGATCGGCCGAGTGCCGAAGGGCCACGGCACCGTTCGGGAGGAACGCCAGCTAGGCGGTACCGCGCGGTCCTGGCGGGCATCCAGCCCTGCGACATCAGTGTTCTGCGCACCATCACCTGCCTCCACCTGAAGCTTTGGGGCAGGGGGACTTGGAGGAGCTGGTTGTCCTGGGCGTGAGCGAGTTGCTCGCCAACGTCCTTCAGCACGCTGCGACCGACTGCTGTGAACTGCTCATGTTCGAAACCGAATCCGGGGTCGTCATTGAGGTCACCGATGGCTGCAAGGCCCTCCCCGTGATCAAGGAGCCGTCAGACGGCGGGACCGGTGGACGGGGGCTCCACATGCTTTCCGTCCTGGCCGCGAGCCTCGAATTCTGCCCCCTGCTCACGGGAAAGTGCGTCCGCCTCACGCTGGATGGGGCCGAGCGTCAGAGATAGGACGCGGTAACACCACTTCGCACAGCCGGGAGCCCAGGGCTCTTGCCTTGCATGCCCGCGGGCCCCCGTACATCGGCGGCACTTCTTGCCGGTGCCCGACCACTGGAACCGAGGAGGTACTCATGGCCCAGACCGCTGATCCACCACGCGAAGACAGGATCAGCTCGGCTGCTCCCATAGGCCGGATCGCATGGTGCGCCTACAACGACGCCACCACCCACTCGCGGGGGGAGCTCGGAGCATCGTTTCAGCAGCTGGACGGCGTCGTCGGTACGGACTCGACGACCGGGCTGCTGCTGCGTACCTGCCACCGTATCGAGTGGTATGAGGCAGAACCCGCGATGGCGGCCACCGCGCCGCTCTCGATCCGGCTCAGCCGAAGGATCATCGGCCATGAGGCTGCTGCTTCCCGGCTGGCCCAGATCGCCGCCGGCACGATGTCCCTGATCCTCGGGGAGCAGTTCGTCTTCCAGCAGGTGCACGCGGCCTTCGACCGGTTATCTGCTGACCATCCTCTCCGGCCAGTGGGGGCAGAGGTGCTCCTGCTGGCCAGCCAGGCGCGGCGCCGGTTCGGCCTCCGGGCTCGACTCGACTACCGCGACCTAGCCCGCACTCTCCTGGTCGCGTCGACCGCACATCCGCCCAACCTGGTCGTCGTCGGGGGAGGCATGCTCGCACAAGCCATCGCACATGAACTCGGCGACGATCGCCGTGTCTTCCTCCTGACCCGCAGCCCCAAGAAGCTTCGCCGGCTCCTGCGGTCCGGGTCCGCCAGAACGACCGTTCTACGGATCGCGGACCTGCCCGAAGCCGTACGGGAGAGCGGCTTCGACCTGGTGCTCGCGACGTCCGGGCTCACGCCACAGTACCGCGACCACATCGCACGCCTCGTGGACGCCGCCGCCCGCAGGCTGGTCGTCGACCTGTGCGCGACGCCCGTCCTGCATGAGCGCTCGAACTACCAGCACCTGCACCACCCAGTCGTCACCGACCTCATCGAGGACGCCAACCGACCGGCCGTCGAGGCCGCTCGCGCTGCCTCCTCCTGGATCGAGAACCACTACGGAGGCCGCAGTTGACCACGATCATCGACACGCTGGTGGTCGGCGCCGGCCCCGCTGGGCTTGTCGCCGCCGATCGCCTCGCTGAGAACGGAGCACGGGTGCTGCTGGTTGACGCCGGCCGCCCCTACCAACGCCGCACCTGCCCGGTGGACCTCATGCGGTCCTGCAACGGCTGCAAGGGCATCTGCAACGTGATCTCTGGCTTCGGCGGCTCGATCCACTACGGAGACGGGGTCAAGCTTTCGCAGTTCCCCAGCGGCCGACGGCTGGCCGAACTCCTCGGCGCCGACCGCGCCGAAGCCCTCGCCGACCGGGCTGTGCGGCGACTGTGCGGTCCGGTGCAGCCTGCCTTCCGCGGAGCCTGCATGGCCGCCGGACCGTTCGACATCAAGGACTACCCGGTGGCCTCGCTCAGCGCGAAGCAGGTCCGCACGTTGATCGAACGGCTTCACTGCCGCATCACAACCGCCCCGGGCACCGAGTTACGGATGCAGACACAGGTGACCTCCCTCCGTCCACTCGGACACGGGTGGCAGGCCGAGATAGTCGGGCAGTCCGGCACCAGCGAGACTGTGCACGCGAGTTCGGTGGTCGTCGCGGTCGGCCGGCGCGGCCAACGCTGGTGGCAGCAGACTCTTCGGCGAATCGGGCTCTCGTACTCCGCGCCCGCTCCCTCCGTGGGGGTCCGCTTCGAGGCCCCGACCGCACTCCTGCGGCGCGGTTCCGACATCCACGAGGACTTCAAGACCACCATCGTCACCAACGGCGTGAAGATCAAGACGTTCTGCTACTGCGCCGGTCCGGGTGGCGGCCGAATCAAGTTCACGGACTACGGCGACCACACCCTCCTCGACGGCCACGTCATTCCTGAAGCGAAGACAGGCAGCACTGCGAACTTCGCCCTCCTTGCACAGCTCCGGGCCCCTGACGGCACCCCGCGCACCTCCGCCTGGGTCGACGAGAACCTCCTCATGCCGTACCGGGCGCTGAGGACCGACCGGCCGGGAAAGCCCGTCCTCCAGTGGTACCCCGACTTCCACAGCCGTGTTCTCACCTGCACCGAACTTGAGCAGTTCGCCAAGCTCAGCGGCTTCCACCCCTCGCTGCGCGACTACCAGGTCGCCAACCTCGCGGGCATCCTGCCCCAAGACATCCACACCGCTCTGTGCAGCGCCTTCGAAGACCTGATGGCCTACTTCACCGGCGGTGCCCTGACCGGTCCCACCGCGTCCCAGGTCGCCGTGATCGGCCTCGAACTGGAGAACCTCTGGGACGAGCTGAAGCTCACCGACGGCCTCGAGACCACGGCCCCCGGTCTGTACGCGGCCGGCGACTGCACCGGGCTGGCCCAGGGCATCCTCCAGGCCGCGATCGGCGGCCTCGTTGCGGCCGAGGCCATCACCGGCCACCCGGGCCGCACCACTGGGCAGACCGCATGACCGCCACCCAGGCTGTCATGGTGGTCAGCCGAGCCGCCGTCGAGATCTTCGGCGACAACCTCCTGTGCTCGTTTGTCGGCGGCTCGTACGCACGCGGCACCAACAAGCAGACCAGCGACATCGACCTGTTCGTCATCACCGCCCGCAGCGACCACGACCGGGAGCGGCTCTTCGCCGAGCGCCTGCGCGACGTCCACCTCGCCGCCGGCCTCGACTTCGACCACTGCGGAGAAATCCTCACTATCGACACCCTCAACACCCTGCTGGCTTTCACGGAACACTGCATCGCGGCTGTGCCGGCCGTTCAGCGGTCCGCCTGCTACCTCGCCGACTGTCCGCTGTCGGTGTTCCGCAAGGGCGACGTGATCTTCAAGTTCCTCACCGACCCGAAGACCGCCGTCCACGACCCGGCAGGCCTGCTGCCGACGCTCGAAGCCCGGGCCACGGCCTACGTCTCCGCCTGGCCGATGCCCCGGATCCAGGAGCACAAGGGCCGGTTGCGCTTGCCTCCCGGCAGCCCGCAACAGCGGCTCGCCGACCTGTGGCAGTCCAGAGACGCCACCGACGCCTGGACCGACACCCCTGTCGGAATCGGTCTGGAGCGCTGGTTCGGAACCGAGCTGCCTGCCCGGTCCGAAGCCCTCCACAAGACCGGTCCCGTCACCTCGCCAGCTCTGGACGGCGCAGGCTGCCCGCTGCCCGTCGCCGCCGACACCACCCTGGCGGCACCCCTGACCGCCCAGTGCCTCGCCTTCCTCCACACCGAACCGGAAGGACACCGATGACCACCGTCTCCCTCGGCATGCCCACCCCGCGGCTGCCGATCTACCGCCAGACCCGCGAACGGTTCGTCTTCCTCTACCCCACCACCGCCTGCAGCCTGCGCTGCAAGACCTGCTACGTGGGCAACGACCGCCTCAACGCCGCCAACACCATGAGCGTCGAGACCGCCGTCAAGATCATGGACTACTTCCGGATCACCGGAGGCCACGACAAGCTCTACCTCCTTGGCGGCGAGCCCACCATGCACCCCGAGCTGCCCGCCATCGTCAGCGAGGGCCGCAAGCGCGGCTACCAGGTCACTATCAGCAGCAACGGCGACTTCGACGACGACCTGTTCGACAAGATCCCGCCGAGCACCCTGAACAGCTTCAACTTCTCCCTGGAGTCCGCCGACCCGCGCATTCACCGCAAGATCCGCGGCAACCCCACCAACTACGACAAGGTCATCCGCCACATCCGCCAGGCGCGCGAACTCGGCTACCAGGTCCGCGTGATGTGCACCGTCTCGCAGACCAATCGCGAACGGGCCCTCGACCTCATCCCCTTCCTCGCCGAACTCGGCGCCCACACCCTCAGCTACCACAACCTCGGCAAGACCGGGAACGGCGCCCGCTTCCTGCAACCGCTCAACCCCACCGAGTGGATGGACTTCTGCGCCGAGATCGAAGCCTTCCCGCCCGAGCCGCGCCTGGCCGTCTACTACCCGCCGACCTTCGTCAAGGCCGGCGACCAGGCGGCATGGTTCGAGCGGGGCTACCCCGGCTGCCCCGCCCGTACCCTCGACCGCCCGCACGTTTACCCCGACGGCACCGTCTTCGCCTGCCCCGTCTTCATGGACAACGGCCGGCACTACGCCACCTTCGACGGCGACCGGCTCGTCCTGAACCCCGACCCGAACAACGAACTCAACGCCTACCTCACCGCCGACCCGGTGTGCACCGGCTGCCCCAACACCGACACCTGCGGCGGCGGCTGCCCCGCCTACTCCCAGATCCCCGCCTACCAGGACGACGGCTTCTACTCCTGCGACCGCGACACCACACCGCTGTGCATCCTGTGGACGGTCTCCGCCTGGGGCGCCCGCGAAGACGACTCGCTGCACGCCCTGCGCTGAGAAAGGAGACGACCACCGTGACCGACACCCTCGCGCACGCCGCCGCGCACGCCACTGCGGCCAAGGAACCGTTCCTGTTCCTCTACATCACCGAGAAGTGCCAACTGCGCTGCAAGCACTGCTACATGGGCGACCGCCTCGACGCCGAGCGGCGTATGACCCCCGCCATGGTCGAGGACATCCTGTCCAGCCTCCGGGTCGCCTACGGCCAGTACAAGGTCTACCTGCTGGGCGGCGAGCCGACCACCCATCCCCAGTTCGGTGACATCCTCGACATCTGCAAGGTTCAGGGGTACAAGGCTGTCCTGACCTCCAACGGCCTCATCGCCCCGAAGACCTGGCCGCTGCTGCGGGGCCGCCTCGACTCCTTCTCGTTCTCCCTGGACGGTGCCCGCCAGGAGACGCACGAGCAGATGCGCGGCGAGAAGACCTGGCGGCCCCTACTCACGAGCATGAAGCGCGCCGTCGCCGACGGCTTCCAGACCCGCGCCATCTTCACCGTCACCACCGCGAACCGGGCCGACGTATTCGACGCCATCGACCTCGCCGACTCGATCGGCCTGGAGATGCTCTCCTTCCACTACTTCACCCCCACCGGCCTGGGCCTGGACAAGCCCCACTTCCAGATTCCGCCGGCCGAATGGGTGGACCTGTGCGCCCAGATCCGCGAAGCCGCCGCTGGCCGCCGCGTGCGCGTCTTCTACCCGCCCGCGTTCGCCACCGCCGATCAGCTCCCGGCCCTGCGGGCCGCCGGATACGGCGGCTGCACCGCCCGCAACCTCGAACGCCTCGCGATCTTCCCCGACGGCCGGGTTTACATCTGCTCGGCGTTCTTCGACACCGACCTTCACTATGGCGAGTTCCGCAATGGGGCGATCCATCCTCGCCTCCAAGACGGCATCAGCGAACTCACCCTCGTCAACACTATCTCCGCGAACTGCCGAACCTGCCCGCACAGTTCCACCTGCGGAGGCGGCTGCGCGGCCTACGACCACCTGCAGAAGACCCTGGTCAGCAGCGACTGCGACCGCACCACGATCCCGGTCTGCCCGCTGTGGTCGATGCCTGCCGAACCGGAGGGAACCGAACACCGCCTCGTCGACCTGCGCTGAGCAACCGGAAGACGAGCAAGGCCCGCACAGCCACCACCAGGGCGTGCGGGCCCCCGCGCATCACGCCAGCTCGGCCAGAGCCTTGTCCAGGCGCACCAGGGTCCGCTCGCGGCCGAGCACCTCCAACGACTCGAACAGCGGCAGCCCCACCGTCCGGCCGGTCACTGCCACCCGGACCGGAGCCTGGGCCTTGCCCAGCTTCAACCCGAAGACGGCCGCCGTCTCCTCCAAAACCGCCTTGAGCGAGGCCGTCTCCCACACGGCCTCGGCCAGCCGCCGCCGCGCTTCCCGAAGCAGGTCCGCCGACCCCTCCTTCATCGCCTTCGCCCACGACGCCTCGTCGCGCACCGGCTCGTCCAGGAACAGGAAGTCGACGTACGCGGTGATCTCCGACAGCACCGAGATCCGCGTCTGCGCCAGGCCGGCCACGGCGGCGAACTGCGCCGGATCAAACGCGTCCGCCGACCACGGGACCCGAGGCGCGGACACCCACGGCGCGCACGCCGCCACGAACTCGTCCACCGGAAGTGCCCGAAGGTACTCGCCGTTGAACGAGGCCAGCTTCTTGATGTCGAAGAACGCCGAGGAGCCGTTCACGTCCGCCACGCGGAACAGCTGTTCCAGCTCGGCGTACGGACGGATCTCGATGTCGTCCTTCGGGCCCCAGCCCAGCAGCATCAGGTAGTTGACCATCGCCTCCGGCAGGTAGCCCTCGGTCAGGTAGTCCTCCAGAGCCACCTTGTCGCGCCGCTTGGAGAGCTTCTGCCGCTTCTCGTTCACGATGACCGGCAGGTGCGCCCACACCGGGGGCTCGGCGCCCAGAGCGCGCCACAGCAGCTGCTGCTTGGGGGTGTTCGAGAGATGTTCCTCGCCGCGGATCACCTGGGTGATCCCCTCGTCGAGGTCGTCGACCACGTTGGCCAGCAGGAAGACCGGGCTGCCGTCGCCCCTGGCGATCACGAAGTCCTCGATGGCGGCGTTGGGGAACTCGGGGTTGCCGCGGATCAGGTCGACCACCACGGTGACCCCCTCGTCCGGGGTGCGGAAGCGCAGGGCCCGGCCGGCTTCGAAGCCCAGGCCGCGTTCGCGGCAGAACCCGTCGTAGCCGAGCTGCTGGGAACCGGTGCGCTCGGCCACCTGCTCGCGCGTGCAGTCGCAGTAGTACGCGCGGCCGGCCTCGTACAGTCCGGCGGCGGCCTCACGGTGCCGGGTCTCGTTCTCCGACTGGAAGTAGGGGCCTTCGAACGCCGGGTCCGCCTTCGAGATGCCGATGGAAGCGAGCGCGCTGATGATTCCCTCGGTCCACTCCTCGCGGTTACGAGCCGCATCGGTGTCCTCGATCCGCAGGACGAACTTGCCGCCGCGCTGTCGTGCGGTCGCCCAGTTGTAGAGGGCCGAGCGGGCGCCACCGACGTGGAACATGCCAGTAGGGCTCGGAGCGAAGCGGACGCGGACAGGCGAAGGGGCAACAGTCATGCGAACACGGTAGCGGCGCCCGTGGGTTCGAGTTGCCGTTCACCGTGATCGATGTTGACCTGATGATGGATAGGGGCGGCGCCCCGGGCGTCCAGAGGCGTATCGCGAGTTCACCCGATCGAAGGATGAGCCGATGTGGATGTACGGAGAGCGACGGGCACAGATGCGCTGTCGATAGCGCGCCTCCGCGCGGAGATGATCAAGGCACCCCCGACTGGCCGGTGGTTCGAGGACCTCATCGCCTACCTGGTGGATGGGCTTGTCCGCGCTGAGGACATGGCCGGATTCGTCGTCGACGGGCCAGCCGGTTGTCTCGTCTCGGTCGCACTCGGAAGTATCTACCAAGCGCCGCCCGGACCGACGTACAGCGGCCGGACTGGGTACGTGCACCTCGTCCTGACGACACCGGGCTACCGCCGCCAAGGGAACGGCAGGGCGGTCACGACCAGACTCCTTGACTGGTTCTGGGAGCAGGGGTGCGGGCTGGTCAGCCTCAACGCAAGCACGGACGGCGCACAGCTGTACCGTTCGCTCGGCTTCGAGAAGAACGCGCGCTCCATGAGGCTCTTCGGGCCATGAGTAGGGCGTGGAGGCTGTAGAGCGCCGACGTTCCGGCAAGGCGATGGCGTGTGCAAAGACAATGTGAGCCGCATCGTCGTCATCCGGAGCCAGGAACTGTGATCAGCCGCCGCGACGCCAGCAGCATCACTGTCGCCGCCAAGACCGAACTCCTAGCCGCCCGCGGACTCACCCCCGGTGACCTCCTCGCGGCCGGCACCGAAGCCCGCGTCTACGCCTGCGGCGAGGACCAGGGGTCTGGCCAGGGCGCTCTGCTGGACCGCCTGTCCGACTACGTAACTGCCCGGACGGGAATCGTGTCAGAAGTCTGGTCTAGGTTTGGCCTGTGAACCACAGCAGCTCCAAGGCCGGGGCGCCCCGCGAGCCTGACTTGCCGCCCTACCAGCTAGTCCTAGCGGAGACTGATTGGGGTTCGCTCCAGACGGCTTTCGGGAACGGTGAATGCCTTCCCAAAGTCCTGGCACGGTTGCTGGAGCCTGATCCCAAGGTGCAGGTCATCGCTTTGTCGGAACTGAGTGAGCTGGTCGGCCACCAGAACAGCATCTACGAAGCCACCGCCCCCGTCGCCATGTATGTCGCCGGCATCCTCGCCCACCCGGCGGCCATGACCCTCCGGCCGTATCGCAACGTCCCCATCCGCGCGACATTGTTGAACTGGTTGGCTTCCACGGCCTACGACGCCTCCGACGAGATTGTCGACCGCACCGAGCAGTACTTCCCTGGCTTCCTCACCCACGGCACCACGCTGGCAGCCTTCCGGGACCTGCGCCCGATGCTTTATCGAGCCGTTGCGCCCTTCCTGCAGGACAGTCACGAGGACGTGCGCGAAGCCGCTGGCCTCGCCGCGCTCATCCTCGCCGAACACCCCGCGCTTGCCCAGCACCGCGATCACCTCGCTGTGCACGCGCGCCGCATCCTAGACACCAGCAGCGACGACCCTAACCGGCGCGTTGCCTGGAAGGCCCTCGAAGCATGGGGCCACGACGTCACCGACATTGAACCTTTCCAGGAGGAGCCCTGGGACTGCGGGCCACACAGCGATGGCCGCGGCGATCTCGAACCTCCCTTCTGACTACTAACAGCCCGATCACGACCTGGGTCGCTGAGCACTTCAAAGGCCAGGGGCGCTTGCCGTCCTACAGCAGGACCGGGAGCGATTCCAGCCCGTGGATGAGCCGGGAGTGGCGCCAGCGGAGCTGGTCGGCGGGCTGGGCGAGTCGAAGCTCGGGGAAGCGTGTGAGAAGCACACGTAGCGCGGTAGCCACCTCGGCGCGAGCGAGCGGTGCGCCGAGGCACCGGTGGATGCCGTGGCCGAAGGCCAGGTGCGCGTGTGCGTCTCCCCGCTCGAGATCGAGCCGGTTCGGGTCCGCGAAGCGGGCGGGGTCGCGGTTGGCGGCGCCCGGGCTGACGAAGACCGGGCTGCCTGCCGGAATGTCCGTCTCGCCGACTCGGACGTGTTCGGGAGCCCAGCGCCAGGTGGCGATGGCGACCGCGGAGTCGTAGCGCAGGAGCTCGTCGACCGCGCTCTCGATTCGGTTCGGGTCCGACCGCAGAAGCTCTAGCTGGTCAGGGTGCTGAAGGAGTGCCAGGACGGCGTTGCCGATCGCGGCGGTGGTTGTCTCGTGTCCGGCGACCAGGAGCAGCACCGCCAACGAGACCAGCTCCTGCTCGGTCAGCTGGTCGCCGTCGCTGTCCCGGGCAGCGACCAGGGCGAACAGCAGCGCGTCGTCCGGGGAGCGGCGCTTGGCTGAGACCAGCGCGGCCATGAATTCGGCGAGGGCGTGGGAGGCGGTGTCGATCCGCTGGGGGTCGTCGGCGGCAAACAGGTCCCTCGACCACGCCCGAACGCGGTCCCAGTCGGCAGCCGGGACGCCGAGGAGCTGGCAGATCACGGTGACGGGCAGCGGGATGGCGAGGCTCTCGATGATGTCGACCTGGTCTCCGGGCATCCACGATTCGAGCAGCTCGTCGGCGAGGTCGACAATGTACGGGCGCAGGCGGTCGACGGCACCGGGAGTAAACGCCTTCGTGATGAGGCGCCGCAGTCTGGTGTGGTCCGGCGGATCCGTGGCCAGCATATTCTGCGAAACGGCGGGGTGGAGGCTGCGGCTGGTCTCCTTGCCCGCGAAGAAGCGCGCTGTGTCCTTCGACAGCCCAGGATCGGCGAGTGCCTGCTTCGCCTCGCTGTAGCCGGTCACCACGTAGCCGGCCTTGTGTCCGGTGCCTGGGAGCTTCTGTACAGCGCCGTTGCGCCGGAGCGCCTCGTACGTCGGGTACGGGTCGCGGAGGAAGTCGGGATCCTGGAAGGGAGTGCTCATGGTCATCCGTTCGCGGTCTCGGGAACCAGGGAGGGCTGTCGTACGGATTGGACGATGCTGCTCGCGGCGTAGGCCCGCGCGACCGAGCGTAGCCAGGCCGTCTCGGCGCGGAGGTCTCCCGCGCGGGCCTCAGTGCCGGGCGCCTGCGGAGCACGCTCGGGTTCGGGGCAGCCACCGCCGACCATCGTCCGCAGGGCGACGGCCAGCACCGCAGCCTCGACCACGGCACCGCCCTCGGCCGCGCCAGCGAGTCCATGGCGTTCCACTTCTTGGGTTGCTGCCTGCTGAACCGCGAGCGACCGGTAGGGCTGGAGAGTGAGGACGGCGTCGCTGATCTCAACGACTCGGCGCTGCAGGAGGAAGTCGGCTTCGGCCGTGCCGGCGTCCGGTTGGAGGACGAGTCCGGGCATCGCGGCGGTGAGGTCGCGCCAGAGCGGCTCGAGGTCGGCGAGTGACCGAAGCTCCCAGCGCTGCTGGAGGTAGCGCGTCAGCGGCCAGAGGAGCGCGGGGAGGGTCAAGCCCAGGGTGATGAGCAGCACGCTGACTGCTGGAGCGGTGACAGCGAAGGCACAGTTCACCGGAGTGATCAGGCTCGTGCAGCGGTCATGCCCGGGGATCGCTTCCCAACCGAAGGTCGCTGCAACGGCATTGATCGTCTTGTACGTCGTGTAGACGAGAGCGAAGACGCAGCCGACGGCGGTGGCGCGAAGCCCGACTCGCTGGCTGGTGCGAGTGGCGGTGCGCGACCGGGTCCAGGTCTGGGCGAGGCAGTCGAAGATCGCGTAGGCGAGGAAGCAGATGTAGGCCAGCGAATACAGGTGCAGGGTAACGGGGGCTTCGTCGAGGGAGCCTTGGCGCTCGGAGGCGCTCCACATGAGGGAGGGCGGGGTGAGCGCGAAGGCCGCTGTCATCGTCGCGACGGCAAGGGCCAGGAGTCGGAGACGGATCCGGAGCCGCTGGCGGGCCTCCGCCGCAGGGTAATTGAGGAAGAGTAGGACCGAGGTCACGCTCGCCGCCGCGGACAGGGTCGCGGAGTTGCTCACCAGCCGGGAGAAGTCGAGCGCGATTGAGTCCTCCAGCTTGCGAACCACTGGAGCGTAGGCGCTGAAGGCAACGGCGAAGCAGGCGAGGAAGGCGGACATGCTCAGGGTGCCGGCCGGGCGCTGTCCTGGTCGGCGTCTGAGCGCCCAGTAGAGGGAAGCTGCCAGCAGGAGGATGGGCATCCCGTCGAAGATGGCGCTGATCACGTGAGTTCCTCGGAAGGGTCAGGAGAAGATGGCGTCCCAGCGCTCGTCGGCTCGAGCCGGACGAGGCGATGGGTGGAGCCTCTCGCGGTAGGCGCGCTGGCGGATGAGCGTGGCCAGGAGTTCGGCCTCGCGCTCGTCTGCTGTGGTGTAGGTGGTGCGGCCCGACATCCGCAGCGCGAGGGTCGGGTTGAACCCGATGCTCTCGGCGACGCCGTCGCCCAGAGCCAGGGAACCCGGGTGGTCGCAGAGGATGTGGCTGATCTCGTGCGCCAGGATGTGCATCTGGTGCGCGGCGGATGTGCCCTGCTCGACGAAGAGCAGGTCGGCCGACGGCGTCTCGACTCGGATGCCGCACGGCGTGGAGTCGCCGGCGTCTGCCGGGAGCTGGCGGAAGACGATCGGCTTGCCCCGCAGGGTGGCTACCGCCTCGCGGAGTTGCTGGGTGCCGAAGCGATGGGGCAGTTCGAGGAGAGCGAGGCGCTGCTCGCATGCAGCTCGGAGCTGGCTGCTGTCCATGGTCACCCCTGGAAGAAGACGAGCCTGTTGGGGAACCCGTACAGGATGTGGTCGGGCGATCAGCACGGTGCGGGACTTGAAGCCCGCGTCCGGGAAGGAGCGTCAGTGACCCATGGCGGCGCCGCCGTCGACTGGGATGACCGCCCCCGTGATGTAGCCGGCCTCGGTGCTTGCCACGAAGCGGACCGCCGCCGCGATCTCGCTGGGCTGGGCGATTCGGCCCAGCGGAACCCGGGCGACGATCTCGTCGAGCCGCTCCCGGCCCAGGACGGCGGTCATATCGGTCGCCGTGAGCCCGGGGGCCACCACGTTCGAGGTGATGCCCCTGCTGCCGTACTCCCGAGCCACGGAGCGGGCGAACCCGATCAGGCCGGCCTTGGACGCGGCGTAGTTGGCTTGGCCGGCCTCGCCCGCTAGCGCAACCGCCGACGAGATGAACACCAGCCTGCCGCCTCGCCGTGCGCGCAGCATCGAGCGCAGGGCTCGCTTGGCACATCGGAAGGCCCCGGTCAGGTTGGTCTCGATGGCCGCAGCCCAGTCGTCCTCTGACATACGGAGAAGGAGGGTGTCGCGGGTGACGCCAGCGTTGACGACGACCGCCTCGACCGGGCCATGCTCGGCTTCCACTGCCGCGAACGCCTGCTCGACATCCGCAGGCGACGTCACGTCGCACTTCACGGCGAACAGCCCCGCAGGAGCCTCGCCGGACCGGGAGGTGACCGCCACATGGTCTCCGTGGTCGGCCATCTGGCGAGCGACCTCAAGACCGATCCCGCGGCTTCCGCCGATGACCAGAACAGAACGACCCGACATGGTGCTTCTCCCGTACACGCGCTGACGACGACAGGTGGGGGCAGGCAGTCCGTCACAGCTCTGCGCCGGAGGACACTCGAACCTGCGCTCTAACCATGCCGGGCACTAAGAGGAAGTGACGCTTCCGGGAAATCATGCTTCCGCTTACGCATCGTGACGAGGAGCCGCCAGATCACCTCGCCGACCTTGGCGCGCGAGATGCGCCGCACGCCGATTGCTGGGCGTAGTCGACCCTTAGTCATGGCGGTCTACGCCCGTTGCATTCCAGCGGTGGCAGGCGGTGGAACGTTAAACATTCGCATGCGCTGAGTAGCGAGCGAAGTGCAAATCAGACGTTCTGACAAAATGTCAGTTGATCTGTGAGTTGCGCCACGACTTCAGAGGAGCCTGGAAATCGGGAGCGGAGGAATAAGCTCTCGGCTGTGGATAATCCGGGAATCGGGTCGGGTCTGCATGATGATCCCGCGCAGTCCCTGAGTGAGCTTCTGCGTTCGTGGCGTGCGCGCGTGGATCCTCGACGAATTCCGGGGCTGGTCCGTGAGGGCCGGCGCGGCTCGGGGCTGTCTCAGATGGACGTTGCCTGGCTCACCGGCGTGACTGATCGCTGGTATCGCGAGCTGGAGCTTGGGCGCCAAGCGAACTTTAGTCCGGCCTTTCTCGACCGGCTCGCCCTAGCCTTGAGGCTGTCCGAGGCGGAGCGCGAGGTGCTGTATCTGAGGACTGTGGGGCACTCGCCCCGCCAGCGTCCAGTCGTCGACGCCGAAGCAGTCAAGATCCTCGACGAGGGGATGCAGCAATTGCTGGATAACCAACTTCCCAATCCCGCCTATCTGTCGGATGAGGCGTGGAACGTCTTTGGGCACAACCAGCCCCAAATCGAGTGGTTTCCCTGGATCCCCTACGAGCCCAATGTCATGAAGTGGGCTTTCCTGTACCCAGAGGCGCGCGTTCAGCTCGTCCGGTGGGCAGAGGACTGGGCCGGCCCGATGCTTGCTCAGTTGCGGTACGCCTGCCTCCAGAATCCTGAAAAGGCGGATCTCCAGCAGGTTGCGCGCGAAATTCTCCAAGGCAGCCCGGAGGCGCGGGAGATGTGGGAGCACGCGGAGCTGATCCATCATCCGGACGGCGACATTCGGCGGCTCCGGCTGCCGTATCACGGCGAGCAGGAGATCGCCGTCCGGATGATGGTCCTCGCGCCGCTTCGGCGGACCACCGTGCGACTCATGATCCTTATGCGCATGGACTGAGCGGCTATTCGCTCAGGTCGACGCCTGGAAGATCGTCGGACGGGAGCCCTTCCAGCACTCGAGCCTGCTCGATGACGGTGTGCACCATCTTGAGGCTCGCGGTGGAAAGGCCGGCGGACCGAAGGGCGACCGTCGCGATCTGCTGGTCCCGCATCGCGGCGACGAGCTGGATCTCAGCGGCGGTGCGCTCGGCCACCTCATCGTCGAAGAAGTAGCCGGCGGGCACGCCGAAGAAGTCGGCGAGGGCCTTGATGGTGGCCATCTTGGGGTTGCTTCGCGCACCGGTACGCAGTTGCTGGATGCCGCTGGCGGTGATGGCGCCTTCGCCGGCCTCCTTGATGGCGTTGGCCACCTCGGCGTACGTGTATGCGCCGCGACCCTTTGGGTGAACCTCCCGGAACAGCTTGTCTAGCCGGTCGGCGAACGTTCGCCCTGCTCCGTTGATCATGCCCACCTCCTGTCGTCACGACCAGTGTAGCCACTGCAGTGTGTGGTCTCGCCCCCTGAGGCTCAAATCTCGACACAGCAGTTGACTCGGAGGCGCAACTGGAGTGTACGTTGATCCTGCCGAAGCGGGCTCAGCAGTGGAAATCCCCTGGTGGGGCGCCAGGCAAACGCTCTGGACTGGCCGCGCAGGTGCCCCCTATGGTGCTGCTCCCGCAAGCGGCCCGGGGCGGGGCCAGCAGGCTGGCCCCAGCCGCACCTTGCATGGACCCAGAACCGAGCGGAAATGAGACCGGCGTCCGGGAGCTACCAACTCCCAGACGCCGGGCCGGCACCCCGAAGGGTGCCGATTCACAACCACGCACGCAGCGGGACTTCTTTGCACGAGACCGCTGCGTGCGCTCCTACGAGCCACGGAGTATCGCATGCCAGCCACGCCCAGCG
Organism: Kitasatospora sp. NPDC004669; assembly: GCF_040609455.1. Lineage (NCBI taxonomy): Bacteria > Bacillati > Actinomycetota > Actinomycetes > Kitasatosporales > Streptomycetaceae > Kitasatospora > Kitasatospora sp. NPDC004669. The sequence goes on from NZ_JBEXKB010000028.1 coordinate 22,337, forward strand.
GAACCGCGCGCCCGGATGAAGGCCGCCACCGTCGGCTCGCGTCCCAGCTCAACGACATGATCCCCGGCGCCGCCACCCTTCGGATCAGTCTGACCGATCCGAAGCATCGGTGGCCCCACCCCCATGCCTCCGCAGTGGACACAGCAGGTCGCCCGATCGACATCACTCGTGTCACCGCCAAGGTCGCCGCCCGCTGGGTGCTGCGGACGTGGCCCGACGCCGACTGGAGCCTGCCCCACGCGCTGGACCTCGGCACCGGAGAGTTCGCCCTCGCCGCTCGGGGCCGCTGACATGGCTCGCATCCGATCGGTCAAGCCGGAGACCTGGGTCTCCGAGACACTCGCCGAGGTGTCCGTACCGGCGATGATCACCTTCCTCGGCATGACCAACCACGCCGACGACCACGGCAGGCACCGCGACCAGGCCGCGATCATCTACGGCCTGATCTGGCCGCTGCGCGACGAGATCAGCCGGGCTGACGTCGAGGACCACCTTCGGCAGCTCGCCGCCGTCGGCGCGATCTGTCGGTACACCGGCTGCGACGGCCGCAACTACTTCCACTACCCGACCTGGCACAACCACCAGAAGATCGACAAGCCGAGCCTGTCCCGGCTGCCCGCGTGCCCGCACTGCGAGCCGGAGCGGTGCGGCGTCTGCAAGGGCCCCTGCATCCAGCGGGCCGCCCTCGTCGACACCCGGGGAGCCATCGCTGAGCGAGCTTCGAGTGCTCGCCGCGAGTTCGCCGAAACCTCGGCGAACGCTCCCGCCGGGCTCGACCAGCTCCCCGAACTGTTGTCGGTACTGCCCGCTCACTTCGCTTCCGGCGATGACGCTGAGGCAGCTGCTGGCCAGGAGGCGGCATCGGCTCCCAAGAAAACCGCAGGTCAGGAGGCATTCGCTGAGGACTCCCCGAAGGCTCGCCGAACCCTCCCGGAGCCCTCGGCGCCTGGATCTAGGATCTTGGATCCTGGATCTTCTTTCCCTACGGGGCGCCAGGCGCCCGACGCGGACACCGTCTCGGCCAACCAGCTGGTCGGCGAGTACGTCGTCGCCTGCAGCCAGCGCCCGCCGGGCAGCGTGCTGGGCCACCTCGGCAAGGTCGTCAAGACCCTGCTGGACGAAGGCATCGCGGCTGAGCACGTCCGGTCCGGGCTGTGGCGGTTCGCTGAGATCCAGGGTCACCCGTCGCGGCTGCCGAGCCTGGTCAACGACGCCATGAACGCACAGGGCGCCGGCTTGGCGCGGCCGGGAATCCGGCCTAACGTGCCCGCTCACCAGGCGTGGACCAACCCGGTCGACGCCGTCGCCGCCTATGCCGAGGAGCTGTGATGCGCACCCACCGCGACCCGCAGACCCTCGCCGACGGCCCCTCGGTGCTCGACCGGATGGCCCGGATCCTCGCCGCCCGGGGGATCCAGCAGGCCACCGTCGACGCCCTCCCGGACGAGGCGGAGCCGTACTCGCCGGAGGACGCGCTGTCCGCCGGGATGCCGCCGCGCTACCGCGATGCGGTCGCCGAGCACCCGCAGGTCATCGCCTGGGTCCGGCAGGTTGCCGTCCAGGCCGTCGCCCCCAGCCTCGGCGCCCGCCGCCAGGTCGCCACCGGCCCGAGCCTGCTGATGGCCGGGGTCGTAGGCGCGGGCAAGACCCACGAGGCGTACGGCGCCGTCCGCGCCCTGGTGCAGGCCGGCATCGGCGTGCGCTGGCGGGCGACCACCGCCGCCGACCTCTACGCGGAGCTGCGGCCCAGCTCCGACACCGACGCCGAGCGGGTCCTTGCCGCCCACAGCCGGGTGCCGCTGCTGATCCTCGACGACCTCGGCGCCGCCAAGAGCTCCGAGTTCGTCGAAGAGCAGACCTACCGGCTGATCAACCGCCGCTACAACCACATGCTCCCGACCCTGATCACCAGCAACCTGCCGATCAAGGACCTCCGCACCTGCCTCGGTGACCGCGTCACCTCCCGGCTCGCACAGATGACCACCCGGGTCTCCTTCGAGCCGGTCGACCGCAGACGCCTCCAGCGCGCCGCCTGACCGCCGCCGTGCCCGGCGGCCCCACGGCGAGCCGCCGAACCTTCACCGACCCAGCGCACCCCTCCGCCGACGCCGACCTGCGTGCGGAGAGCGATCGGAGCACACCCCGCATGACCACCACCGCGACCCCTGCCCGCCACCGCAGCCTCGGCGACCACACCTGGCAGGACCAGGCCGCCTGCAACCCGAGCGAGTACAACCCCGTCGACCCGGAGACCTTCTTCCCAGGGCCGGAGGAAGCCGACAAGATCGCCACCGCCAAGGGGCTGTGCGCCCAGTGCCCCGTCGCCCGCGCCTGCCTGGATGCCGCCCTGGAGACAGGCGACACCCACGGCGTCAGGGGCGGGCTCACTGGAGAGGAGCGCGAGCCCCTGCACGCCAAGATCGCCGACCGTCTCGACTACAGCCGGGTCAACGCCACCCTGGCCGGACGCGACGTCCACCTCACGAAGGCCGAGCGCCGAGCGGTCGCCCTCGCCGGGTACCGCCAGGGCGTCCCGGTCGAACGACTCGCCTGGCTCCTCAAGATCACCGATGAGCACGCCCTCAAGCTCTACCGCGAGACCCGCCGGGCGATCCGCCACCGGCAGATCGCCGAGGAAGCCTCCCGCGCTGCGACGGCCGGCACCGGCGCTACCGACCAGCTCGGCCGCGACGACTTCGGGACGGCCGCATGAGCACCACCACGCCGACCACCGCCCACGTCACCGGCTGGGACCGGGCCGTCGTCATCGCCCTCGGCGCCGCCGGGTGCGCGCTCTCGTACGACGCCCTCCAACAGATGGCCGTTGCCATCCACGTCCGAGGCTTCCTCACCTACCTATTCCCGCTCGTGATCGACGGGTTCATCTCCTACGGGGTGCGCGCCCTCCTGGTGCTGCGCGACGCCCCGCTGCGGGCCCGGATCTACGTCTGGACGCTCTTCGGCGCAGCCACCGGGGCCAGCCTGTGGGCCAACGCCCTGCACGCGATCCGCCTGAACCAGCAGAGCGTCGCCAGCGGTCTCCGGCTGAGCGACACGGTGGTCGCCGTGCTGTCCACCATCGCCCCGCTCGCGCTGGCCGGAGCCGTCCACCTCTACATCCTCATCGCCCGCGGACAGGTCAACCCGGCTGACCCGGACAGCCGGGTTGACCGAGTGACCGAAGCCGACCTCGGTCAGGTCGCCGTCGATGTTGACCTGACCGAGCGACCGGGTGCGCTGACCGGTGGTCAGGACAGGACCGGCCACCTCGGTGCCGGTCAGCCGGTCAGCCGTCCGGTCACGGCCTCGGAGAGTCCGCCGCAGCTGACCCCGGTCGGCGCGGCCAGCCTGACCGAGCCCGCTGGCCTGGGCGGTCACCCCGGTGCCGCCCAGCCGATCACCAGCCGACCGGCCGTCCTCGGTCAGGTCACCGCGCCGCAGGTCAGCCTCGTCGAGACAGCCGGTCAGCCGGTCACCGGTCAGCAGGTCACTGACCGGGAGAGTGCTGACCGCCGCACTGACCTGGACACCGAGGAACTGCTGGCCATCGCCCGCGACGCAGTCGAGGCGGAGGACAAGCTGACCCGCCGGGTGGTCGCCCAGGCGATCCGGGGTCAGCAGATCCCGCTGTCCAGCGCGACCCTGACCCAGCTGATGGCCCAGTTGCGCGACCAGCACGGTCAGCCGGTCACCGCCGGTCGGTCCTGACCGACACCCTGCCGCCGGGGTGACCGATCCGGTCACCCCGGCTGGTCACCCACTCCAACCACGACCGAACGAGGGCACCCACCATGCGCACCACCCCCGCCACCTGGGCCGAGGCGGACTCCTGGCTTGCCGTCATGCTCCAGCGCGGCCACCTCTACCGCGTCGAAACCGGCTCTGACGGCACCCGAAGTGTTCAATGCGGCCGGCACTCCCGCCCCTGGACCCTCCACCACCCCGTCCTCGCGCTCGACTTCGTCGAGGACCTCCTCCGCGAGATCCGCCAGCGCGACAACGAGGCCAGCCGGTGAGCGCAGGCGGGTCGGAGGGGAGCACGGCGGGACGGGAGCGTGCCCGTGATCAGGCTCCTGGCGGAGCAAGTTGTGGGGTAGGCCATGCTTACCCCGCCACCGCCCCGAACGGGACGGCGGCAGCCCGGTCGGCGGCAGACCCAGGGGGGCCTGCCGCCGACCGGGGAGTCGGCCCGGGGGTGCCGACAGAGGAGGAGAGCGCGCCAGCCACCGCTCGTGCCACCTCGCGCCGCCGCCGTCCCCGCCACGCCACCCAGCGTCGCACCTGCGTCAGCCTGCGCTTCAGCGAAGCCGAGTGGGCCGCAGTCCAGCAGGCCGCTGACCACGCCGACCTCGCCCCGGGCGGTTTCTCCGCTGCCGCCACCCTCGCCGCCGCTACCAGCACCGACCCGAGCGCCGCCGTCGCCGACTACCGGCGCGGCATCCAGGAACTCATGGAGTCCAACAGGCAGTTGGGCGCGGTCGGCAACAACCTCAACCAGCTCGCCCACTACGTCAACGCCGGCGGCCAGCCGGGCACCGAGGTTCGGCAGCTCCTCGCCCGTGTCGAAGCCTCCATCGACGCGGTCGACGAGGCGGTGTCCTGGATGGTCCGACGGTGATCCCCAAGATCCGCATCGGCACAGACCGCGCCTTCCCTCTTATCGACTACCTCTTCGGACCCGGCAAGCACGAGGAACACACCGACCAGCACCTCGTTGCCTCGTGGAACGGCTTCGCGCCCGACCCGGGCCCCAACCCGGAGCGGCACCAGGTCGCTAAGCTCGCCAACCAGCTCGACCAGCCGGTCAAGGCCCTCGGCACCCGCGCGCCGGCCAACAAGATCTGGCACTGCTCGCTCCGTACCGCCCCCGGTGACCGGCACCTGGACGACGCCGAGTGGGCCGCCATCGCCCGCCGCATCGTCCACGCCACCGGCATCGCCCCCGAAGGCGACACTGCCGCCTGCCGCTGGGTCGCCGTCTGCCACGCCGACGACCACATCCACATCGCCGCCACCCTGGTCCGCCAGGACGGCCGCCTCGCCAACCTCTCCTTCGACCGGCGCAAGGCCCAGGCCGAGGCCCGTGCCATCGAGAAGGAGTACGGCCTGCGCCAGCTCAACCCCGGCGACGGCAGCGCCGCCAAGACCCCCACCAGCCAGGAGCACTTCAAGGCCCAGCGAACCGGCCGCACCGAGACCCCGCGCGAAGCCCTGCGTGAAGCCGTCCGCCAGGCTGTCGCCGGGGCCGCCACCGAAGCTGAGTTCTTCACCCGCCTACGCGAGGCCGGTCTGCGAGTGAAGCTGCGCCACGCCCCCTCCGGCGACGTCCTCGGATACAACGTCGCCCTGCCCGGCGACCGCAACGCCGGCAAGGAGCCGATCTGGTTCTCCGGTAGCACCCTGGCCCCTGACCTCTCTCTCCCACGCATCCGCTACCGCCTTGACGCCGCACCCGCCACCGACACTCCGCAGCCGGACAACAGGCCGGACCGGTCCGACCGCTCTGCTCCCGCGCGCCGCCGCCGGGACGCCGCCCACGCCGCCGAGCGCGCCGCCGACGTCCTCGAGCAGGACGACGATGAGGCCGCCGCTGCCCAGCTCGTCGGCGCCGGTGAACTTCTCGACGCCCTCGCCCAGACCTCCCCGGCCGCCACCCGCGCCGAACTGCGAGACGCAGCCCGTGCCTTCGAACGCGCCACCCGCAGCCACGTCCGCGCCGAGACCGCCGACATCCGCGCCCTGCGCTCGGCCGCCCGTGGAATCGTCCACGCCGGCAGCGCGCTCGGCCGTGGAGAGGACGGCGGCGCCACTGCTATGGTCCTGTCCACCTTCGTCCTGGTTACCCTGGCCGCCGCCCGCTGGCACTCCGCCCGCGGCCACGCCCAGCAGGCCGCCGCCTCCCGCCAGGCCGCCGACCACCTACGGGCCGCCTACCAGCAGGCTGCTGCCACCCCCATGCGCACCATGCGCGAGTACGGCCGCGCCCTCCCGGAGGGCGAGCGCCGCCGCCACGACACCACCATCCGCACCGTCCTCGGCGCCGCCGGCAATTCGACCGGCCCGACCCGCGAGCACGATGCCCTGGCCGCCGTCCTCGCGGAAGCAGAGCAGGCAGGCCACGACCCCAAAGCCCTCCTGGAGAAGGCCGTCGACCGGCGGGAACTGGAAACCGCCCGCAACACCACCGACGTCCTCGTCTGGCGCATCCGCCGCCTCGCCGACCTGCCCGCCAACCCCGAACACCCCCGCACTCGTACAGCCACTAGCACCCAGGCCCGGACCGGGCCAGCACAGGCTCGCACCGCCCAGCCCGCACCGCCCCAGCCCGCGACTGACCCGCGCCGCCCGGCACCACGCCGCTGAACCGACAACCCGCCGGATGGCCTTCCCGAAACCCCTCGACACCCGGCTCCACCGGGGTGTCACGCAAGTACCCGAGCACCGCGAACGGAGAGCCCGTGACCAGAACCACCGAGCACACCACCACCGCCCCGGCCCCGATCACCACCCCGGTCCCGGCCGCCTCCGACCCGCTCCTGCAACTGGAGTACGAGACCCAGACCCCCAGCGGCCCGGAAGCTGTCCGGGGCGTCCTGCATCCGGCCGAACTCGCGCTGCGCGGCATGCCGGTGACGTGCTCCGCCTGCCGGGCCAGCCGCGACTGGCTGCTGCTCAACCACCGCCGCAGCGTATGGGTGCGCTGCCGCTGCGGAAACGAGTGGCTGGAGCCGGAGATCACCCGCAAGGACTTCGACGCCCTGATCGCCAACCCGACCTGGACCCACCACCCTTCGACCAACGCCGCGCGGGTGGCCCTCGGATTCGACGGCACCTTTGTCGGCATCTACCTGGGGTAACGAGCGCTATTGCAATGGATGCAGCACTGCATGATGCCCGCGCGGCCGCCATGCGCCCGGTGCCGCCCGGCAGCGTGTCGACGTCGAGTGGCGGCCAGCGCTGCTCACGCCGGTCTGGAGGGCGGTCCATTCCCGGCTCGGGGCTCGGGGTTAGGCCGTCGTGGCCCTCTCGGTGGCTAGGCCCGCTTGTCAGGGGTGACCAGTAGCATCCATGCCCCAGTGGCCAAGGGGGCAGACTCGTGGGAAATGACCGGAATTGGGACCTATGCATGTATTGCGGCAGGCCGGTGAGGCTCACCGGAGACAGCGCTGATGGCTCCCAACACAGACTGGCTGGCGGCTGGGTGGGGGCGGTTCACGATGTTGCTGCCCGCTGCGGCAAGCGGTTCGTGCCAGTTGAGAAGCAGCTCATACCCACCAATGAGCTGCAGCGGCACCAACTTGTGTACCGGCCGGATGGAAGTTGGCGGGTGGTCGAGGCAGTCGGTGCATTGGGGCCGGCGTCGTTGCGCGCCTTGCACTCAGCCTCTGACTTCGACTGTGCGGTCGTCACCGCCGGCGATGATGCGACCCTGTGCCGCGACGACGATCTGTGGATGCGGGCTCGCCCAGGCAAGCCCCGCGACTTCCTTCCGCTGACCATAGGGTCATTCGCGGATGTCCATAGCCTTGACCACACCCAGTTCGAGCACCTGATCGCGGATCTGCTGTACCTGGCGGGTTGCAGCATCGTGCAGGAGAACGGAAAGACCAATGACCGCGGCGCGGACGTCATCGCCGTGACTGCCGCCGGCCGGAGGCTCGTGGTTCAGTGCAAGCGTTGGACGAGCAAGGTGAGCTTCCCCGAATTGACCAAGGTGGGTGGGACGGCTCGGCAGCTCCACAAGGCCGATGACGTGTGGGTAGTCGCCCTCACGGGTTTCACGGAGCCCGCATGGGACTACGCGGAGGAGGCGGCTATCACCTTGGTGGACGGGCTAGACCTGAAGCACTGGCTGCAGGGCAAAGTGCCCGCCTCCCTCGTTGGCTGAGACCTAGCAGTCGTTGCCTTTCTGATCGTGGTCGGCTTGTTCTCGCTGGTCACGGTCTGGGCCTTCGTGAGGAGCCCAGGCCGGGAGCTCGCAATGAAACGGCGCGCCAGCAGTGCGTCCTGCGAGGAGCACTGCTGGTGGCGCGGGGAGTGTGACCACCGGGGAATACGACGTGCCTGGAATATCGCCTCTTCACCGGCATCGCGGGCGAAGTCGACATTCCCGCGCCCTGGGCGCGGGATGCGCCGCGTGACTGGGCTGGCGGCTTCCCGTCCCAGGGGTTCGCGCCAGCCCTATGGGCGGCGGCCGAAGGTGCCCCGCGTACCTGGAGTGCCGGTGGCAACGCGGGGAGCCTGACGCTTAACATTCTGTGGGTCCTTGATCACGATTGGTCGGGACAGGGGGAGAGAAAGGCGATCGATGGCGCTGCAGACCGGGCTCTACTACCCGTACGTACACTTGCGAGACGAGTCCTGGGCGAAGGCGGCGGCGCTGTACTGGCGAAACCTGGCCCGCGTGGTGCCGACCGGTTTTCCTGTGCGAGACCGCGACGTCATCAAGGAGCTCAACCAGGGCTCGGGATTCCTCGTCGACACCGATCCGCGGCCGGCTGTCGCGAGGGTCGCGCCGGCGTTCGTCGAAGCGATCCGGGACAATGCAGAGGCGCTGCGCGCCCGTTTCGCTGTGGAAGACCGCCGGTTCACTTCGCGCTGGCAGTCGGCGCCGATGCTCGCCCCGACCACCCGAGACCTGACCGGCCTCTACCCCGAGGAGGTGCCCGCGGAGCTGGAGGCTGCGCTGGAGGAGGCCGGGCTCGCTTACCGGGACTGGCGGCAGATGGTCGGGCACCAACAGGTGTCGTGGGTGGTCGTGGACCCGGCTCTGGCCTGGACATACAAGTGCGCGATCACCGAGGAGTTGGCGCGCCGGACGGCGTTCGCGCCGGTCACCGACCAACTGGACGCCTACACCGCGACAGGCGAGTGGACGGCCGAGCGCATCACCGACACGCTCCTGGGTGGCGCCGCGCCGACGGTCGGACGGGAAGCTGCACAAGCCAGGATGGCCATGATGGCTGTGCAATGCGTCCTACCGGCAGACCTGCGCCACGTCCCGGCGGACAAGATCGTCCGACTGAGGACACAGTACGCCGACGAGTTCGCCGCATTCGCCGCAGCGGTCGAGGCAGCAACGGCCGACGTGGTCGGCGCCACGCAGGAGGTTACCGACCGCGCGGCCTTCGAGCTGCACCTCCAGGGGGCTTTCGACTCCCACCTCGCCCAGCCGCTGGAATCGCTCCGCAAGGCGATGAACGGCCTGAAGCTGGACACCGTCTTTACCACGCTCACCGTCAAGCCGGAGGTGACCGTGCCCGGGGCCGGACTCGCCTGGCTGCTGGGAGGAACTGCCACGGCAGTCGGCACCGGCATCGCGTTCGCCGCCCTCGCGACCCGCCAAGCCGCCGCCCGCGAGCGCGACACCCTAGTGACCTCCTCACCTGCGGGCTACCTTCTGCGCGTGGAAAAGGAGTTGAAGCCGGCAACGATGCTCAGGCGCGCAGGCCGGGTGATGGCGCGTACCGCAGGCGTGGGGATCTGACGCCGGCGCCGGACATGAGCCAGGGCCCGCGCCGCGGTGTGGTGCGGGCTCTGGGCCTTCGCCGCGTCGCTGCCGCAACGGCAACCCGCCGTGCTCCGCCGGGAGAACGGCTGGCGGGTACCGACACGCTGGCCGCCGGACCAATACGACGCCCTCGGAATAAGTACTCTCCACTGGTAAACAGGCGCGCCAGCTCGCCGGCTACCCAGACCTGCGGACGGGCCGCCCTCGCCCCCTACGGCGGACTCCGGCCAGCCCAACGACTGTGCCCCACGGTGCGCCGCGCGCTCGCCGCCCTGCCGCGACCCGGATTGCGGACGCACGCCGGGGATCGACCCAACCCCGCTCGCCGCGGCCCTGCACCGCCATCAAACGGACCTTCGCTGCCGCACCCCGGCGCCATGAGCGTCCCCTTACCCGGGGCGGCGCTCCTGGTCCGGCCGAGCAGAACGACGTGAATCCCACCGCGGGGCTGGACACGGACGGCTGACACCACCCAGACCAACCCCGGCTGCGCCCGGAAAGGCACGTGCGCACTCTGGAAGGAGCGGCCCGCCTCCGAACCCCCGAGCGGACCAGCGGGCCGGTCCAGGCGTCAGTGCCAGTGCACTTCGATGTGTTGGGCGAGGGACGTCAGAGTGGTGACGAGCAATCCGGAGCCGGCGGAGGCCAGGACCGAGCCGCTCATCCGGCTCGAGTCGCACCAGGCCGGCCGCTCCCGACCCGGCTGCGGCACCTGCAAGCGCAGGTCCGCGCCGCCCTGCCGGAGACCGCCAGAGCGTGGCGAGCACGGTCCATGCCTGAGGCCGTACGAGCCGGGTGTGGTGGGGCGTGCTGGACGAGACGGAACCGATCGCGGCTCCGTGATCCCGCGCTCGTGAAACACGCAGAGGGGGTGCCCAGCCACGCTACCAGGCACCCCTCCCCGCGTCTGCCGCAAGGTAGTGATCTCCTGGCGGTGCACGCCTACAGTGGTGCGCCGGGATCATGAACGCTGAGAGGGCGCAATGGAAGCTCGTATACGTAGGGATTCGGTGTGGGGCCCCTTGTCGGAGGACACGATTTGGGGCGTGGTTCCCAGCCGCCACCGCGGCTGAAAACCCGGACCCGACCCGCCGGGACCGTGCAACGAGCCTTGACCTGACCGGAGGTCTCGGGACCGGATTAGTAGTTGCGGTCCACCATCAGTTCGTCCTTGCCGTCGGCGGGCGCGCCGACCAACAGGAAGACCGCCGGAACGTCCTCCTCGTCGCCGCGGGCGGTCTCGGCGAGCAAGGTAAGCAGCGCCTCGTCGGCGTTCAGCTCGAACCACTCCCCGGTGCCCTCGGTCACGACGAACCACTGCCCGCCCGGGCCGAAGCCGTCGACGAAGACCTCCAGCGTGAACTCCCCGTCTCCCCCGCGCACCCGGGCTGCGGTGATCCGGTCGCCGCGGACCTGCATCCGTGAGGCCGCCGCGTCGGCGCGGACCGACAACCACACCTGCGGGCTCCTGCGGCTCGGCAGACTCCCGAGCAGGGCGTGGGCGACTGCGGCCAGGCCCTCCCCGGTCGCCTCCGTGACGTAGTTCTCCCCGGTCCGCTCGTCCGCCTTCCGCGCCAGCCGGTCGGCCAGCGCCCGGTGGTCGGTCCCGTTCGCACCCTGCCTCATAGGGTTTCCCTTCCTCCAACAGCCGGCCGGACATCGACCGGACAACCCAACCAGCCTGCCCGGGGCGGGCCTTCCGTATACCGGGACAACCCGACGGGTGTGTCCTGGTGCAGGGTCTGCCGGATTTTCTGTCGCGGCCTCCGCTTCGATCTGGCACGACGTCATGGGACCGTTTACGGTGCCGTTGTCGCCTTCTGCGGCGCGCCTCCGCCCTTCGCGAATCCGGCCCGGGTCAATCCGGCTCGGGCATCCCGGAGACAAGGAGGAACGCCGGTATGGACGGTGACGGACCCACCCCGCCCCGGAAACCGAAGTTCGGTTGGTGGCTGCGGCGCAATGCCGCAGCGATCGCGGCGCTGGCCGCCGTGGCGGCGTTCAAGTAGCCGCAAGGCCGGGAGCCTTCCCCGTGAAGGAGCCATCACCTCCCGACCGACCTGAGAAGCCCCCGGCCAGGACTAGGCGGCCTTCTGCGGTGGTGTTCAGGAGTCGGCGAGGCGGTTGGAGAGTTCGAGGGCGGCGGTGGCGACGGCGAGGGCGGAACACAGGCCGGTGACCTCGTACAAGGTCGGGCGCACCAGGCGGGACCAGTCGTCGGGGGCGGCGGGCCAGGTGGCGAGGCGGACGTCGGTGGTGGCGAGGCCGAGGTGGGCGGTGACGTCCCAGCCGGCCTCGGGGGCCTTCTCCCACCGCAGCAGAATGCGGCCGAAGGGGAGGCTGGAAGCGGTGGCCGGGATCCAGAGGACCTCGATGGGGCGATCGGGGTCGGTGGGGACGCGGCGGACGAGCGCTCCGCTCGCCCATGGCGGCACGGGGTGCAGCGCGATGCGGTCGAGGGGCTGTGGGTGGGCGAGGCGGTGGGTGGTCGGGATGTGGGTCTCCTTCGTGCGGGCGGTGGTTCAGGCCCAGGCGAGTTCGTTGCGAACGGCGGCGGGCAGGTAGCTGTCCTGGCCGTCCTCGGCGAGGTAGGCGATGCCGTCGTGGACGACGACGTCCGTGCCGATGTAGTGGGCGAAGGCCCAGTCCGGGTTGACGGCGAGGCGGACGCGCAGGTTTGGGTCGACGGTCTGGAGCTGGGCGATCAGGTGGGCGACGGTCAGGTACTGGGGCACGGTTGTCTCCTCGGCACGGTGGCCGTTCAGGTGTCGGGGCGGAGAGGGCGTTGCGGGTCGAGCCGGGAACCTCACGCGGGTGAGCACGGTGTCCGGCGCAGGGGGAGAACGAGGACGGGTTCGTCGGCGGGCCACGGGTCGCAGCACTCCCACGGGTAGCTCCGGGCGAGGACGACGGTGCCCTGCGGGCCCTCGACCTCGGGCAGGCCGCAGACGCCGCATCCGCACGCCGGGTCGTACGGTCCGGGATCTGCCGGGTAGGGGCCGCAGGCGAAGTAGTCGGTGCGCTGGTAACGCCCCGGGCCGCCGGGGGTGAAGGCGGAGACGATGAGGTCCCCGGGGCGGACCTCATCGGCGCGGACGATCCGAAGGGCCGGGCTGGCGAGGACGCGGCGGGAGGCTCGGTGATCGGTGGCGGCCGTGACGATGACCGGGTGGAAGTCGACGCGATGGGTGTTCGTGGCGGTGTCCCTCGTGGTGGGTGCCCCGGGTCGGGCCGGGGCGACGGCGGTGGTTCAGCCGGCCAGGCGGTAGCAGCGCAGGGGCAGCGGCTCGCCCTCGGCCGCGAGGAGCACCAGGCCGTCGTCGGCCAGGCGGGCGAGGGATCTGGCGACCGCGCCGTCGCGCAGGCCGAGGGCGGTGCCGATCTGGCGCACCCGTGCGCCATCGGGTGATTTGGCGAGTTGGGCGACGACACGGGCGTCCCGGCGCAGGCCGCTCTGGTGGACGTCGTCGAAGGCCAGCAGCAGGCCGCTCGCGCTGAGGGCGAGGCCGAGGGCGAAAGCGGCGGACTGCGGCGGGACGGAGAAGGCGTTGGCCAGGCCCAGTGCGCCGATGGCCGGGCCGGGGATCCGGGCGAGGTCGATGGTGATCGTCAGGGTGGTCTCCTTCGCCGAAATCGCGTGCCGGGGTGGTCGGTTAGGAGCGCTGGCGTGGAATGGGCGGGACTTCGCCGCCGTGGGCCTTGATCAGGTCCCGCACCAGCGCGACCGGGACGTGCAGGTACACGGATTCGGTGGGGTGGCCTTCGTCCGCGCTTGGTCCGAGGTACTCGCGCCAGCGGGCCCATGGTTCAGGACGCCGGGTCGGAAAGCCGACCTCCAACGTCACGGCGGGCAGCAGGAACACGTCGGCGGGGTCGGGGGCGAGCACCGAGAGGCAGAAGTCGTCCGCGCACACGATGTGCGAGTCGGCCAGGGTGAAGTCGAGCGCGTTGCGCGCGGCGCCGTAGGCGATGAGGTGGTCCAGCCGCGGTGTGGGCAACAAGTCCTCCGAAAAGGGGAGTTGGCGCAGGTCAGCGGGTGTGGCTGCCGATGAACGCGGCGAGGAAGGCGGCGACGGCCTCGGAGGGGGTGTGGACGCCGAACTCCTAGGTCCATGCGGTGGCGTCGGCGGGCTGGACCTGGATGCGCCAGACGATGCCGCGCTTCCAGGCGCCGGGGTCCTCGGGCAGCCAGCCGACGTATACGCGCCCGTCCGGGCTGGTGCAGTGCACGTTGGCCTCGGGGCTGTCGACCCTCGGCCAGCCGAGGCCGCCGAGCAAGGTGAGGACCGGCTCGGCGCTGTGGTCGGAGGAGAGCCAGGAGCGGTCTTCTGCGGTCGGGCGGACGGGGGTGGGCAGGAGGCTGCTGGGGGTGTTCACGGGGGCCGGGTCCCTTCGTTGACCTGCGGTTTCGGCGACATGAGTACGTTGACATGCGATGTACCGAAGCTCGTAGTCGTTTCCCCGGGTACGGCGGTCTGCCGTGGGCGAACTGGAAGGGAATGGATCGCGGCCCCGGGGTGCTGAACCAGGGTTGCGGCGTCGGGCCGTACGGGACTGGAGGGGGACGAAGGCGATGGCGGCGAGCAGAGGCCGGGACATGGCGGCGCTGGAGCGCAAGATCCGCAGCGCGGGCCGAGCGTGGACGATGGGCGACGTCACGGTGATCGCCGAAGGCCAGTGGGCCGTGCGCACCGCGAGCCGGACCGAGCGGGAGCAGGACAAGGCGGCGGAGGCGCGGCTGGCGGACGGGCAGCGGGTGGAGCTGACCGTGGAGGAGCTGGCCCGCGTGGTGGGCGCCACCGACCTTGGCGCCCACCACGGCCGGGAGGCGAACTGACCTGCGGCTAGCGCCGGTTCGCCACGTGCTGGGCCGCCGCGGCCGGAGCTGGCGGGGTGGGCTGGCCAGTGGGCAACCCGAGCGGGCGGTGCGCCTGCGAGGTCCGGCTCGTGGCGGCCCGCACGCGCTCGGCGTCGGGGCCGCCTTCGGCCTTGAGCACGAGTTCGCGGGCGTCGACGACGTGGCGGATCATCTGGAGGGCGGTGTTGCTCTCCGCGTGGGCCGTGCGCAGGGCGCTCGCCGAGGCGGTGATCCGGTCGAGGTCGTAGAAGGCGGGGACGTGACCGGGCCGGGTGAGTGCGTGCAGCCGCTCCTGGTGCACGGCAATGGAGTTGGAGACGACGACGAGGTGGGACCGGTGGTGCATGGCCGAGCGCAGCATCGGGTCCTCGACGGGCAGACGGGGTGCGGCCTTCTGCAGTTCGGCGATCGGGCGTCCCCAGGCTTTCTCGATCATTGCGTCCGCGTGGTCGAGGGCGGGGGCGTCGGACACGGCGTCCTCCAGAGGGTTAGTGGGCGTCAGCGGGCGGGGCCGGCGAGGGCGACCCTCGGGGGCGCCGACGGCCGGGTCGAGGTGGTGTAGGCGAGCGCGGCGGCGGGGGCGCGGGTCACGGCGGTGGAGCGGGCGGTGGCGGCGCGGATGCGCGCGACCTCCAGCGGGCTCGGCGCGGTGGGCGTCGCCGCGGCGCTCGCGGGCAGGCGCGCAAGCTCGTCGCGCCGCAGGTGCCGGTGCACCGGGGACGGGTCGAAGGCGGCGGCCGTGAGCGTCTCCAGCAGGGGCGCTGGCACGTGCGAGGAAGCACTGGCGTACCAGCGGCGCTGCGGCGGTCCCGACTCGAAGAGCCACCGTTCCGCGGTTTCGTCCATCTCCTCGGCGTGTGACAGGAAGCCGGGACGCGTCGACCGGGTGACGAGCTGATCGGGGCTCTGGAGGACGATAGGGTCCACCCACCGTCCGGCCGCCCGGCGCGGGGCGGGCTGGCCGGCGCCGAGGTAGGCGTTGGGGCCGCGGGTGAAGGCGTCGGCGAGGGCCGTGGTGAAGTCCTGGACGATCTCGGTGGGCACGCGGTCGTCGAAGGTGACCAGCCACCTGGAAATGGTCGGCTCCGGACCGGCGCTGATCTTCCAGAGCGTGGAGTCCCGGCCCTCGGGCAGGAACGCCAGGCGGGCCGTCAGGTCCGGCGCGGTGACGTAGGCGTTGCCCAGGTCGTCATTGGTGGCGGCCCACCCGGCCTCGATCAGCGGGGTGATGGCCTCGGTGACCTCGGCCTCTGCTCCTGCGAGGTAGCGCGGCCAGACGCGGTACTCCCGGGGCTTTTCGGGGGTGTGCGGCATGGAAGTTCTCCGTGGGGGTCAGCGCCGGCGCGCTCCACTGGGCGCCGGCCGTGCGGCGGGCGGGATGGCGGGGCCCTGTGGCGGGCAGGCGTGCGGACGCCGAGCCGGGGCTGGGGCGCGGCGGGCGGTGATGTGGGGCAGGTGGCGGGCGGGGATGCCGCCGAGGTCCCGCTCGACAGGTTCGAGGGAGCTGAACACGAGGGCGGCGCGTACGAGCGGGTAGAACGGCACGCCGATGGTGAAGTCCGCATGCCAGGAGAGGTGTTGCGGGTCGCCCGCGAGCATGCTCCACGACGGCGGGACCAGGCCGGCGGCCTCCGCGTCGGCGGGCTGGTGCCCGACACGGTGCCGGTAGAGGGCGGTCCCGTCCGGCGCGACCTGGTCGTGGAAGCCCATCGGGCTTTGGCCGGGCTGCCAGCCGCGGTCGGCGAGAACGGACGCTGGCGTGCCGGGCAGGTGGTGCGTCCCGCCGAGCAGGTAGTCGCGGTGCCTGCTGCGCAGTCCATCGACGAGGGCGATGGTGAAGGCGGCGGTGATCTCGGGGGGTGTGCCGGGGCCGAACGATGCACGCCACAGCGGCTCAGAACCAGCGGACGTATAGCCGTGAACGCTCCACGCCCCCGGGTGGTCGGGCGAGTCGGTGCCGGTGATGACGGCGGTGCGGCAGGGGCTGGTGAAGCGGACTCCCCCGTCCGGCGGACGGGCGCGGCTCCAGCCAGGCGCTTCGGTCAGTGGACCACTGGCGAGCCGCTGGTCACCGGGGCCGGCGAGACGAAGCGGATGAACGAGTAGAGGGGCGGCGGAGGACACGGGGGCTCCTGAACGTGGCGGGGAGCGAGCCCGCACGCCGCCGTAGGCGGGACAGCGTGCGGGCCCGCGGGGGCGCTGAGGGCGGGGAGCCGTTCTGCGGCGGGCGTTCACAGCGCTCACCACCCACGTGACGGGTAGGAAGCCGCCGTGGCGGCGGCGGGAATCCGCGGCTGCGGCACCAGGGCATGGCTGAACGGTGCGGAGGGAGCAGGGCTGCGTTGCAGTGCAGCAGCGGTCCGTACGGATTGCGCAGGGGAGCCCAGGGTGCGCGCGGCGGCCGGCACTGCTGGAGTCGCCGGGGTGGTGTGTCGGTGGTCCCACTGCTGGAGGGCGGTGTAGATGGGGCCGAGCGCCTGTCCGGCGTCGGTGAGGATGTAGGGGGCGCCGTGTCGGCTGTCGGGGCGCGCGATCAGGCCGTCCGCCTGCATACGGTTCAGCCGGGTTGCGGCGAACTGCGCGGGAGAGCCGAGGCGTTCGGCCAGGTGAGTCAGGCGCAGGCTCCCGTGCTCCGAGAGCAGGCGGATCGTCTCGGTGGTGTCCGCCAGCTGCAGGCGGCGCAGGACGTCCTCGATCCGGTCGTACCGTCCCTGCGGGGTGCGGTCGATGTGATTGGCGGACCACTGCGCGAGAGCGCGGTAGACGGGGCCGAGCGTGCGGGCGGCGGGCGAGAGCCGGTAGGGCGCCGTACGGTCGAACTCGCCGTCGCGGGCCACCAGGCCGGCCGTGGACATCGTGGCCAGGCGCTTGCTGACGTACGACTGGGACAGGGCCGGGAAGTGCTGGGTGACGTCGGAAACGCGCATCTCGGGGCCGTACTTGGCGATCGTGTGGACGACGTGGGTGGTCCACTTCGGGGCGAGCTGGCGTAGGACGGTCTCGGCGCGCTGAGCGTCAGCGGCACTCATGGCGGTGGTCGGCTGGGAGGACACGGCGGGCAGTTCCTTGTTCAACGGGTGCGGGAGGAGAGGGAGGGCCGGGCCGCTGCGGCCGAGGGCGCTGCCTGAGCGGGGCCGGCCATGGTGGGGGTGATGCCGCAGTAGAGGGCGGCGACCTGGCGAAGCCGTTCGGCGCGGGCAGCAGCGTTGGCCGCTGCGCCCGCCGGGGTGAGCGAGAGCATGTGACCGGCCCGGGAGGGAGAGGTGCCGGTGTCGACGACGAGGCCGGCGGCCATCAGCCGCCTGACGGTCTCGGCCTCGATCGGGGCACCCAGGCCGGAGCCCCGGATGACGCACTCGTCGCCGTGCCCGTTCGTGCGCAGCCACAGGTCGCCGTGCTCCACTTCCTGCAGCGCTGTTCGGGCGAAGCCCTGGCCGTCGTCCCAGGCGGCGATGGCGGACAGGTCCTGTCGGCCGCTGGGCCGGGTATGCGCGTTGTCCTGCTGGCGGTCCTGTACGGCGGCCGGTCCCCGTCCGCCGACTCCGTCGGCGCGCTCGTAGGCGTCGAGGGCATCGGTGAGGTGCTTGTGGGCGGCGTCCTTGCGGGCGGTGAGCAGGCCGACCTGGAGTGCAGCGGACTGCACGATGGCGTCGACGTCGCGCAGGGCCGCGCTTTCACCACGGGCGATCGGTTCCAGGCGGGCCATCACCGTCCTTGCCTGGTCGGTGAGTTCCTGGTTGAGGTCGTCGAGCTCGCAGGCGGCGTTGCCGACGAGCCGGGCGAGCGGCGCGTGAGGGTTGTCGTGCTGGTAGCGGGGACCGAGCAGGGTGAACGGATCGTCGATGCCGAGCCGGTCGTAGACGAGGTGGGCGCCGGGGTGGGTGAGCCGGTTGTGCGGGTTCACCAGGCCGTTTCCATCCGGGCGAGGAGGGAGCGGACCAGGGTGGGCAGGCTGTCGGGGCCCTCGCCGCCGAGGCGCACGAAGCTGACCGACTCGTCCAGGAGCCGGTGGGCGTCCTCGGTCAGGGCACCGATGATTTCCGTGCATGCTTCCGTGAACTCCGTGGAGGCGAGCAGGGCCTGGCCCAGGATCTGCAGGTAGAGACCGGGCGGGAGGGCGGCCTCGGCGGCGAGGGCGGTGATGGCCTGCCGGTCCTGCGGGGCGTAGGCCGACAAGTCGAAGTCCAGAACCTCGCCGGGGGCGGTGGCCGTGGCGTCGGCCGCTAGGCCGGCCTCGACGGCCAGGAGGTCGACGGCCTGGGTGAGGTCGGCGAGCGACTCGGTCAGCCAGCCCAGGGCGGAGGCGTAGGAGGCGAGGGTGAACAGGGTGGCGGGGGTGGTCGGCAGCCTCGCGTCCAGCAGGTCCTCCAGCCGGCTGGCGAGCGCGGTGATCACCTTCGGCCCGGCGGTGAGCGGCCCCAGGACGGGTTGGAGGTGGGAGCGCGACGGCGGGGTAGTGTGCTGGGCGGTGACGATGCCGGAGACGGCCTCGGCGGCCTCGGCGAGCCACACGGCGAGGTCGGCGTGCGTGGGGGTGGGGGTGGTCATCATCGGGCCTTTCGGGTGGCAGCGCCGGTGGCGAAGCCGGGGGAAGCGGTGGTGTAGGCGGGGCCGGCGGCGGCTGCCGGTGTCGGGCGTGTGGATCGGGCGCGGACTGCTCGGACGCGGGCTTCCTCAGCCGGGCCGAGGCCGGGCGGGATGTTGAGGCCGGTGCGGCCCAGGCGGTTCTGCGCGGAGTGGTAGACCGCGTAGTCGGCACGGGGGCCAGCGGCGACGAGGTGGACCTCGCGCCGGTGCTGGGAGCCGGTGGGGGCGTCGCGGAACTGCACGACCAGGCGGTGCGAAGCCCAGTCGTTGCTGACGCCGAGGTAGATCTTGTGGCAGCCCTCCAGCCGGCCTTCCAGGCGCGTGGCGACGCGCTCGCCGTGGACGAGGTCCTGAAGGTGCAGCAAGGCCTGGTCGCGGATGGCATCCGGCAGCTGGCGGAGATCCGCGATGGCGTCGGGATGGGCGCTGAACCCGAACTTGGCGCGGCTCACAGCGACTGCCCCCTCTCGGGCCGCGCGACGGCGGCTGCAGCGGGCGCGGACGCCAGCACGGAGGCAGCGTTGGCGGCGACCGGCGGGGCGGTGGTGCTGCGGGCGAGAGCGGCGTGAGTACGCAAGGCGTCGCGGCGGTACTCGGGTGCCTTGGGCAGCGGGGTGGAGCGGTGCTCCAGCCAGTCCTCGGCGGCAGTGTGGTCGGCGAAGGCCCCCTCGCGCACCGTGTAGGTGTACTGATCGGGCTGGAGCGACTCGATGAAAAGGCGGACGGGCAGGTCCTTGTCCTGGCGGTCGACGGCAATGTTCCAGCCCTCGGTGTCGTCGCCGTCGATGACCTGGTAGTCGACGACCTCAAGACGCTCGCCAGAGCGCCGGATGCGGTCCTCGACCCGGACAGACAACTTGTCGGCGGGGACGGGAACGTCGAAGGCCGGCGCGAGCGCGTCCGGAGGGCAGCCGCGGTTGACGAGCCAGTTCTGAGCGAACGCGACGGTGGCGTGCTCGGACCTGTGCATGCTGAACGTGCCCTGGCTGCTGTCGCGGACGACATCGAAGGAGACGATGTTGGCCGTGTTGGGGTGGCCCCAGGTGGCCGTGGTGTCGAAGGCGACGATGAAGCTGCGCTCGCCCGCATCGTGCTGGGAGATGGGCTGGAAATCGTCGACCCAGGTGTGGTCGTACACAAGGTCGGAGTGCTCGTCGGCGGCTTGCAGGCCGTCGAGGCGGAAGTCGAGGGTATTCATGCGGCGAGTCCCAGCTGGTCGGGCGTGGTCAGGACGCGGTGGGCCAGCCGGGACGGGCTGGTGGTGCAGGCGGCGAACGGGCCGTCCGGAGCGCGGAGCTGGAGCAGGGCGTGGTCCAGGTGGTCGCGGTGCCACGTCGAGGGCCCGCTCTGGCCGGCCTCGGCGGCGGTCAGCTGCTGCCACGCGAGCCACAGCGCGTGGAGGCGGGCGACGGCCTCCGGGTGCTCGTGCCACTTCGCGCACCACGGCCGGGTGGAACCGATCTCCCGGCCGTACACGGGCAGCAGGATGTGGGTGACCCAGAACGAGAGCTCGGCCAGCTCGGCGGCGTACTGGGCGCCGCCCATCGCGAGGATGAACAGCGATGGGGCACCGCCAGGTTCGCCCTCGGACGCGTGGTCCGGCCCGGTCGAGCAGGCCCCGGTCTCGTCGTCGGCTTCGGAGCTGAGGCGGTCGAGGATCACGCCGTGCTGGCGGACCTCGACCATGGTGCGGTTCAGTGCGCTGACGAGGTCGTCGAGGTCCTCGTCGGGGATGCGGATTGGCTCGGGCTCGGGGGCGCCCGGCATCGGGTGGGACTCGGACATGGCACATCCAGGGGGTTCGGACGGATGGGGAGGGCGGGGCCGGAAGGTCTTCTTCGGGTCACGGAAAGGGCTCCGGTGAAGCGGTCGGTGATGGAGATGGTCCGCAGGATCGGCGGTTTGGTCCGGCCGCCGATTGGTGCTAAGCGCAGGCCAGTTGGGCTCCGTGGTCCTGGATGAGGCGCAGGCCGAGGGCGACGGCGTCGGCGAGGGTGTCGGTGAGCGGGTGGCCGGCGGCGGCGAGCTTGGCGGGGTGGTGCAGCCCGCCGGTGTGCAGCACCGCGTACGCGCCGTTGGCGTGGGCAGCATTCGCGTCATCGACGGCATCGCCGACCAGCAGCACCCGGTGCGCCTGCTCGGCAAGGCCGAGGGCGGCGAGGTGAGCGGCGAGCGGGGCGGCCTTGGTGCCGCCGGAGGGCCCGGTGCGGCCCTCGATCCGGGTGAAGAAGTGCCCGATGCCGGCCTGTTCGACCTCGCGCACGAGGGTGTCGTGCGGGCACAGCGACAGCAGCGACTGGGTGAGGCCCGCCTCGTGCAGGGCGGTCATCAGCTCGGCGGCGCCTTCGCGCACGCGCACCGGCTGGGCGCGCAGGTGGGCGAGGAAGGCGTTGTCGCTGGAGATCCACTCCTGTTCGGTGATCGTGCGGCCGAGCAGGCGGGCGTAGAAGTTGGGGATCGGCACGGTGTGCTTGGCCCGGTAGGTCTCCCGGTCGACCGGGGCGCCGCCGAGGGCGGGCAGGGTCGCGTTCAGGGCGTCGACGTGGTCGTCGAGGTCATCCTTGACCGTTCCGTTCCAGTCCCATACAACGTGCATGCGGGTGGCGGGAGTTGCGGCGGTGAGGAGGGCGGTGTTCACGGCGGTGTCCTTCGGGGTGAGCGTGGTGGTCAGGAGGAGAAGCGGTCGTTGAAGCGGTGCAGCAGCCACAGGGCGAAGGCGGCCCCGGCGAGCGGGACGGCGGCGACGAGCAGCGGGGCGGTGGTGAGGGAGGCGAGGGCGGTGCCGGCGGCCTGGCCGATGCCGATGCAGGCGATCAGCCAGGCGAACGCCTCGGTCGCTTCGCCTTCGGGGGCGATGCGGTCGACGGTGAGGAACGCGGCGGTCAGCAGCGGTGCGAGGAAGGTGCCGGGCAGGACGGCGCTCAGGACGGCGACGGCGGGCGCGGGGTCGGGCAGCAGCGGCAGCCATCCGGCGGCGAAGCCGATCGAGGCGGCGACCAGGTGCTTCGCGGGGGCGCCGGGCCAGGCATGGCGGCCGTAGGCGAGGCCGCCGAGCATGCTGCCGATGGACAGCGCGGCCGGCATCACCCCGGCCAGCCACCCGACGTGGTGGCGCTCGGCGGCGGACAGCGCCAGGACGTTGACCGCGCCGAGCGCGACACCCGTGCCGATCAGCGCGGCGAACAGCACCCGAAGGCCCGGCACCCGCAGCGGACCCGTCCAGTGCATCGCTTCGGTGAACTCCGCAGGCGTCCAGGTGCGGGAGGGGCGGGCGGTGACGACCAGGCCGGTGCCGAGCAGCCCGAGCGCCGCGGTCGCCGCCAGCGCAGTGGTTGCTCCGGCTCCGGCCGCGAAGCCGGTGGCCAGCAGCGGACCCGCGATGAAGACCAGGCCCTGGGTGCTGCTGTCCAGCGAGAGCGCGGTGCGCTGGCGCCCGGCGTCGGGCAGCAGAACCGGCCAGAGCGCCCTCAGCCCGGCCTCCAGCGGAGGCGTCGCCAGCCCCGCGGCCAGCACCGTGAGTGCGGCGAGCACCGGGTGGCGCGCCGGACCGGTGCACGGCAGCAGCAGGAACGCCGTGCTCGCCGTAGCTGCGGCGGTGACGAGGATCTGGGCCTGGCCGTTGCGGTCGACCAGGCGCCCGAGCAGCGGCTGCCCGAGCGCGGAGGCGAGGCCGTACAGGGCGCCGAGGGCGCCGGCCAGGGCGAGCGGGCCGTGCTCGGCGCGCACGAGCAGCAGGATCGCTATCGGTGCCATGCCGGTGGGAAGGCGGCCGATCAGGGTGCCGCCCAGCAGGCGGGCGACGTACGGCGAACCCAGGACAGCGCGGTAGCTGCTGTCCTGGGCTGGGCCGCAGGCGGTGGTGGTGCTCAAGGAGGGAGTCCTTCGGTCGTACGGCCGGCGGCGCGCGGGCGCGCCGGACCGGGGCATGCGCAGGCATGACAGCCCCCTCGATTCGGTGCGGCTGCGGAGAGAAGAGTCCGCGGATTCCGGAATTTGGTACGGCCGGGAAAAAGAGGTAGAAGCCCCTCACCCGACGTGACAGCGCGGGCAGCGGGCGAAAGGTGGTGCCAGCAACTCCAGCGCCCTGGCCGCCTGTTGGGGAACGACGCCGTTGCCGAGGGCGGTGAGCTGGGCCGGGTGCCCGAGCCCCGGGGTGGCGGTCACCCAGCCCGGCGCAAGCCCTTGCATCCACTCGACGAACTCTGCGCGAAGCCGCCCGCCTTCGTCGGTGGGCGGCGGCGCCGGGCGGGTGAGCGTCTCCCATCGGGCGACGGCGCCGGCGTACGGCCCCCACCGTCCGGGGTCGAGTCGTCCAACGGTGCCTGCGGCCACAGCGGCAGTGCCACCGCTTCCGGGAGCGCGAGGCCGGGTGCCGGGGCGAAGACGGCCGGAGCGAGGCCGCCGCCGAGGGCAGGGTCAGGTCCCCGCCGCCGTGCCGCTGGTTCGGCGAGCCCTTTGCAGGGCGTTCGCCCGGGTGCGCAGGGCGAGCGACTCCTCGAAGGGTGAGTTCATGGCTGTTCCTGGAGGAGGGGTTGGCGGTGGTGAGGGCAGGTGGCGCCTGGCTGGTCAGCGGCCGGACGGAACCGGGGTGCATGTCAGTGGCCCCGGACACGCAACGTCGCAAGCTTGGTGAGGCCAGGTGCGGGTGCGGCTCGGGCGCGCAGGTTCGGCGGCGAGGCCAGTAGCGCGGCGAGTTCGTCCAGGGCGGCGGGCTGGTCGTGGGTGAGCTGGTCGGCGAGTTGCCGCAGCGCGCCAGCGGCGCAGACCAGGGCGTTCTGGGCGTCGAGGAGGTCGAGGTAGACGCTCATGCCCTCGGTCGGCACGTGTACCTGGCGGGTCCGGGCGACTTTGTGGCCGGTGGTGATGAGCGCGGAAGAGGCCAGGGTGATCGCGTGTGCGATCACCGGCGCGACCAGGGCGTCGCCGAGCACAGCGCGCTGGTACGCGCGGGCCTGATCGGCGTCCAGGTCGGCGGTTTCGCCGACGTCGCCGGCGCAGGAGAGGACGTACTGCTGGAGGCCGGCGAGAGCGGCCAGGACGTCGGAGGCCGTTTCAGGGGCGGGTAGACGACCGGTGGGGTTCAGGCGGGCCAGATGCCGGGCGGCATCGGCGAGCTGGTCGGCGAGCGCGTGGAGCTGCTCACGCTCACGCTGACCGGGGGCGAGGTCCATGACGAGGGGCTCCCGTGGGGAAGGAGGGGGTGGGGGTTGGTTCACCATGAGCGTGCGGCGGTGGGAGCCGGAGGCGGGGCGGCGGCGACAGCCCCAGTGGGTAGCGTGGCCGGTGCGGGAGCACCGGCCGAGCGGGCCCGGGCTGCTTGGCCCGTGCGTGCTGAGTGTCGATGATCCTCACGGTCGTCCGGATCGACTTCCCGGCCTCCGCGAACTCGCTGTGAGCGGTCGCGACCGCTTCCTCGATGACCTGGTTCGCGGTCTCCAGCGCGCGATCAACATCCGGTCGGCCGCGCAGCGGGGCGAGGTGGGTGATCATGGCCAGCTGGTCGGTGACCGCCCCGGGAGCCGAGGCCGCCTGGCCCATCCGGTCGACGACCTCGCCATAGGTCCAGGCCGTACGCAGCACATGCTCGGGGGGGCCTCGACGGCAATCCGGGTGTGGACGGCCTAGCCCATCTCCGCGATCAGAAGGCCGAGTTTGGTGATGTTCTGGTTCATCGAGGCGGCGTCCGTGAGCCGGTTCGGCAGCCGGGTCGAGGAGGGCAGGCGCGCCTGCTGCCCTTCCAGGCGAGCGGCCAGGGACTGCAGGGCGAGGGATTCGCGGACGGGGGTGTTCACGTGGGGCTCCGGTGGGAGTGGTGGGGGCTGGTGTGCTCGTGGACCCGCTGCGGGCCGGGGGCGGGTGGCGGTACGTGGCTCGGCGTCGGGCTCCCGCGGGTGCCCGGCCGGGCGGGGCTTCGGGCGAGCGCGGCCTGGATACGGGCAGCGTGGCCGGTGTCCGGCCGGGGTTGTGGTGTGGGAGGGGAGGCGGCTGTGCGCCAGCGGGCCCGCACCTCCTCCAGCGGGCCGAGGGCGTGCAGTGCGTGGCCGATCAGCTGCCCGGGGGCAAGGCGCCGGTCGTCGGCGTAGGCGGCGATCTGCAGCGCGGCGCCAGCAGCGGCGCGGGTCAGCGAGGAGCGCAGGAGCTGCTCGCCCAGCCACTCGGCCGAACCCGCCGCCCCGTCGCGCAGCACCGGAGCGAGCTGTTCCTCAGTGAGTGTGCCTTCGGCGAGCAGGCCGCGCCGCTGCACCTCCCACAGTGTGGTGACCGGGTCGATCGGCTCGCCCCGGTGGTGGAGCGCACCGAGGCAGCGGTAGAGCTGGCCGTGGCCGGGATGGGCGAAGTCCTGGGGGCGCAGCCAGTCGAAGACCTCCGCGATCGCGCCGTTCTGGTGGACGAGCAGGGACAGCAGGAACTGCTCGTCTGCCGCTTGGACCGCCGTGGGAGGTTCGACGGCTGCGGGGAGACGAGGCGTCCTCGGGGCGGTGGCCCGGGGTTGGGTTCCCCAGCGCTTCGCGAGATCGTCCAGGAGGCCCGCGAGCACGTCGGCCTGGGCGGCGGTGCCGTGGACCTCGTGCTGCCTGGCGTCCTCCCGGGCGATAGCGAGCAGGCGGTCGGTGTGCTCGGCGACGGTGCGGTGGATCGACCCCTCCAACACCATCCGCCCGTAGACCGGCGAGTGGGCGGGGCGCGGGCAGGCGGCCGCGAGGGTGTGCAGGTAGGAGGCGGTGAGCCCGCGCACCTGCTGGCCGGCCTCGGCGAGGGTGTCGGTCAGCCACGCCACCGGCACCGCTCCCTCCGCACCGAGGGCCAGGTGGCCTTCGGCACGGAGCTTTCGCAGCGCGGCGAACAGCGCCTGGTGGCCGGGCCGGTAGAAGTCGCGCGGCTCCAGCCAGTCGAGGCCGCCGAGCTGGCGGGGGTCGAGCAGGACCGCTCCGAGAACGGCCTGCTCGCCGTGGAGCAGCGGGTCCATCACGGGCTCCGGCGGTGACGGTTGCCGCGGTCGGCGCGGAGTTGGGCGACCGCGCGGTCGGCAGCGGCCTTCGCGGCGGCGAAGCGGTCCAGCTCACCGGTGAATGTCGGATCGGTGGCCAGGACCGAGCCGTCGCCGGTGATCAGCCACCACTGGCCGCCCCGGCGAACGACCGGCGCCCCGGCCAGCGGAGCCGAAGAGTGGCGGGCGGCAGACGAGTTGGTGTCGGACATGAAGACCTTCTGGGAGGTTTGAGTGGTGGTTCAGCGGCTGCGGCGGGTTGCGGCAAGGTCAGCCGCCGCGATGGCACCGGCCGGAACCGGCTGCGGCGCGCTCGGGCTCGGGGCTCGGGAGAGCGAGGAGGTGGTAGCAGCCCGGACCCTGGCCTGGTCCGATGCCGCGCGTACGGCCTGCGCGATGTCGGTGAAGCGGCGCCGGGAGGACTCAAGGCTGGACGGTGGTTCCCACACGTCAGCCTTGGCGGTGAGCGCCGGCGCGAGGGCGGCGACCTCATCGGCGGGGGCCGAACCGCGGGCGAGCAGCCGGACCTGCGCTGACCACAGCTCCAGGAACCAGTCCCCGTCATCCAGTAGGGCTGCCTGCACGTAGGCAGCCCCCTGGGCGCCTTGGTAGATCCAGGTGCCCCTGCGCGGTTGGCGCCAGCCGGGGCCGGCGAACGGCGGATCGGGTTCCCCGGCCTTGGACAGGTGGTCAGGCCACCGGGAAGTGGTGCGCCGGGCGCTCACGCCGTCAGCCCGAAGTTGTCGCGGTCAGCGGTGGCTTTGGCGATGGCGCGTTCGGTGATGGCCTTGGTGGCGCGGGCGGAGGCCGGGCCGATCTCCTTGGCGGAGCGCTCCTTGTACCAGGGCTTGAGGTTGAGCATCGCCACCCGCATGCCGGTCGCGAAGAGCAGGATCTTGCCCTTGGGGAGGGCGCGGATCTCGTCGGGCGGCAGGATGCGCTCGGTGCGCATCGACACCGACGTCGACTTGCCGCTGCCGGAGTCGGACACGGAGACGGTCTGCACGTCATGCTCGCCGATCTGCCTCGACAGCTTGTCCGCGAAGTCGGCGTCGTCGATTCCCGAACCGATGATCTTGACGGTGGCCGCGGACCAGAGGGCGTCCATGCCGGCTTCGCCCCAGCAGCGCTGGCCCTGCCGGTAGGACTGCAGGATGGTGATCGGGATGACGCCCCGGCTGCCGAGGTGGGAGTAGAGGTCCGGCAAGTCGCTGATCTTGCAGACATTGGCGGCCTCGTCGAGGACGCACAGCGCGGGCGGGTCGAGCCGGCCGCCGCTGCGTTCGGCGACGATGACGGCCGCGCGCATCACCGCGTCGGCCGCCGCCGCGATGATCGCCGAGGCGCTGCCGCCGCCGTCCTTGCTGAGCAGGAACAGCGTGTCGCGGGAGGAGGCGAAGTCGAACGGCTTGAACTCGGGCAGGCCCGGGGTGGGGGTGACCCACGCGGCGATTTCCGGGTCCAGCAGGCAGCTGGCGTATTGCCTCGCGGTCTCAAAAATCCCATCCCTGGTCTCGGTGGCGCCGGTGACGGTGCCCTGGAGCTGGGCGGCGACCGCGTGGTGGCCGGCATCGGTGAGCAGATCGACGGGGGTGCGGTCGGAGGGAGAGGCGAGCCACGCCAGCACGTCGGTGATCGGGCGACGATGGCTCGCGGCGGCCAGGAACAACGACCCGAGGGTGTTGCTCGCCGCGGTCGACCAGAAGTCCGAGCCGCTGGACTCGTCCACGCTCGCGGCGACGAAGTGCCCGGCCAGGCGCTTGGCGCCGGCGAGGTCGCGGGCGTCCGCGAGGATGTCCCACCACATCTCGCGCGGGTGGTGCGCGATCTGCTGCGGGTCGAGCGTCCAGACTTTGCCGACCTTCGCGCGAGCGTCGATGCAGGTCGTGAAGGCGTCGTTCGCCGCCTTGTTCGACGTCAGCAGGACGGGCCCGGGGGCGGAGAGGATCGCGGGGATCGCGATGCCGCTCGTCTTGCCGGAGCGCGGAGCCATGATGGCGACCATCACGTCCTCCCACGAGGCCCGGACCTCGGCCTTGCCCGGGGAGAGCGTGCCGATGGGGATGCCGCGGTCGGCCGGGGCTACGTCCTTCTCGCCCCGCAGGCTCGGGCGCAGGCTGCGGGCCTTGGCGGTGATCTGCTTGTCCAGCAGCGGAGCGATGTCCGCCGGCCGGGCCATGCCGCTCTTCGTCCCGGCGCGGCGGCGCAGCCACCAGGCGAGCGCGGTGACGGTGAGGGTGAGGGTGAGGGCGCCGGGGACGACGCGGGCGCCGACCAGGACAGCGGCCGGGCCGAGGTGGGGCCACAGCCGGTCGGGGTGGAGGAGGGCTTCGGTGACGTGGAACGGCGCCCAGGGGCCGGACCCGACAAGGTAGTTGGTGAGGTTGCCGGTCAGCCAGGCGAGGGAGCCGAAGGTGAGGGCTGCGCCGACGACGGCGAACAGGAGGTAGAGGAGCGCGTCCGTGCCGGTGGTGGTGGACGGAGCGCCGGTGCGCGGGGCGGGCAAGAGGGAGTCCAGGTGGGTGTGAGCGGGCGGTGGGCGGGGCGCGCTTGGCTCTCGAACGGATCACGGTGCTCTCCACGGGGGCTTGGGCCGGCGGAACGTTTCAGCGGGTGCGAGCGGCAGGCTGGACCGGCGCCGCCGCCGCGGGCGTACCGGCCGGTGCGGGAGCGGCCTTGGCAACGGCGGAGGGGAACGTGCGGCAGGCAGCGGCGTGCCGCTGCTCCTCGGACTGGACGATGCAGTTCTGGCCGACGTACCCGACGACCAGGTGAGGGGCGATTCCGACTCGGTACCCGGCGTCGTCCAGGAGGGTGGCCGCGGTGGAGGCCGCAGCGGGCTGGTCGGCGCCGGGAGTGTCCGGGGGCAGGTGGTAGCAGCAGGAGCTGTGGGGGTCAGGGGCGGTGAAGCCACACTGGCGGAGGACGTTGTGGATCTGGTCGGGGGCGTCGGTGCGGCAGAAGGCCCGGACCACCCCGTCCGAGCGGCGGACGATCTCGACGTCGGTGCCGAATGCGTCGGCGAGGGTGCGCATCGTTGGTTTCCTTCGGTTCGGTCAGCGGGCGGGCCGGGGGCGGCCGGTGGAAGTCCGTGGCCGGCACTGGGGCCGGAGGGGTCGCGAGCGCGCCCCGCCGGGCGGTGGAGTTGGGGGCAGCGAGGGCGGCGGCCTAGCGGCGTGTTCGCGGCGGGCTCGGACGCGGCGCCCATGACGTCCTGCAGGAGTTCGCGGGTGCGCAGGACGGGCATCAGGTTCAGGTGGCGGGAGGGGCTGGGCTCGGCGGGGCAGGCGGCGACTCCCTCGGTGGCGGCCTCCAGGTCCTCCCGGACGGCGAGGAGTGCCTGGTGCGCGGTGGCCAGGGGTGTCCACATGTCGTAAGGCAGGTTGTAGCCGGGAGGGTCGAAGTCCACCCGGGCGCGGGCCCAGTCGGCCCCGGCCGCGACCGGCTCGGTCAGCTGTGTCAGCGGGCCGACCAGGGCGCTGGTCGTCTCTTCGAGGATCGCCGCCACGTCCCTGGGGCTGGCCGTCTCCCCCGGCCGGACGACCATGCCCGGCAGCGAGTAGGGGTCGGCGGCGGGCGGCGGGATGTAGCGGACCTGGAGCGGCTGGTCGGCTGTGGGTGGCCGGTCGCCATGGGCGAGGCGGATGTTGTGCTGCATGGCGGCGCCGACCGCTTCTCCGATCGACGGGTAGTACTCGGGCACCACGGCTCCTTGGTGGGCTGATGGGAAAGAACGTTTCAGCGGGTGCGGCTGGTGAGGCCCGCCGCTGCGGCCAGCGCGGGCGGCAGCCGGGTGGAGGAGGCGGGCGCGCCCGGGGCGGCGGTGGCGGTGGTGCTGCGGGCGAGGGCAGCGCGGGTGCGCAGGTCGTCGGCAGTCCGGGCTTCGGCGGTGCCTGCCGCGCCGGACGTGGCGCGCCGAACCTCCTCGACGGCCCCGTCCAGTTCGGCCTGGACGGCGACGAGTTGGTCGGACGCGGAGCCGAACCGGTCGGAGAGCTCGAACTGGTCGGGGTCGAGATCGGTGATGTGCTCGGAGGTGGCCTCCAGGGACTCCTGGAGGCGCACGAGCATCCCGTCGTCCGGGTCGAGCAGCTGGTCGAGCGCCCCGGCGAGTTCGGCGAAGTCGGAGCTGCCGCGCAGCTGATCGGTGAGATGGAGGATCTGCTGGCCTGCGGTGTTGACCGGCTCGGCCTCCAGCCGGGGGTCGAGGTCGACGTTGTAGCGGGCGGCGCGCAGCATCTCGGCGGCGTGGGTGGCGATGGCGGCGGCGTCGGGGCGGGGCGTGGTGGTGGGCAGCCGGTGGCGGCGGCCGTGCCAGTCGTCGATCTGCTTGAACCCGGCGTGACGGAGCAGGGTGGCCGACAGGTCGTCGCTGGTGCCGGTGGCGACGACGCTGCCACTGGGCTCGGCGCTGATGGTGATGACGGGCATCCGGTGGTCCTTGGCGGTGGTGACGGTGCGGGTAAGGTGGCCGAGTTCGGCGGCGATGCGGGTGCACTCGGCCTGCACGTGGAAGGGGTCCCGGTAGGTGCCGTGGATGTATCCGTCCTCGCGCACGACGGTGGCGACGACGTGCACCGACCAGTCGCCGTTGCGGATCGCGGCCCACCGGCAGCCGTCCGGGTCGCCGGCGGGGGCGAGCCCGGTCGCGGTGACCAGGCGCCGGGCGACGTCGGCCCACTGGGCGTCGCTCAGGTCCGGGTGGCGGGGGTCGGAGCGCACCGAGCACATCCACACCGGGTTCTCGGGCGCCCGGGCGCCGATCCGCAGGGCGGGGGCGTCCAGTACGCCTCCGCCGAGGACCTCCTGCGGGTCGCCGAACAGAGGCAGCTGCAGCTGCTTGTCGGCGCCGCGGTAGTCGGCGCCGATCAACCTGGGGCGCAGCCGGCCGTGGGGCTCGTCCAGGCTGTAGAGGGCGGGGATCAGCGCGGCCGTGGTGGTGGCGCGTTGCAGGTGGGCGATCACGGCGTCCCCTCTCGGACGGCGGGCGGGCTGACGGGGACAGAATCCGGTGATCCGGCGGTTTGGCCGGGCCGGACGGCAGTGGTACAGGGCCGCCCGGCCGGGCAGCCCCGCGAGCGTCAGCGCCGAGAGGTGAGCCCGTGTTCACAGGCGAAGTCCTCGCAGGCCCACCGGGCGAAGCGCTGGTCGTTGTGCAGCCGCGCCCAGCGGCCGTCCCGGCGGATGACGGTGGCGACGAGGTCGAGCCGGTCGTCGGCGTTGCGCAGGGCCACCCACCGGCACGCGTCGGGGTCGCCGTCCGGCTCAATGCCGGTGGCGTCGAGGACCTTCCACGTCAGCTCGAACCACCGGTCGTCGCTGAGCACGCCGCTGCTGCGTATCGAGCAGTGCCAGGTCAGGCGCCGGGACGGGGTGTGGCCGGTACGGGGCTTGCGCAGCGCCACCGGCTCGTCCAGCAGCGCCGCCAGGTCCGGCAGGACGATGTCCTCCTCGGCGGGCGGACCGGGTGACCACGACGCCAGCAGGTAGGACTCGAAGCCGGGATCGTCGTCGTAGAGCTCGGAGAGCAGGTCGGAGGTGTTCTCGGTGCGCCGGACGGTGCAGTACAGAGGGGAGGTGGGCATGGCAGGGCTCTCGCGAATCGCTGTTCAGGGGAGGAAAGTTGGGGGCGGTGCCCTGCAGTTGGGCAGGGCGCCGGAAGGGTCAGACGAAGGGGTTCTCGGTCGGGCGGTCGGCCTCCACGGCCGCCTGCAGCAGCTCGGGAATGTCGCCGGGTTCGCTGGCGCGCTGGTCGATCCACCAGCCGGCACGCGTGATCGTGCGCGCTCGGTCCTCGATCCGCTCCCACTCGGACTCCGGCATGCCGGAGTCGGCGACGAGGGCGGTGTAGGCGGCGGCGAGGACCTGGTGGCGGCAGCGCACGCCCCATGCCACGCCCTTCTCGGTGCCCTCCAGCGGCGGCATCCGGAACTGCTCGGACCAGGCGTCCGATTCGGCCTGTTCGGCGGCGCGCTTGGCTTCCAGCCACGCTGTCTTCTCGGCCTCGTCACCGGCCTTCGCCGCGCGCCAGCAGTCGGTGCACTCCTGCTTGGCCAGCCACTGGGCGAAACCGGCCCGGCGGTCGGCCGGACGGTCACCAAGATCCCTTGCTGTCTCGTGCCCGCACGAGTGGGTGATCTGCCAGACCTTCTTCACAGCCATGCGCTCTGCTCCTTGGGGGTGGGGGTTGGGGGTGGTCAGCGGGCGCGCGCGAAGGCGATACGCGGGTCGACTGCCGCCGGAGGCGGGCTCACGGTCACGGCGGGCGACGCGGCGGCGTGCGCCTTGAGCGCGGCCTCGTCGACGCGGAACTTGTGCGTGGTGAACGCCTGCTGGGCCGGTGGGCGGCGGGCGGAGACCTCCTTGGCGAGGCCGGGCAGCATGGCCACCTGGAAGTGGCCGCGCTGCAGCCCGACCGTGGTGCGGGCCACCGCATCGAGCGTCTCGACCCGGGTACCGGCCGGGGGCAGGTAGACGTCCAGGTCCCGGTGGTGGCGCCAGCCATCGGTCTCCAGGAAGATGCCCGGGTTGAAGGGCAGGTCGTCGTTGACGGCGGCGACGATGCCCAGGCTCGGGTGCTCGGCGATGGCGACGTCGGGCCCGGTGCTCGGCGCGGGCGGGCCCTGCGGCCCGGGGACCTCCGGTGTGGCGTGCGCCTGCCGTGCCTGCGCTCGGCGCTGCCGGTCGGTATTCTCCGGGGCCAGGGACATGTCGGTGTCGACGCGGTAGCCGGCGCCGGTGAGGAGCTCGGCGGCCCAGGCGGCGCGCTCGGGGGCTTCGCGGTGCTGGTCGCTGAGCGTGAAGAGCTTCGGGTTGCCCGGCAGGCGCTGGAAGTCGAGGCGCTCCAGCATCCACTGGGCGGCGGCCGACTGGGTGGGCAGGGAGGCGACGATGCCGTGGCTCGGGTGGTGCCCGATGGCGACGTCGGGCAGCTGGGTGGGTTCGGCGGCAGGCACAGTGGGGCTCCGCTTCGCTGGTACGGACAGAGGCGGCCGGGATCGTGAGGTCGGCTTCCGGCGGAGCTGATGATGCGGAGAACAGGGAGTTTGGCCCGGCCGGAATCTGCTGGTAGAGCCCATGACCGCCGGGCCGAGCGTCTCGTGTCCTGACACGGCGGCTGGATGGACGTGCCGTTCACCGCGTTCAGCCATCCGATCAAGCGGGGCAGATTTGTTCGCGGTCCGTAGGCCAGGTAGGTGCCGTCCGCCGAGGAGCAACCAGTTGCAGGCGGCGTCGACTGTTGACCCGGCCCATGTGCACAGGAATGCCCTGGTCGACTGCCTGTCGGGCGACGCTCCGGGCACCCGGGCCGAGCTTCCATTCAGTACTGCCGCCGATGAAGAGCACGTCGGTTTGGTCCCAGGGGATGAGGCCGACGACCTCGGAACCGTCCTGGGCCGCGAAAGCTGCCGGCACGCCCAGGCTCCTGATCCGGGGCAGCCAAGGCAGGGACACCGTCAGGGTGGCGACGGCGTCCATGGGCTCGTCGGGAGCTACCGCGTAGAGGCACCGGTCCGGGCTGTAGCGGTTGATCGTGGTCGTGAGCCAGGTCCACCACTGGTCTTCGCCGGGCCAGCCTGACCCGGCGTGCGGCGGCTGGTGCGCCCGCTTGAGATGCGGGTCCCACCGGTTGTCGCGAAGTCTTGACACTGCGTCACGGGCCGAGAACCCTGGTGCTGTACTCCAGGGACGTGAGGGACACGGCATGCCATGGGTTGACGAGACCGGGCGCCACCAGGGTTTCCCGGCGGCGGTGTTGGCGGACGGCAGCGAGCCGGCGCCCTTGCCGGACGGGCGCACCACCTGGTGGCTCTACAACGGTGCGGATGGTCCTCGGGCCGCTGCGGTGCGCGGTGGTTGCAGCTGCGGCTGGCGGGGTGAGCGGGTGCACCTGTTGGACTTCGGTGACGACGCGGCGACCGAGGCGGTGGGCGAGGCCACCGGGCCTTTCGCGGACTGGGAGTGGCACGTCGACCTGGCCGAGGGTGTGGTGCCGCGCGAGGTCGAGGAGCTGGTCGCGGCGCTGGTGGACCGGATCTGCGACCTGACGGAGAGTCGGCCGTACGCCGCCGCCCGTGCGGCCGCCCGGTTCGAGCGCGCCGCCGGTTCGACCGCGCTGCTGGCTGGCCGCAAGGCCCGCAGCAATCTGATGACCTGGGAGTACATCGGCCGCGCCTTCGGCTGCGGGCCGGAGGAGGCGCTGGAGCGGTTTGGCGAGACGCTGCACGACGTCGACCGGGGTGATGAGGCGTAGGTCGTCAGTCTTCACGCGTTGGGCAGGCGAGATCGGCGGCGTCCCCTGGCCAACTCTTCTGGGGGCGCCGCCGTTTGAGCCACGCAAGGTGAGCAACTACCTGTAGAAGCAGCTCGCCTTCGCCAAGCAGCGGTGAACTGCTGCCAGGACACCCCAGTTTGGGTGTCGCAACGGGGTTCTGTCCCATCGGAGGGTGGGCGTAGGCGGTGCCCGGTCTACGCGGCCATGCGGAAGTCGGTGTCGTAGAGAGCCCGTTCGCGGCTGTGGAGGAGGTGCTGCACGATGAAGGAGAGCGCGGCGACCTTCCACAGGCCCCGGCCGCGGGTGAGGGCGGCGATGGCCTGGGCCTCGACGCCGGTCAGGCCCAGCAGGGCCATGGCGGCGGGGATCTGGTCCGCTTCCTGCCGGTAGATGATCCGCGTCGAGCAATCCGCCAAGAGACCCTCGGCCAGGACGCGCCCACGTGAGCCGGCGTCGCCTGCGGACAGCAGGTCGGACAACCTGTGCAGGATAAGGAGGTTGGCGATTCCCAGTCCTCGGCTGAGCTTCCACTGCTGCTGCATGCGCTCCAGGAGGCCGACGTGCCGCATGATCCGCCACGCCTCGTCGTAGATCACCCACCTGCGACCACCGGCGGGGTCTGCGAGGGCAGCCTCCATCCACGCGCTCGCGCAGGTCATCGCAAGGACGAGGGCGGTGTCGTCGCCGCTGCTGCCGAGGCGGGACAGGTCGATGGAGAGCATCGGCGCGTCCGGGTTGAACGTGACGGTGGACGGCGCGTCGAACATGCCACTGAGATCCCCGTGGACCAGGCGGCGCAGGGCGTGCGCGAGGTCGTCGGTGGCATGGCCGAGGCTGCCGGCCTGGCCGCCGAGGGCGGCGTCGAGGCGTTCGGGACGGCCGAGGACGTGGGCGATCTCGCCGAGCAGCGGCACCGCGTCGGCAGCGTCGGCGTCGGCGACGACCAGGTCCAGGGCGACGTCGAGGCCGGTGTGCTCCATCGGCAGCAAGTCCCGCTTGAGTACGGTGGCCGCGAGGCTGGCCAGCAGCAGGAGCCGGCGCTTGCGGACCTCGCTGGTCCAGTCCTCCTCGCTCACCCCGTCCGGGCGCTGCGGGGCGTCCAGCGGGTTCAACCTCCCTGGGAGGCCGGGGCCAAGCGCGATGGTCTGACCGCCGAGCGCCTCGGCCAGACCCGACCACTCACCCTTCGGATCGCTCGGCACGTAGATCTTGTACCCGTGGGCGATGGCGCGGGTGGCGATGGACTTGGCGAGGGCGCTCTTGCCCATGCCGATGACGCCGCACAGGATCGCGTTCGGGTTCGTGAACCCCTCTATTCGGCCGGAGTTGTAGAGGGCGAACGGGTCGTAGCAGAAACTGCCCTCGGCGTGGAGGTCGCGGCCGATGAAGATCCCCTCGGCGCCGAGGCCGGCCTCCGCGAGGAACGGGTAGGCACCCGAGGCGGTGGCGGTGGTCAGACGGTGCTTGGGCAGGCGGAGCTTGCCGCCGCGCGCGGAGGCAGGCCCCGGGCGGCCCGACACCGGGTAGGTGGGCCGGAGTTCGGGGTCGGCGCCCTCGTGCTCGCGGCGCTCGGCGGCGGGCTGCGCGTGGCGGGCCTTGGTGCGGGCCTGTGCGAACTCGGCGCGGGCGGCGCGCTGTTGGGCGCGGGTGCTCTTGCGCGGGACGAACAGGGGGCTGGTGGTGACACGGTTCCTGGGCATGGTCTCGAATCCGGGGTGAAGGGTCAGCGGCGGACGAGGCCGGTGAACGGGGCGTGCAGGTCGGCGGGGGTGGTACGGCGGCGCACCAGCTGCGCGGTCTCCTGGTGGCGGCGGCAGATGCTCAGCTCCGGCGCGCCCTCGGGCCGACGGGCGCGGCAGGCTTCGGGGCCAGGGACCTCGCCGCTGCCGGGCCGAGGCGAGGCGTGGTAGGCGGCGTGGAGGTGGTCGGCGGCCTGCCACAGACGGGTGCGCGCGGCCTTGAGGTGGTCGCCCTCGGCCGGCAGCAGCGCCGCGGTGCGCTGGGCGTGGGCGTCGAGGAGGCCGTGCAGCGCGACCAGGTGCTCGTGGAGCGAGTCGAGTTCAGCGCGGGAGGCGACCAGCGGGCCGGTCGGGATGTTGAGCGCGCGGTGGAAGTCGATCGCGGCGGTCGCGTACGGGACGAAGTCCTGCGCAACGGGGGTGGTGGCCGGCATCAGGGGTGCTCTTTCGGAAGGCGGGAGGGCCGGCATCACGCGGCGAGGGCGAACGGCAGCGCGGAGGCGGTGAACGCCTCGGCCTGCTGCCAGGTCAGCGGGCGCAGGTCGAGCTGCGCGCCCACGGCGGCGGTCTCCACCACGGCGCAGGCGGAGCGCAGTTCGTCCTCGGTGTCGGCAGAGACGGTCAGCAGCCCGGTGAGAGCGACGTCGGCGTGCCCGGCGATCAGCTGCCGCTCGCGATCCTGGATGTCCTGGTACTCCACCGAGTCGGCCTCGCTGGAGACCTGGCCCTTGCGGGCCCGCTCGGCCGAGTCCGCGATCACGCTGGCCTTCTTGCGGCGCACGTCGCGCAGCGCCGAATCGAGGTCCTGCGGCTCGTAGGACAGGGAGACGGTGCGACGCACGCCGGAGGCGAACATGACCTGGTGCAGGAAACCGGCGTTGACCTGCGTCCTCGGCCAGTTCTCCACCCAGTAGGTGGTGTGGTGGGCGGAGTCGGTCGAGATGTGGTCGGCCTCCTCCACCACGACCACCGGGCCGGCGGCGGCCGGTTCGGCGGACGGACGCCCGTCCTCGGACCAGCGGTCCAGCGCCGCACGGGACTTCGGGTCGTAGGCGGTACGGGCCACGGCGGCGATCTCACCGGCGGACAGCCAGCCGGACGGGGCGAGGCCGCCGGTGCGGGCGGACTGCTCGAACGCGGAGGTGAGCTGGGCCAGTACCGCGAAACCACCGGTCAGGCCACCTCCGGCCTGGGAGATCAGCCGCCGCGCGCCCTTGAAGTCCAGGGCGATGGCGACGTACGCCTCGTGCGGGGCGGCGGCCGGACCGGCACCCCGGACCAGCTCCCCGTACAGCTCACCGGCCAGCGGCGCGTCGGGACAGCCGTGCTCCTCCCAGTACCGGCGAAGCGCGTCGCCGGTGTCCGGGACGGTCCGCTCGATGACCTGGATGCGGGCGACCTGACCGGTTCGGGCGAGCGCTGCCAGGGAGCGCCCCCACCCGGTGACGTTGGCGTTCTGGGTGCCGGGGTCGAGCAGCGCGTAGGCGCGGGAGGAGACCTTGACGATCGCGGTGAGGGTGCCCGCGTGCGGGTCGTGGACGGCGCCGTAGCGGCCATCGGGCGCGGTGACCACGCGCAGGCTGGCCGCGCTGCCGGGAAGGTGGAGCAGGCCCTCGCGCACCGGGCGGGAGGAGGGGCGGGTGAGCCAGACCAGCTGGCCGCGCAGGCGGCGAAGGCCGTAGCGGGCGGCGACGGGCGCCCAGTCGGCGAGGGTGCGGCCCCGGTAGCGGAGGAACACCAGGGCGGCGACACCGGCCCACAGGGGTATGAGCTGCAGGGCGCCGGTGACGCCCCGGGTGACGAGCACGGCGAGCAGCAGCAGGCCGGTGGCCGAGGTAGTGATGAGTTGCGGGGCGCTCAGGCCGAGCAGGATGCCGCGCTTGGAGCGGTGGGGGAACTTGACGGATGCGGGGGTGGCGTCGGGCGTCGAGGAGGACATCGGGGTTCCAGAGGGATGAGCGTGCGGGCGGCGGGCGGGGGCGCGGCACTCTTCTGGACGTCATCGCGGATGCTCCTTCGAGGGTTTGAGATTGGGCGGTGGGCCTGGGGTAGGCGGCGGGCTGCCGCCCGCCCCAGGGCATGGGGGGTGCCGGTCAGGAACCAGGCTGGGTGGGACCGTTCGGGTAGACGAACCGGGCCGGTGCCGGAGCTCCGGCCGGCGCCGGTCCTGCACTCGCGGGCGCGGGCGGCGCCGGGACGCCGGGGCCCGCCGGAGCCGGGCTGGGCGCCGAGGACGCGGGCGCTGCAGGGGCCGTCGAGACGCCCGGCACGGACGGAGCGGAGGGCTGGGCCGCGACGCCGTCCTGGCCACCACTGGATGCCGGCTGGCCGCTGCCGCTGCCGGAGGAGGCCCGGGTGATCAGGGCCGGGAGGCCGGGCCGGGTGACCATGGCGCGTCCGCGGTCGCCGGGCGCGCTCTGGTCCTCGCCGAAGCGGAACTTCGTCGGCTGCTGCGCCGGGCCAGCGTCGATCCCCTCCTTGCTGATCCGGCCGGTCGGGTCGATGCCGGAGGCGGCACCGCCACCGCCCATGCCCGGGACCTGGGCCGGGCCCTGCGGCGCCGGGACGCCGGTGCTCATCTGCATGGCCAGGGAACCGGCGGTCTTCGCCGCCCC
This sequence comes from Kitasatospora sp. NPDC004669, assembly GCF_040609455.1. Lineage (NCBI taxonomy): Bacteria > Bacillati > Actinomycetota > Actinomycetes > Kitasatosporales > Streptomycetaceae > Kitasatospora > Kitasatospora sp. NPDC004669. The sequence continues at coordinate 60,910 of NZ_JBEXKB010000028.1, forward strand.
GGCCGCGACCGCCATGCCGGCCATGCCGGTACGGTGCGTGTCGTCGTGGCCGCTGCCGTCCGTCGCCCAGTGGACGAACTTGTAGACGGCGTACGGGCACAGCAGCACCATGACCATGATCACGACACCGGCCAGGGCGTCGGACAGGGCAGCCATGCCGTCCTTGGCGTCCGTCTTGCCGAGCGCGGAGACGCCGACGAGGAACACCACCGTCATCAGCAGCTTGGAGACGATCAGGGTGGCGGTGGCCTCGATCCAGCCGCGCCGCCACCGCTGGGCTACCTCCCAGCCGCCGCCGGCACCCGCGAAGGCGGCGAGCGCCACCAGGATCAGCACGCCGACCTTGCGGGCGACCATCACGCACCAGTAGAGGAACGCTCCGATCGCGCTGCCGACCGCGACCAGAGCGGGGATCGCCCAGCCGAGCGGGAACATGGCGCCGAACTGGGACACCTTGATCATGCGCCTGACCGCGTCGGCCACGCTGGTGTGAGCGGCTTGGAACAGCCCGGTCGACAAGGCGTCGACCACGGTCACCGCGACCGCCGTGAAGCTGATCGCGCCGAAGGCGAACAGCACGCCGGTCATCGTGCCCCAGCCGGCCTTGGCCAGCGCCCGTTCGTCCCGCCGCCAGGCGGCCAGGACCAGCTGGGCGCAGAAGGTGCCCACGGTCAGGATCAGCCCGATCGGCAGGATCAGCTGGTAGTTGTCCCTGAACCACGGCGCCGACAGGTCGATGGCCGTGGTCTCGTCGACCGCCTTCGCGCACAGGTCGACGGCGCTGGCCGCAAGCTCGCCCATGCTCTTGGCGATCCATGCGCCGATGCCGTCCGTGATGCTCTTGCCCGGGTCGCTGACGAAGTTGATGCCGTCGACGACGTTGCAGACCTGGGCGACCATCGGGAGGTTGCAGATGTCCACGAGGAACTCCCGAGGTCAGGGCGCCACTGCCGGCAGCACACCGGCAAGGGCACACGGGCGGTCAGGACGGCACTGGACGGCGAGGGTGGCCGAACGGTCCTCGGCCCCGCCCTGCGGGGCGCCGTTCCAGGAGATCGACTGCTTCCCGGAGACGGTCACGGCGTAGACGTACGCCTGCGTGATCGCCCCCGGATCGGCCTGCAGTGCCTTGGTGAACCTGTCCGGGAAGTGCGCCTCGTCCGCGGTTGCGGTGGCGAACTGCCCGGAGTCGGCCATCCGCCCCCACAGCACCGGGGAGGGGACCAGGCGGTCGACCGAGTCGGCGTCGAGGTACTGCCCCTCGTTGGTCAGCCATCGGTGGAGGGAGGCCACCAGCTCCGGCTGCGAGGACGAGCGGGTGTCGTACGACCACAGCGCCACCGCCGCTGCCTTCGCGAACGCGATCGGATCGTGCGTCGAAGGCGGGCCCGGCAGCGCCTTCGCATGCCCGCCCGTCGACGGCGAAGCCACCGGCGCAGAGGGTGCGGCCGAACCCGCAGCTGCAGCAGCCGGGTTGGCGGCCTCGCGCCCGTCCCGGGTGACGTAGGCCAGCACGCCGGCGCAGGCGACGAGCACCACCAGGACGAGCGAGCCCAGCAGCGCCCGGCGGCGCACCAGCGCGCCGCCGGAGCCACCTGGGCGAGGGCCCGAGGCGAAGGAACGTTTCTGCATCACTTGACCTGGCTTCCAAGCGTCGAGAAGAACGAGACGACGCCGTTCGCGGCGCCCAGCAGCAGGGCGGCGCCGGCCGAGACGAGTACGCCCTTCTTGCCGTTGGCCTCGGCCTGGTGGCCGCCGGAGTGGTGGCCCCAGGCCCACACCCCGGCGCTCACGGCCAGGGCTCCGACGACCGCGATGATGCCGAACAGATTCAGGCTGCCCATCACCTGCTTGAGGACCGAAAGGCCGGGCAGGCCACCCTCGTTGGGGGTGATGCCGGGGTCGTAGGCGAGCTGTACGACTGCGTCCGCGAGATACAAGGGAGGCTCCAGAGCGGTTCAGGGCGCGCGAAGGCAGCCCAAAGAAGGTGGGAGGGGAGAGGGGGAGAAGAAGCTGGTCAGGCGACCCGGCGGGCGGCGAGGATCTCCGGCCGCCACGAGGCGAGGGTCGAGATCTTGACCACGTCACCGGTCTTCGGGGCGTGCACGATCAGCCCCGAACCGATGAACATGCCCACGTGCTCCGGCACGGCGGCGGTGCCCCGGGTGAACAGCAGGTCGCCGGGCTTGAGGGAGTCCGCCGAGGCGGCGGTGCCCTGCTTGACCTGGTCGTACGTGGTCCGCTCCAGCGAGACGCCAGCCGAGCGGTAGGCCATCTGCATCAGCGAGGAGCAGTCACACCTGCCCATCGGGTCCGCCCCGTGCGAGTTCGCGCACGTGCCGCCCCACTGGTAGGCGGTGCCCAATTGGCCGAGCGCCCAGCGGATCGCGGTCTGCACCGGCTGCGGCGCATCGGCCGGGACCGTGTAGCCGTTGGGCAGTGAGCCCGCGGGGATGGTGCCGAAGTCGGTACCGTCACCGCCCGCCGTGGGCGTCCCGCAGCCACCACCCGCTGCCGGGCCGGCGCTCGCGCCAGCCGTTGGTGCCGGCGTCGGATTCGGCGTCGGCGAGGCGCTGGAGGCGGGGCCGAGCAGCGGCGCGAGGGCCTTCTGGAGGGCCTCCGCCAAGGGCTGCCACTTGGCGTAGGCGTCCGGGAAGCCGGAACGCTGCACCGCCTGGGCGGCCTGGGTGACGGTCATCGACTCCCAGCCGCTGACCTTCTGCAGCGCCTCGTAGAACTTCGTCGAGGCGTACACCGGCTGCATGATCTGCTCCGGCGCGCCCCAGCCCTGCGACGGCCGCTGCTGGAACAGGCCCAGCGAGTCCCGGTCGCCGCCGTTGACGTTGCGAAGTTCGCTCTCCTGCAGCGCCGTTGCCAGGGCGACGACCTGCCCGCGCACCGGGATGTGCATCGCGACACCGGTGGCCTGGATCGTCCGGGCGTTGGGGATCTGCTCGGACGGCTTGCTCAGCCCGGCCACGGCCGGAGCCGACAGCGGACTGGAGCCCTTGAGGATCGCCTCGACCTGCGCCGCCACCGCCGAGGAATCCACACCCTGTGGATTTCCACCGGGAGGGCAGGAACTGGACGTGGTTGCCGAGGCGTTGCCCGCGCCGACGATCGCGACGGGCAGGGCCAGCACCAGCGGACCGCAGGCGACGACGCCGACGAGTGCGCCGACCGTCTTCTTCACGACGGCCCCCGGTCACCGGGCATCGGTCGACCGGGTGGCGTAAGCGAATGAGGGCACGGGTGTGCCAGGGCATGCTGCATCGCAGCGGCTCCTCGGGGATTCGTAGGAGAACGCGGTGCCGGCCTCTCGTGCGAAGAAGTCGCAGGCACCGCGCCGGTGGTGAAACCGCCCTTGCTCAGAGCGGGCCCGGGTCACGGGAGTTGGTAGCTCCAGGACGCCGGTCTTGGGTCACGCGCGGCAGCCGGCCGCGCTCGTAATCTCAGCCGGAACACGACGGCGCTCCTCGGGACTCAGGGGGAAGGGGATGCCGCCCGCACGTGGTCGCGCCTGCACTGGGCGGCACGGATCAACACGCGGCGGGCCAGGGCCGTTTGGCCTGCTGCCCGGTTGGCATGGCGAGACAGTAGACGCGAAAGTCGGCCGCACCAAACGACCCCCGGTCGGACCCCGGGCCATTAGGTACGGCCGCCGATCGCGGCTACCGTCCCCGCCATCCCCGCTCCCGGCGGCTGCCGCCGGGCGTCGCCCAGAGCGGGCCCAACCATGCCCCGAAGGAAGATCCCATGAGTTACAAGCTGCACCGAGGCGACGCCCTCACCGTGCTGAAGACCCTCCCGGACGAGTCCGTCAACGCCGTCATCACCGATCCGCCTTACAACAGCGGCGGGCGGACCAGCTCCGAGCGCACCAGCCGCGACGCCCGCGCCAAGTACGTCACCAGCGGCAGCATCCACGACCTCAAGACCTTCCCCGGCGAGAACCGCGACCAGCGCTCCTACCGCTCCTGGCTCACCGAATTGCTCACCGAGGCGTACCGGGCGAGCACCGAGCACTCGGTTGCGATGGTCTTCTCCGACTGGCGGCAGGAGCCCACCACGAGCGATGCGCTGCAGATGGCCGGCTGGACCTGGCAGGGCACCATCCCCTGGATCAAGCCCGCAAGCCGCCCGAGGAAGGGCGGCTTCAAGCAGAGCGCGGAGTTCATCATCTGGGGCGTCAAGGGAACCCTCGACAACAGCCGGGACCTCTACCTGCCCGGCCACTTCACCGCCTCCCAGCCCCGCAAGGACCGGATGCACATCACCCAGAAGCCGGTGGAGATCATGCAGCAGCTCGTCCGGATCTGCCCCGAGGACGGCGTCGTCCTCGACCCCTTCACCGGCAGCGGCTCCACTGGAGTCGCCGCCTTGCGCGAAGGCCGGCGCTTCGTCGGCGTCGAACTCTCCCCGCACTACGCCGACGTCGCCGAACAGCGGCTGCGCGCCGAGCTGGCCCAGGACGACTTCGTCCTCGCGGGACCGGAGGCGTGAGCGTGAGAACCGTCACCAGGGCGAGCGGCCGAAGACGCGAAAGGGCGGCCGGAGCACCAGACTCCAGCCGCCCTTCCGGCGTCCCTCAGGACTCCTCGACCGCCCGCCGGATCAGCGGCACGGCCTTCTCCACGTCCGCGGACGAGACGATCCGCACCTCCAGGTCACCCGTCCCCAGGTGCCCGATGCCCCGTACGTCGCGGGTGAAGCCCTCCTCCAGCTCCACCGTGTCCGGGTCCAGCCGCAGGTACACCAGGATCGCCCGGTGCGAGACAGAGGGCCGGAAGATCACCGACGCCACGTTCAGCATCCGCCGGTAGGCGATGTAGTGCTTGAGCACCACCACCTCCAGCTCACCCGCCGCGGTCAGCACCTCGTCCAGCTCGCCGTACAGCTCCCGCAGGCACCCCGGCACCTCCACCTGCGAGACCTCCGCCGGCGCCGCGACCACCTCCGGCTCGTCGCTCGCCTCGCCGGCCGGAGCAGCCAGCACCGGCGAGGCACCGGACGCGGAGAAACCCGGAACGGTCTCGACCAGCTGCAGCGTCAACAGGTCCGGACCGAAGACCCGGTAGCGCACCAGGTCCACGCGGTGATCCCGCTGGTAGAGCGAAGCAGCAGCACGGTCATGGCGAGAGAACTCGCCCGCGACGCAGATCACCCGGGGCCGCCGCCAGTCAACCGCCTCCGCCGCATCGGCGCCCAGACGTCTGCGCACCAGCGCCTCGAACTCGTGCCGGTGCGCCAGCAGCCAGACCAGGTAGGACCCCGCCTGGGCGATCACCCCGGCATCGCGCCCGCGCTTGAACTCGATGACCACCGGCACGCCGTCCTCGTCCAGCCCCAACGTGTCGATCCGCCCCTGGCGCCACGGCCCCGTCACGTACTCCGACGCCAGGAACCGCACCCCCAACATCGGCTCCAGCGCCCCCTCGACCCGCCGCTGCAGCTCCCGCTCCCGCGCCACCGTCGAACCCCGCAGCTCGACATCCCGGCCGTCAGCACCCCGCCGGAACACCTTCAGATCGGCCACCAATGCCCCCTCGCACGACCGTACCCAGGGACCAATCCAGAAGAGGAATGAGGTATTCCCTATCCTGGCCTCTAGGTGCGCTCGAAGGCTGATGACGGTCCCGGCGGGGCCGGCCGAAGCATGCTTCGCGACGACCGGCCCACCGGCACTCGACGTCAACTCAGGCCGATGAACCGCCGAGCGAGGTTGAGAAGGACGAGACACAACGGCCCGCTGACCGCGCGAATGCCCTCCACGGCGGCCACGTGCGAGAGATCGCTGCGACGGGCAACTCGAGCGCGGCACGGGCAGGCTCGCGGCGTTGTGCGACGGCGCTTACGGTTGGACATGTCAGCCTCCTACGGAAGTGGTTGATGGCTCCCCCGCGTCGAGGGTCCGGCCAGGAACGTGTCGACGCGGGGGTGTGCATTTGGCACCCCTTCACCATCCCGTCCCGACTGTTCTTATGTCGCGCTCTCAAGGCCCGATCCCGGTGTAAGTTCCAGAACCATGGCTGGCTTCGACGACGCGGTCGCCGGCACCGCGGACGACCTGGTGGCCGACGCCCACGACATGGGCGTCCGGCTACGACCCCGGACGATCACGGCATGGGTGGAGCACGGCCTCCTCGCCTCGCCCCTCTTCCGTAAGACGACTCAGCGGGGCAGCGACACTCGTGTGTTCCCGCCGGAGCAGCGTGTCCTCTTCCAGAAGATCGTCGAGGCGAAGCAGCGCTCGCCGCTTCCGAAGGTCCCGCACCACACGGTTGCCCCGGTGATCATCCACATGTGGCTGGAGGACTCCGGGGTCGTCACCGACGAACAGGCTCGCAGGGCCCTGCGGACGTACTCGGGGAGTGCAGGTGTCGCGACGGCCGCCGGCCGCAAGGCCAGGGCTAGGGAAGTGATCGCCCAGTTTGCGCACCCCTACGCGCTGAGAGCCACCCGGCGGGAAGTCGAGCGTCTTCTAATGGAGGCAGAGAAGACCCGTAACCCGCGATGGGAAGACCTCGGGGCGGCGATGAAAGACCTCGTCGCCCCATGGGGGGATGACGGACGGGATCGACTTGCCGAACGGACCCCTGGGCTTCCGGATATGTCCATGACCTTCGACTACGCCGTACTCCTATGGATGACCAAGGCCGAGGTCTCGCGAGACCTTCGGGCGGAGAGCATCCAGCCGACGAGTCTGCTGGCCGCTCGAAGGGAGTTCCGCCAAGGCTGGGCGGAGTACCAGCGCGATCGTCCGGCGCTGATGGCACAGGTCGAGGGCGGGGCGCTCCTCTTTGCCCAGCCGGGCGGCTGGGAAGCCCAGGTCAGGGAGCACGTCGATGCATTCGCCTCAACCATCGGCCGCGTCGCCGGACAGGCCGACATGATCATGAGCGGGGCTCGTGGGGGCCTCGGCTGGCGCAGCCGGGCCTAGGTGTTCTGACCCGTGAGGTTGGGGACGCGGCTGGCGGGTGGTTTGCTTGCGAGTGCGGTGTGTCCGCGGTGGTGATTGTAGGTGCGGAGCCAGTCGGGGTAGGCGTCGTGTCGTTCCTGTTCGGTTCGGTAGGGCTGTGCGTAGGCCCATTCGTCGAGCAGGGTGCGGTTGAAGCGTTCGACTTTGCCGTTGGTCTGGGGCCGGTACGGAGTCGATAGTCGGCGGAGGTTTCCGAGATGGCCTCGGGTGGGCGGTCCCGGTTCTCAGCGATTGTGAAAAGGGCTCCGGGCCTGGAGATTGCTCAACCAGCGCCGGGCTGCCTGGATCCCATGTTTGTCGCCAGTCTCCCGGAAGGCAATTGCGGCCTGCTCGAGGCACTTGATGGCAGGCCCGATCTGCCTCAACTCCTCATGCGTTACGGCAAGGTTCATCAGTGTCTCGCCCTCCCCGTGGCGATCGCCAGTGGTGCGTTGAACTCGTAGCGCCTGCTGATACAAGTCAAGTGAGAGTGAGAGTCGACCTGCACTCGCATGGGCATTTGCAAGGTTCTTCAAGACGCTGCCTTCTTGGCGTGCGTCTCGAAATTCTCGGCATATATTCAGGCTTTGCTGAAAGTGTGATGCTGCAGTCTCATATTTTTGGAGGTCATAGTAGGCGCGCCCGAGGGAATTGTGAGTCACGCCTTCTCCTGCGCGATCTCCAAGCTTCTGGCATATCCGCAGATCTTCACGCAGAAAATCGACTGCCCTGTCGAGGTCTCCAAGATCGACGAGCATGGTTCCCATGTTGTGGAGAACGCGCCCCTGGCCGCGGATGTCTCCTGACTTCCGGTGCAGAGTGAGCGATTTCTCAAAATATGACATTGCCTCGTCGAAGCGTCCGGCCTCCACGAGTGAGGATGCCGCTGAACTAAGGATCGCCGCTTCGCTCGGGTGGCCCCCAGCCTCAATCACCAGGCGAAGAGCTTCCTGATGAAAGGAAAAAGCCCGGTCTGGTTGATGTGCGGCGTTGTGGAACCGCCCGAGGCCAGATAGTACTTCGGCCTCTAGCTGCGGATCTCCGAGCCTTTGGGAGGACTTGAGTGCAATCTCAAGCATATCGGCCCAATCCCCAAGGCGGCAGTTTTGTGCGAAATGCCTCTCAAGTCGCAATGTAATGGCTATTGAGATAATATCCAATTCCACATAGTGGGCGTAAGAAACCGCTGCCAGCAGAGTGGAGTATTCGTCATCGAGCCAGTTGCGGGCCTCGCCTGGCGATAGGAAGCGCTCGCTAGGCGCCTCATCTGCCGTCCAGCTGAGCTGGCCGTCGGCCTCCTCGGCAACCTCGAGAAGATGGAGCAGGATTCTTTGGAGGGCCCCCGACGATTCCACATTATTGGTATCCTCGTCCGCTTTCTCCTCCGCATACAGACGGATAAGGTCGTGCATCATCCAGCGTTCTTGAGCGTTGCTTAGCAGAAGGTTCGCACTCATGAGTGTGCGGATCAGTGACCGTGTCACTGATGGGGGAGCCTCAAGGAGGATGCCGGCTGTTTCCATGGAGAAATGCGGGCCAGGGGCCAACGCAAGCAGCCTGTAAGCGCGGGCCTCTTCCGTGGACAGCCGCCGATAGGAGAGCATGAAAGCGGCCCTTGTGGCCAGCGGGTTTCCCAGCACGTCGATGTCATTATGCTGCAAGCCGCCGAGGCGGCTTCTTGTGTCTTTCAGCTCGTCAATCAGGCTGGCAAGTGGTCGCTTGGGTTCGATTTTCAGCAAGGCCGCCACAATCTGCAGGGCAAGCGGCAACCCGCCACACAGGGCTGCAAGCTGATCGGCATCTTCTGGGGCGCTGGCGACCCGTTGGTCATCGGGCCGAGCGACGCGCAGGGCTTGATCGAGCAGTTGTGCCGCGCTGGACCCCGACAGCTCATTGAGCTCAATCTGGCGGCCGGGCAGCGATGCGAGAACGTGCCGAGTGGTGACAATGATCCGATGCTGGGAGAACGAAGGAATGAGAGGAAGAACCTGACTGGCTGCCGATACGCTGTCCAGGATTAGGAGGAAAGGGCGCTCCTGGCGCCCCAAGTAAGCTGCGTGAGTCCGCCAAAGATCCAGCACCTCGGAGCCTGCGGGCGGAATGTCCGCCTCAGGAACACCGAGATACCGGAGCAATTGCTCCGCCGCGTTCTCGGCTTTCAAGTCGCTGTCGTTGCTGCTGTAGCCGCGCATATCAAGGAACAGCACGCCGCCGGAGAACAAGCCGAGGTCACGTGCTCGATAAGCCGCCTCGATGGCCAAGGTTGTCTTTCCGGATCCTCCCATGCCGGAGACCGCCGTCACTATTGAAGGCTGCGCCTTCTCTCGCGCGGGATCCAGCTCGCTCAGCAGATCGGCCAAGCAGCTTTCCCGCCCAACGAGTCCGACTGGTCGTGGGGGCAAGGTTTCCACGGTGCGCAGCTCTCGGCGACTGACCTCGGGGCTCACGCGGGCCTTGGCCGGCCGTCCGCCCCGCAGCGCACTCCGCTCCTCCCGTGCCGCGTGGAGAAGTTGCAGCCAGGCTCCCTCTGGCATGTGCTGGTGCCCGCGAGCCGCCGCTTGCTTACGCAGATAGGTGACGAGCAGGGCAAAGTACTTCTCTTTAGGGCCAGGAGCAGGAACATGCCCGGCATTGAGCCAGGTGCTGATGGTGGAGTCCGAGATTTTGATCGGCGGGGCCTGTTTGGCGGCAAGTCGCACAAGCTGACCCAATGTGGGCTCGCCAGCGTCCTCGTACAGGCGCTTCAGCTCGGTACTGAAACGTTCGACAGCCCCACCCACGGCCACGCCCTCCCGCCCTGCTTCCAGTCTGACGGTCTCCTGGAAGACTTCCAATCGCTCTGCTGACCAGCGTACTTGTGCCTCCACGGACAGACCTGTGATCGCTGGAAACCCCCTGGACGGCGGACATATGTGCCAACGCCCGTCGGACCTATCCGCTGGGCATACGATCCAGGAGGCATCCGTGAATCGCCCAGTTCCGAACCGCCCTACCCGCCGCAAGGGGCCGAGGGAGGCGCGTACCTTCGCCGACCCCCGCCGCGAGGGGCCGGGCGATCGTCGTCAGCAGCTCATTGCTGTCGCGCTCAAGGGTGTCTGTGCTGGCCTTGCGCGGGCTGCGCTTGAAGAGACTTGGCGGTGGATTTCCCAATAGCAGTCCGAAGCCCACTGGCCCACTCGGGCATGACGATGTGCCCACGAGCCATGGCCACGAGTACAACTCGTGGCCATGGCTCACAGCACCGGAACTCACCAGGCCGAAACCGATATCTGCTGGCCCCCGCCAGGCGGCATGCGGGGGCGAGGATCGTCGCGCCGCTGAGACCGGCCCCGAGTCGGTTCGATGTCGACCGCGGAACCGCTCAGAGGCCGAGCCAGGGTGCGAGTGAGTCCCAGGCCATACCGCACAGCCGCTGGGAGCGCTCGCGTACGAACTCCACGCTCCAGTCCTCCTCACGCTGCGCCAGGGCTGCGACCAGAGGAAGGTAGCGCGCTCGGCGGATGATGGCCTCGGCCCCTTCGCCGATTTCGATGCCTTCATGGGCGGCCTGCGCGAGCGTCTTCTCCGCCTCCTCCACCGTCGTTGCGGAGAGAGCCTGGAACATCAGCCGCTTGATCGGCCACGAGCGCTGGTGGGCGGACGAGTTCTCGACCCTGGGCAGCAGCGTCAGGTTCCCGAGCACGTGGACGGTGCCCGGCTCGTCATAGAGCTTTCCCTCCCAGCCGCTCGCGCCGGAACCCTTCGGGGCCACATGCTCGATCGTGGAGAACGCCTCGTCGTGCCAGCGCTCCAGGTTCAGCGTGCTCAGGACGCCCTGCCGGCCGAGCGTGACCAGACCGGGCTGCTCCCTGTCGGGTGTCGAGTCGTTGGAGGCCGCGAGGAGCAGGAGTTTGGTGAGTTGGCGAGAGCTCGTGTAGACGGGCGTCTCGGCTGCGCGTGCCACCCAGCGGTCCTTCTCGCCGAGCCCCTCCTCCTGGAGCTGCTGGCGGAGGTAGCTCAGCATCTCTTCGATCGGGGGAACTTCGGTGAGCTGCCGGCCGAACCGCATGAACCTCAGCCCACCTTCGTCGGCGGCCGGGGCGCCCATGAGCTTCCGGTAGACGTTGTCGATTCCGTTGGTGCTGCCGAAAGCTCCTCGCCAGAGGCCGTAGAAGGCGCCGCAGGCTCGGACGGCGGTGAGGAACTGGCGGGCCCGCTCGTCGATGTTGTCTTGAGCCAGCCGGTGCGAAGCGTAGTACCGGGTGAGCGGCGCGACCACGATGTCGTGCTTGGCCTCGCGAAGCACCTGGGCGCACAAGGCGGCCTGCTTTCGCAGCGCGTCGTCTGTGCACTCCGGAAGCTTCTCCGGTTGAGCCCACGGGCCGGAGACGAACTTGGTGACCTGGGCTAGTGCTTGCAGGAAGACGCGCCGTTCTGCTTGGCCGGCTTCCTTGTCGAACGCGGTGCGCAGGTAGTGGCGTTGCTCGCTGAGGCGCTTGCTGAGCCGGGTTCCGTCGTTGAGTAGCGCGAACGGGATCAGGATGTTGTCTGTTGCCGTCTGGCGCTTGTCCGCGGACGACGCGCCCTGCGCGTCGAGGTACTTCTCGATGGTGTCAAAGTGGTTGTACGACTCTGACTCGTGCCACTCCTTGAGCGGCTCGTTCTTGATGGCCTTGGGCTTGAACGTCTCGATCGCCGTGAGAGGCTGCCCGGTGGTGTTCAGGGCCTCGAACATGTCGAAGCCGTAGTCTTCGTGCTTGGACGTCACAACCGCTACGGTCACCCGGTTGAGTAGGTAGTTGGCGAAGACGATCAGCCGGAGAAGTGCCCCGATGCGGTCGTCTTCGCGGGCTGCGTCGATCACGAAGTCGGGGAAGGGGCTGTTGAACAGGGCCTCTTGGAGGACTTTGGACTCCACCATGGCCTGCGCGGAGGGGAGATCGGCCTCGTCCTCCCGAGCCTGCCGCGACAGCGAGACGGCCTGACGCAGCGTCCGGCGGATGAAGGTGCGTGTGAGCTCGAGATGCTTGTGCGCCTGGGCGTTGGCGTCCTCGGCTTCGCCCTCGACGAAGGGGATGTGCTTGTAATCCTGCGAGCCGGTTTCGTCGCGCCGGTACTTCCCGTACTGGTGCAGGTAGTACCCGATCGGGGACTCGTATTGTGCTTCGCCCTTATTGCGCGACCACACGTCGTGGAACGAGCGGATCATGCGAGGGTAAAAGCGGAAGTCGCCCTCCCCATATCGCATATCCTCCTCGAACGTATCGGTGAGGCGGACTGTCACGTCGACTGCCTGGTTGAAGCACCAGTCTCGGGCTTCGCCTCCACTCTTGGGGAGCCGGTTCGCTCGAATGCTGATTTCTTCGTGCAGGACAGTGGTCAGAAGTAGGAGGGTGGTCATCCGCTGCTGACCGTCGATGATGCTCATGACCTTCGCGGGCACCATCGGTCGGTGGATCGGATCCACCGTGCTGTACTGGAGGTCGCGCAGTGCGATCACGGAGCCGATGAAGCAAATCGACTCCGGGAACTTGGTGATCTGCTCCACACCGTGGGCGACATCTGCGATGAGGCGCTTGACCTTGTTTGACTCCCAGCTGTACGCGCGCTGGTACGGCGGGATATAGAGTCCCTGGCCGGTTTCGCTGAGGTACTGTGCCACTGTGTAGGGGGCAGCGTCGAAGATCTCGCGGGTTTCCAAATGAAGCTCCCGTGCGTTACGCGGTTCGGTTTGCCGTTTCAGGCTCTCCGCGCGGTAGTCGCGGCTCTTGGGTTCGTTGGGCGAGTGCGGGCAGCCTGCGGCCCGGCGTCGCTGGAACACTTCACAGTTGCTGCGGTTCTGCCAGCCCCCTCGCCCTGCCCCTCCCCGTTGAGGCACCCCTACGCGCAACGCTCCCCTTGCGCAGCTCGACCTTGACTGTCGCGACCCGCTGCAACGCGAGGACCACGACTAGCGATCAAGCCTAGACCGAGCCACTGACACACGGGGGCCCGTCGCGGAAATCCGCATTCGAAGCCGGGGTGTAGCGGACCTTGTACCGGGTGTCACTCAGCTGGCCGGTGACCGATCCCGGCGGATTCTGGCAGGTGCATGGCATGGGCCCGGTCGGGTGCGGTCGTTTTGATGAGCCTGCTCCGACTGTCTCCGCAGTTGGATAGGATCTCAGTGCACTCCTGGTGGAACCGATCGGTCCGTCGAGGAGAGCCGCCAGGAGTGAGAGTCGGAGCGAATCAGATCAAGAGGGGGCAAAACATGGCAGAGGCCCGTGCTGAGGAGGTCGACATCGTATACCTCGACTACAACGCCACGGCACCACTGCGCCCCGAGGCTCTCGACGCAACGCTGGCCGCTCTCAAGAGCGTTGGCAATGCTTCAAGCATGCACCACTTGGGGAGCGACGCCGCAGCCAGAGTCGGTGCCGCCCGCCGTCAGCTCGCCGGCCTGCTCAACTGCTCTCCGGGGGAGATCATCTTCACCTCCGGGGCGACCGAGGCGAACAACCTTGCCCTCCATGCAGCGTACGCGCGAGGCGGTGCGCTGGTGACCACGGCTGTGGAACACCCCGCGATCCTCGAAACAGCCCGCGCCGTCACCGAAGGGGAGCCGGACTCGCTCGTCGTTCTCCCTGTCGATGCCGACGGCGTTGTGGACCTGGAGTCACTCCATGGGATCCTCCGCGAGCGGCACGTGGCCCTGGTGTCGGTCATGCTCGCCAATAACGAGACCGGAGTGCTGACCGACCTGACGCCCGTCATCAAGGCCGCTCACGAGGCTGGGGCCCTGGTCCACACTGACGCCACACAGTATGTCGGGCGGCTGCCCGTGGACCTGGACGCGTTGGACGTCGATCTGCTGTCCCTGTCGGCCCACAAGTTCGGTGGCCCGCAGGGCGTCGGAGCGTTGTTCGTCCGCCGCGGTACCAGCCTCCCTCACCGTCCTCTGCTGATCGGAGGCGGGCAGGAACGCGGGTGGCGAGCGGGCACACTGAACGTGGCCGGCATTGCCGGGCTCGGCGCGGCAGCGGAGGCCGCCGATCTCAAGCTGCAGACAGAATCCGCCCGAGTCGCCAAGCTTCGTGACGCGCTGGAGGCTGGTCTGACCACTCGGCTGCCGGGCTGCCGTATCAACGGTGCTGGCGTACCCCGCCTGCCAGGTGTGACCAGTATTACCTTTCCCGGTGTGCCGGCTGATGCGGTGCTCGCCGCCATGCCGCATGTGGCGGCCTCCGACGGCAGTGCTTGTGCGTCGGGAGCCCCGACTCCGAGCCATGTGCTCCTCGCGATGGGCCGTACCCGTGACGACGCGGACTCCACTGTGCGGTTCTCCCTGGGCTACGCCACGACAGAGGGGGACATCGAGCGCGGCGTCGATGCCGCTGCAGGGGCGGTCGCGCAGGTCCGATCGGCGATGGCCGCTACTGCCGAACCGTGACCGGCGTTACTCCCAGATAGCCCTGCTTCCCTCTGAACCACTTGACCATCGAGAGGTATCCCCGAATGTCAGACAGCCGGCTCGCTGAAGCCGTCGAGCTCCGCTTCAACCGCCATGAGACCTTCGCTCCGCGGTTCGGCTGGATGCATAAGGCATACATGCAGGTCAAGGACGTGCCGGACATCTTCTACCGCGAGGACGCGCCGGTCCTGCTCGGCGTCGGCAAGAACATGGTCAACGCCATGCGCTACTGGTCGAAGGCATTCAAGCTGACCCAGGAGCACGCCCACGGCGACCCTTCGCGGAAAGCCCGCTTGGCAGCCCCCACATGGCGGGCACGTTGGCTGCTGGACGAGAACGGCGCCGACCCCTACCTCGAGGACACCGGCAGCCTGTGGCTGCTCCACTGGTGGCTGCTCTCAGCTGAACCGGACTCCAAGTGCCAGGTGCCGAGCTGGTACGTGATGTTCAATCTGGCACCGCGCTCCCGCGTCACCGACCTGGAGATGCAGAGCGTCATCACGCGCTACGTCCACGAGAACTTCAAGGAAGACGACTGGCCCGCATCGGAGTCGGTCAAACGTGACGTGGACTGTCTGGTCAAGATGTACGCCTCGGACCAGGAGTTCAACCCGCTGTCCCCGGGCAGCTTCGAGGATCTGCTCATGTCTCCGTTCCGAGAGCTCGGCCTGCTGGAGGGGCAGGGCAAGGGCAAGCAGAAGACCTGGCGCTTCACCAGCGGTGCCCGCTCGAACCTGCCGGCAGCAGTCCTGGCCCACGCCTGCCTGGACTACGCCTCACGGCTGTCCTCGACCGCTGGCTCGATCTCCCTCGCCCGGCTCGCGGCCGAGGAAGGATCCCCAGGCTCGGCGTTCCGCATGCGAGAGCCAGAACTGACCAAGGCCATCGAGTCCCTGGTCGGCAACCATCCCGACCTGCAGATCGTCGAGGCACTCGGCCAGCGAAGCCTCGCCTACACCAAGCCGCCGAAGTCGCTGGCCTGGGACGTGCTCGACGAGTACTACGGGTGTGTTCGGCAGCGCGAGGACTTCCCCACTCCGGAGCAGTGGATCGAGATGTACCCGGGACTTGCTGAGACGGCGGCGGGCACCCCACGCAAGAAGTCCTCGCAGCAGGCTGAGGAGCTGGTATTCGGCGAGGAGAACGTCTAATCATGACGACGAAGAACAAGCAGCACCCCCGCCAGACCACCACGGGCGTCCAACTCCCACGAGGCATCGAGTTGGTCGGATCGGAACTGCGGTCCACCAACCTTGAGCGCGACGTTCGCGAGCGCCACCTGAACTCGCCGTACGTCGGAGCCCGGGCCCAGGATGTCCTTGAGCGCGTCACCCACGCCGTGGGTGACCTCGGACGTACGCGCGCCTGGTCGTTCACCGGCCCCTATGGTTCCGGCAAGTCCACCCTGTCCAACCTCTTCGACGCCTTCCTCGGGCACGACAAGGGGCGGCGTGCCGAGGCCGAAGCGGCAGTCGCGGCGACCAGCCCCGGCTACGCCACACGGTTGGCGCGCGTACGGGACCAGCTCACCGAGACGGGCTTCCTTGGCGCGGTCGCCACCGCACGCCGTGAGCCCCTCGCAGCAACCGTCCACCGCGCCCTGCAGACCGCCGTCGAGCGCAAGTGGAAGAAGCGGCCTCCGAAGGCAGTCGCCCAAGCCCTCGCTGTGTGCGCCGAGCGCGAGGTGCCGACCGCGCAGAGCCTGGTGGACGCCTTCACCGTCCTGTGCGAAGCCGCCCCAGTCCTCCTGATCCTCGACGAGTTCGGCAAGACACTCGAGTACCTTGCTGCGGCCGGCGATAACGGGGACGCCGACAGCGACGTCTTCCTGCTCCAGATGCTGGCCGAGAAGGGCGCCAGCCGCTCGGGCTTGCCCCTGTTCATCTTCACCCTGCAGCACCTGGCCTTCACCGACTACGCGGCGCGCTCCAGCAGTGTCCAGACCCAGGAGTGGGCCAAGATCCAGGGCCGCTTCGAGGACATCACCTTTGCGCCGAACCTCGGCGACGCGGTGTATCTCATGCAACGCCGCCTCGACCTGACCGCCGTCGGGGAGCCCGGACGCGCGCTGATCGACCAGCAGGCCGAAGCCGCAGCGAAGGCGTGGAAGGAAGACCACGCGCTCAACGCCGTCGTCGACATCTCCGCCGAGATGTTTGCCAGCCTGTACCCGCTTCACCCGCTCACCGCGGTCGCAGCCCCGCTCCTTGCCTCACAGATCGGACAGCACGACCGCAGCCTCACCGGCTTCCTCGCCAGCGACGAACCGAACACGGTCCGCCGGACCCTTGAGGCATTCTCCTCCGACGCACCCGAGCGCGCCTCCACGGTGCGCCTGCCACAGCTCTACGACTATTTCTTCGCCTCCGGCCGCACCACCATCCTCGCCTCGTCCAACGCCAGCCGCTGGCTCGAGGTCGACATGCGCCTCAACGAGGCCCACGGGCTGCCCGCCGAGGACCAGGAACTCCTCAAGATCATCGGCATCCTGAACCTCATCGACGCAGACGGGCTCCTGCGCGCCACACCGGCAATGATCCAGTTCGCGTTGCACGACCCGCTCGACGCCCAAGACACCGAGCGCTTTGCCGCCCTCCAAGAGCGGCTGAGCAAACTCGTGGAGGGCGGCTTCGTCGTCCACCGCGCCTACAGCGACGAGTACCGCGTCTGGCAGGGAACCGATGTCGACATCGACGCCCGGGTCCGCGAAGTCGCCACCCGGATCCGGCCTGCCGACGTTGTCGAGTACTTCAGCAAGCACCTCGGTACCGTCCTGCCCGCGGCAGTGGTAGCCGGCAAGCACAGCCAGCAGACCGGCATGCTGCGCTACTTCGTCACCGCGATCAGCCACGAAGGCGAGAAGATCGACGGCCCTGAGATCGTCAAGGACGCCGCCGACGGTCTCATCGTCTACCACCTCGGTACCCACGACACCCGGCCCGCCGTCAACTCCCCGCTTCCCGTGCTGATTGGCACTACCGAGGAGCCCGACAAGGTCCTGCAGGCCGGCATCGACCTCGTGGCCCTCGAGGAACTCCTCGACGACGACACCATCGACCACGTCGCCGCCCGCGAGATCGCCGAACGGGCGGCCGAGATCTCTCAGAAGATCGGCGTACAGCTGGACGAAGCCTTCAGCCCCCGGAGCCCGCAGTCGACTTGGCGCCTGTGGCATGAGGCCGCCGAGACCAGCAGCGAGCCCAACGCGGTCATCGAAGCCCGTAGCTACGCCAGCCTTGCCTCCCAGGCATGCGAGCGCGTCTACCCGTACACCCCGCACATTCGCAACGAGATGGCCGGCCGCCACCAGCTCACCAGCAACGGCGCGCGTGCCCGCCGCGAAGTGCTCACCGCGATGATCCAGAAATCGGGTGTCCACCTTCTTGGATTCGACCCGGCCCTCTACTCCGCCGAGCGCGCGATGTATCACGGAGTCGTCGAGTACCTCGGCCTCCACCGTGTCGCAGGGGAGAGCGGCAGCGGTGCCGACGCCGACAGCATCCTCACCCACGGCATCTCCCGGCCCAGCACCGATGTGAACGCCGAGGTCATGGCCGTCTGGGAGGCCCTCGAGGAAGCACTCACCAAGGCCATCGCCCCCACCCCGATCGTGGACATCTACGGGCAGCTCATGGCGCCGCCGTACGGCGTCAAGGCGGGCGTCGTCCCGATCCTCGTGGTCACCGCACTGATCCTGCGCGGCGAGGACATCGCCCTGTTCGAGGAAGGCAGCTACTGCCAGCGGCTGACACCGGAGATCATCGAACGACTCAACGTCAACCCGGACCGATTCATGGTCAAGGCAGCACCTGTCGGCCGCGGCCAGCGTCGTCTTGTTGTCGAGGGCCTCGCCAAGGCCCTGAACGTTGCCACGCCGCGCTCGCGCACGGCGCGCAACCCCGTGCTCCTGGCCGTGACACGGATGCTCCTGGGCCGCGTCATGGACCTGGATCGCTATGCGGCTAAGACGAAGCGTCTCAGCGAGCCGGCGCTGAAGCTTCGCGACGTTCTGGAGAACGCGACCGACCCCGACAAACTGATCTTCACCTCCCTGCCCGAGGCCATCGGTATCGCGCCTGTCCTGCCTGACACGCCCAAGGACGAGCAGGCGGCCAAGGCGTACGTCGCGAGCCTGATCGCCACCTTGGATGAGCTCTCCGGAGCCAGCGCTAATCTGCGCCAGGAGGCCGTGGCCGCTATCGCGAAGGAGTTCCGTCTCCCCGTTGAGCTTCGAGAGTTGCGATCGGGCCTGGCAGAACGACTGCGAGGATTCGCCGACGCACCGCTCGAGCTCAACCTGCAGGGGTTTGTTTCCCGGGTCCTGAACGAGAGCCTGCCGGACGAGGACTGGCTCGACCCGATCACCATCCGCCTAGCGAACAACAACCTCAAGGACTGGACGGACAAGGACGCCGAGACCTTCCCCGCCAAGGTCAAGGAGGTGGCCCGAGCCCTCGAGCGTGTCAGCCACCTCTACGAGGCACACGACGTGCCGGCCGCCGATCAGCAGCCGGCCGCGCCGCGCCGAATCGAGACCCGCCTGCTGACGCTCACCACCCCCCAAGGCACAGAGGAACGCACCCTCATCCACGTGCCGAAGCAATCACGCAAGGCCGCCGACGACCTCGTTGTCAGTGTCATCAGGCAGGCTGAAGAGGCGCTCGGTCCCGACGGTGCCCGCATCCTGCTCGCCGCCCTCGCCGAGCGCCTGGCCGCGGCCGGCACCGACACGGCCCCCGAGACGAAGGAGAAGCTGTGAGCGACACCACCGGCTCCGGAACCAAGACACGCCATGTCCTCGGCCTGTCCGGAGGCAAAGACTCCTCCGCCCTCGCCATCCACATGCGTGACCGGGTACCGGACATGGAGTACTTCTTCTGCGACACCGGCGCCGAGCTGCCGGAGACCTATGAGTACCTCAACCGCCTCGAAGCCGCAGTCGGCAAGCCCATCGTCCGACTGAATGCCACCCGCGACTTCGACCACTGGCTCGAGGTCTACCAGGGCACCCTCCCCAGTCCCCAGATGCGTTGGTGCACCAAAAACCTCAAGATCAAGCCGCTGGAGGAGTGGGTCGGCGATGACGAGGTGATCTCGTACGTCGCCATCCGGGCAGACGAGAACCGCCTCGGCTACGTCAGCACCAAGCCCAACATCACTGCGGTGTTCCCCTTCCGCGAGGACGGCATCGACCGCCCCGGGGTCGACCGCATCCTCGACGAAGCCGGTATCGGCCTGCCGGCCTACTACGAGTGGCGCACCCGGTCCGGCTGCTACTTCTGCTTCTTCCAGCGCAAGCACGAGTGGGTCGGCCTCAAAGATCGCCACCCCGAGCTGTTCGAGAAGGCCATAGCGTACGAGGAAAAGGTCAACTATCGGCACACCGCTATGCAGGGCCGGGAGTACACCTGGTCCCAGGGCGAGTCCCTGCACGAGCTGATCGAGCGTCGGGACGAGATCGAAGCCAAGCACCAGGACGCGCTCGAACGAGCTGCCAAGCGCATCAAGCCGAACCGGCCGCTCCTGGAGATCCTCGCGGACGCGCACGACGAGGACGACGACGAGGCTGGCTGCGCCGTGTGCCATCTGTGAAACACGGGCAGCACGAGGCCCCGTGGTGACGGCCGTGAGCCGGTCGCCACGGGGCTTTGTGGTGGGCTGGGGCGAGTAGGGCTGTACCCGCGTGCTTTCTGGTCGAGTGGCCGCTGCGTCGGCGAGACCCAGCACGACGGAACGATGAACGCTATCGTTTAGGGGCCCTGCCACTGATCGGGGCTCGTTCTACCGTCGATCCGTGGAGAAGCGCAGGTCATGGCCGGGAAGATGCCGTACCTGGTCGGCCATTCCGAGATCGCGAGCCTCTTTGGTGTCGAGCGGCAGACGTCGCAGAAGTGGCGGACCGACGGGGTCCTTGACGACCCCGACCTCATCGCGTCCGGTAACCCGTACTGGCTGCTTGGCACGGTACTTCGGCTGGACGGGTACAACGGTCGGGAGATCACGCCGGAGCGGCTCGCGCTCTACGAAGCGGCCATTCCCGGGGGCTACAGGCCGGAAGACCCGGCGGACCTGCCGGCCATCGTGGGGAGCAAGGAAGCAGCTCTGATTTTAGGCACCAACGAGGCCGCCATCGCGCGGTGGCGCCATCGGAATAGGATCGCCGACGCCGATTTGAGGCTGTCGGGATCACCGCTGTGGCTTCTCGAGACCCTCCTGGCCGACGCAGAGGCCCGGAGCCGGCCAGTGAACACGGGGGAGGTCGAAAGGCTTCGCGCTGGCCAACGAGCGGCTCAAAAGCCGCGAGGGCGCAAGGCAACGACCCCCAGTTCTGACGTTTCATCAGATAGCTGACCGGCGTGGCTGTACGAAATATGCGTCATGTCATGCACCAGCCGGAGTCGCACAGCCCGTCAGCATCATCTGCTGCAGCTGGTGCTTCAGGCAGAGTTATCGCCTCCGCGAGTGGGCGGCCGTAGCGGGTGAGGTAGACGGGGTCGCGGCCGAGATCAGCCCGCCGGTCGTTGACCATCGCCTCGATCGCGACCGACCGGGCGAACAGCTCGGGCTCCGCAGCACGCTGGTGTCTCCACGCCTCGACCGTTCGGAAGGGGCAGAAGAAGCAGGAGCTCTTGGGCGGCACTGGCAGCCCTGCCTCCTCGATCAGTCGGACGCAGTCCTCGCGGCGCAGTCCGAGATCCAGCAGCGGATAGTCGATCAACTCATGCGGCTCACTTCGCCGCCGGTTCGCCCGATGGATCTCGTCCAGGGAGATCCCAATGCCGACCGTCGCCGGCGTCATCGCCGTCGCACCGTGCTGACGAAGCCATCGCCCGACCACCTTGATCTTGAAATCCGCAGTGCAGGACCTCCGGCCTGGCGCCCCGTTCGCCATCCGCACCGGGATCGGAATCGACCGGACTCCTGGCCGGGCGAGCCGCTGCACGAGGGTCTCCGTCTCACCGTCTCGCCGACGGCGCCGAAGTTGCTCGAGCTTTAGTCCCGATCGCGAAGCAAATGGAACGGCGACATCCTGCACATAGGCGAGCGTCGCTGGGTGCTCGCTGTCGTCACCGACATTCGCGAACAGAAACGTCGGGTAGTCGATAGTGCCCCGGGCGGCAAGAACGAGCAGGGCGGTTGACTGCACGCCCCCTCCGTATGAGACCACCCGCAAGCTGTCAGCGCCCCTGTTGTCAGCTGGATCGGAGGAGCTGGCGTGTGTGCTTCGGGCGCAGCGCAGGGCGGAAGTCGTCACAGAGACACCTCTGGGTCGGGCGGGTGAGATGTGAAATAATCTATTGATGTTGATCTAATTAATCAAGTGTTTATTTCTTTGGAGGCTGAGTGAAGCAGCTGAACGAGGTGCTGCGGATCTATCAGGGCGTCAGGCACCTCCAAGGGCGCCTAGCGCATCTGGGGCACCTTCTGTGTGTCCAACCGCTTGGTGCTGGCCGACCTGGCCTCCTCCGGCACTGCCGGGCAACTACCGTGACGGGCGGACCCGGATGGAAGAATCGGCTGACGGTCATGGCCTTCCGGAGGGACGACGGTGTTTCCTGGCGAGTTTCGACACAAGGGCCCCGGCCCACAGCTGGGAGCGCGACAGCACGGGGAGGATGGCCCGTTCGGTCCGTACGGGTCGGACGAGGGGCCCGAAGGCGATCCCGGTGGCACGTCCCGGCGCGTCCTTGGGCGATGGATGCGTGACATCGTTGCGGACCATCCCCTCCGGCGTTTGGCCGGCCAGGACGAGCCTGCCGCCGGAGTTGTGCTCGACTCTCTCGAGCAGCTCCTGGCTCCACTGGATGAACAGGTCTGGAAGAAGAAGCGCGACGAGGACTTCCCGGCCCTTAGGTCGTGGGGAGCCCTGCTCGACTTCCGGGCCGAGCTCGTCGTAGCCGCTGAGTTCCACCGCGCGAACGTCCCCTACGCTCTGGGCAACACCAAGGTCTCCAACCCCGACTTCCTGCTGGACGCCTATGGCCTGGGCCTGGAGGTCAACTCCAAGTCGCCGTCAGGGCTGACCGACCTGTGCGAGGAGATTGAAGAACTCCTGCATCGTCATCACCCCAGCGCGGGAGCCCTGATCACGGCCAGCGTGTATCCGAGCCGGATGACCGGCGACAACATCACCCTTGTCCGCAAGCACGTCGCCTCCGCACTCGAAGCGGCCGACGGCGCGGCGGTCACCCCCCTGACGGTGGTGGTCAAGGACTCGAAGAACGTCACCGACGTTCACCTCACGGTCGCACTGACGGACCAGGGCAGCGTCAACTGGCAGGTCGAGGCCGGGGACCTGACAGTGCCGCTCGGCTCAGCCGAGTACGCCGCCGTCGAGGCAGGCCGCAGCCCGGCGAAGGCCAAACAGGGTTGCGCGATGCCCGGCCGGGTCATGCTGGCCGTGGACCTCTCCCGTTACGGAGCAGCCTGGATGCGCCCTGCGTGGGTCTGGGCCGGCAGACTCGCCCGGGCCATCCCCGCCGACTTCCCATTCGGGGCACTCGCCGTCTTCCGTCAGAGCATTGAGTACCCGGGCATCCTCCAACCGGCCGTCGGCATCGCATCTCACCTGCCCGCAGAGGACCAAGACCGATTCCGCCGCCTGTGCGCCGATCTCAGCTGGGCCGCCAGCGCATAGGTACTCCGCAACCAACCTAGGCGGCGCGCAGCCCGCGGCATCACCTTCTGAACGAAGCGTCGGTCCCTGCCCTCACGACCGTTGGGTCCGGCTGAGAGCCGTGCTGAACGTCGGCCTCCTTGCATCTCCGGCCCGAAGGCGATGGGTCGCGAATCACTCCAGGCCGGGGGCATTCTCCAGTTCGCGTTGCGCGTGGATTGCTTGTTCGTCCCCAGAGGCGGCGAGCGCGTCGAGTAGGCGACCAGCGCGGTCCGCGTTCGGCCCGATGCGCAGCACGGGGTCGGTCAGCACATGGCGAAGGATGGGTACGGCTCGGTGACTGTTTCGGGCAATGGCGGATACGTGGGTGCCCAAGACGTCGAGGACGAACGAGATGTCGGCGGTGGCGAGCAGTCGGTGCCGGTAGAGGACGTGGATGAGGTGATCCGCCAGCGCCGGTGTCGCGGTATGGGCCGTGGCCCAGGTCGCGATGATGATCCGTACGGGTGCAGCAGGCCAGCTCACACCATCAGCCGGCACCGGTAGGAGCGCTTCTCGCAGGGACTTGCTGCTCTGCTGGCTGAGCGAGAGCAATGAGTTCAGGAGCGCGGGCCACAGCGCGAGCAACTGCGTGGCCTGGGCGGGTGTAGTGGCCTGCTGGGCCAGCGCGAGGAGGAGGTCGATCAGCGCGTCCGGCTGGCCGGTGAATGCCTGCAAGATCTCGTCGAGGCGTTCGCGATTGCCATCAAGGGCCTGTCGGGCAGTGATCTCATCGTGGGCCAGGCGCCACGCCCGGATGTGCGGTGCCATTTCCGCTGGCTGCTTGGTCCAGGTGCGTCGATCGTGCACGGTGAGTGCCTCAAGCAAGGCGTCGGCCTGTTCGCGGTGGACGCAGTCGGTGCTGGCGGCTCGGCTCAACGCGCCCACAGCTGGTGCCGCCAGCCGCAGGTCAACGACAGGGTCACTGCCAGTGAGCACGGGCTCAATGAGACTAGGTAGCCGGTATGACCGTCGGATACCGGCCTCGTCGGCGGGGTGCAGTCCCGCCGTAGCCACCATCTCGGTCAAAGCATCCAGTCCACTCACATGCAACACGTCGGCAGCGCTGGTACAGCCTGTGCGCTCCCACCGGTCGGTCAGGTTGGTGGCAAGCAGCGTGCGGACCTCGATAAAGCGGCTGCTCGCCAACTGCATCACGGCGTTCCGGACTTCCCTCACGGCGAGGCCGGTGCCCCGACGGAGGGTCTCGTTTTCGAGTAGCACTGGCAGCGCCAGCGCGGCAGAGCGGTCACCAGCTTGGAAGTCCTTCGCCTCGCAGACCACTTCGCCATCATCAAGGCGGGTGGCTGCTTGTGGGGTCCGGGAGGCGGCTGTAACGAGCTGCTCGCCGGCCCACCGCAGCTGCCAGGGTTCCACCGTATTGTCGTAGGCGGTCGCGGCCTTGACGATGACTGAGGCAACGGACGCCTGGCTGTTATCCATGTCCTGCGGTCCATCCATGGGTGGTGACTCGGAATGGGACGCCTCCAGCAAGGCCAGCCGCTCGAATAGGCGCTGCACATCCGTTGGACCTGCCTCATCCCGTGCACGGCAGGCATCCTCGGGCAGGGAAAACCGCTCGATGAATCGGCGCATGTCGCCTTGGGCGGCCTCGTCCTCAGCCTGGATCTGTTGGACGGCGGAGTTCACCAGAACGCTTCCGCCACCTCGGGGGAGTTCGATCAGGCGGTAGCAGGTGTGATCAAGCAAGGCGGCCATCGTCCGCATGATGTGGTCACGGGTACGTTGCCGTTCTTCGACGCCTGGAGCCTCGGACGATAGGGGGCGGGCCGTATGCTCGGCCAGCAGCCGTTGCCCCAGACGCCGGTAGGCGTCCTGACGCTCGCACGGAGCACGCATCACGATCAGTGGAATCGCGGTGACCAGGGAAGACGGGGCGGAGGGCAGCAGCCAGATCGCCGGCTGCTCCAGCGCCGGGTCCAGCTCGCTGTCGACCCGGGCCGCGTTCTCGGCAAGGATGTCGACGACCACGGCCAATAGTGCGATGCTCTCCCCACAGGCCAGGACCCGTTCCACCAGCCCTGCCAGGTTCGCTCCTGAGGTCGCACGACTTCTCGCCCACCGACGCAAGGCTGCGAGCGCGGCGAGCGCCGGTCCCGGCCCCGACGAGCCCGCCCACGGCCATGCCCACACGGTCGTTGACCTGGCATAGGTCCGCAGGCCGGCCTGCAGCGGCCACGTAATTCGGCTTTCCCCCGAGAGATCCTCGCGATCGCGTCGCGTCACCGCAGCCGTAGCCGCGTCGGCGATCTCTCCGACCAAGGGCAGACCGTGCTCCGGCGCGTACTCGAGCAGGACTGCGAACGGTCCCAGATCCGCCGGATCGGGCAGTTTCGGGTTCAGCTCCCTCGCGATGCCCGACAGGATGGGCCACCAAGGGTCGCGGACGCCGTCCCGGCCGTGGAACTGGCCGAGACTTCCGGGTGGGCCCAGGTACAGCGCGCGGGCCGCCCCGGCCAAGAGCTCGGGCTCCAGGCGCGCCATCAGTTTGCCGAGCCTCTGGTCCTCGACAATCGCCTGAACGGCCAAGGGATGACGGACCGCGATGTCGGTAAGCAGGTTGCGGGCCGTTTCGTCGAGACGGCCGGCGGCGCAGGCTAGCGCCATGGCAGTCTCTCGCGCGTGCAGCGAGCCGCCGTCGTACCAGGAGACGGCGGCGGCCGGCACCCCCTCCACCAGGTGATTTGGTGCGGCATCGGCCATAGTATGGATCCAGGATGCCGTCCAGGCCAGTGCTTCACCGGCCGCCTCAGGGCCCAGCCGACCCGCGTGGGTGATCAGGAACTCCATAACTGGCAAAGCGATCTCGGCATCCCGCACCCTACGTTTGGCGGCCGTGATCAAGGCCAGCCCGCCGTCTTCCAACATCTGGGATGCGAGGGCCGGCCACACCGCGTCGGGCTGACCGAGTTCGAAAATCGCCTCGAAAGGGACATCCGCCCAGCGCACATCGTCACCTTCGGCCAGCCTGCGCGCCACAGCGCTGAGCTCCTGCCATGCAGCTGGCAGCTGGGCTGGGCGGCGTCGGGCGGCGCGGGCCAACAGCATCTGCCCCCACAGTCGCACTCCGCGCAGCAGCCGCCGTGGACGAGGTGCCCTCGGGACGTCTGGCGCGTCACCGGCGCGCAACCGTAGAGCAACGGCGTAATCCTGTTGCACGTCGTGGGTGAAGGAGAACTCCGTGCCGTCACGCACCAGGATTCCGTCACTGACCAGCCCTTCACGGGCCACGCCGGGCAGCTTCCGCAGGCCGGATTGGGAGTGGCCGTTGAGTACGGTGTCCGCCATCGCGAGGTAGACGTCGCTGCGTTCATCCGGCGACCCGAGCCCGGGCCGCTTCCCGTCGCGGCGGCGGACCACGTGCTCGTACACCCAGTCGATGACGTCCTCCTCCCCCAACACCTGCTCCGGGCTGTGGTCGTCTCCCTCCTGACGCAACAACTGCTCGACTACGTACAGGTTGCGCAGCAGCCGCGAAGGCCGGGCCGAGCGCTGCAGGACCCGCAGGGCGGGAAAGGCTGCGGTGACCGAGCGGACCTCCGCGTCGTCCAGCCCGGGTACCTCGATGCGCTGCACGGCCTGCTGGCCGCCGCTTTCGGAGAGCACCTCGCCGACCTGGTCGGCCGCCTGCTCTCGGACTACGGCGAGCACATGCCAGCGCCCACCGTCGGACCGAGGGAGCGCCCCCAATAGGGAAGAGAGTAAGTAGCCGGCATCGGTCAACACCTGCTCGGCGCCGTCGACCAGCAGCAGCCGATTCCCGCCGGGTGCCGCAGCAAGGGTCCGCTCGACGCGCGCGCCCACCGCCAGCTCGACGTCCGAAAGCGTCTTCCATGGGTGCTCTGCCAGAGAGAGGGTGAAGACGCTGGCCCCATCCTGACGCACGCGCCGCGCGACCGCGCGGCCCAGAGCACTCTTGCCAACGCCCGGCGGCCCCGTCAGCAACACCCGCTCGTGATCGCGCACCGCACCAAGTACGGTCTGGGTCAGTAGATTGCGCTCCAAATGGAGCCGACCGCCAAGGCGTTGGCCCACCCGCGGGTCGCTCAGCACCCTCTCGGTCCACTGCTCGACCGCCTCCAACTCGGGCAGAGCCGGGGGATCACCGCGCAGCACAACACCGCGCTGGTGCAGCAGATCGCGCAGCATTGTTACATCAAGCTCTGCACCCTGAGGCCCGAACTGCTCAGCGATGTCAGCAAGGCGCAGGAACACATCAGCTGCACGCGGTCCGCGGTCGCTGGCGACCAAGGTGGAATCCAACAGACGGAGCAGTGCGTGATAGCTGGCGCCGCCCTGCTCTGGTTCGATCTCGACCACCAGACGCCGCGCGATGCGGAATGCCATCTCCTCGACCACCTGCGGCGTCGGGGTGGCGCCGTCTGAAGCGGTCATCAGCTGCGCCACGGTGGTGGTGAGGTGGTCCCACAGCCGGTGGTAGGGCTCGCCGCGCCGACGTGGAACTGCCAGGTCCGCCTTGAAGTCGTCAAGACGGGGGCGATCGGCCGCCTTCGCTAGCTTCGCCAACGCCTCGAGGTCGCTCAGCGGACCCGTGGAGACCACACCGAACAGCCGTCGACGCGCGTCGACGTCCGGCCCGTACTGCTCGAGGCTTGCTAGACACTGACGTATCGTCTTACGCCACGACTCTTCACTTGGCTTCACCTTGAGCGTGCGCTTGACCTGCTTCTCCACGACGAACTCGAAGGAACCTGACCGGTCCACGGCGATGACGTCGTCGAGCGGGTAGCCGGTGTCTCCCTGCTGAAGCCGGATCTCTGTCGGCGGCCCCGCAAGTCCCTCGACAGGTACGTGGCACAGCATTGCACCAAGCGCCAGGGCTGCGACGCGGTACTCGTAGATGGTGCCGGCACCGCCGGTGCCCTCCGGAGAGCTTCCCCTGTTCACTGTCCGCTCCTCGCGATGCCTGCCCGCCATCAGCTGGAGTTTAGTGGCCGTGCCCCGGCCAGGGTTAAGGGATCGCAAGCTCAAATCCGGTCGTCCCGATTCGCATAACTGCAGGTCGTAGGCCGTTTCCCCTTCTGCCGGGTACCGCCTCTTTGATGTTCCGTCGGCTGGTGGGTCGCAAGAAGGGGGCGATTTCCGCGTTGCCGTGCACGCCATGCCGATTACCCGGTGGGCGAAGCCCTGGTGGGGGAGCGGGTGAGCGAAGGATGCAGTCCGTCTCCGTCGCCGGGCCGGGATCCGGTCCGCCGCTTCGCGCATCGGTTCTCACTTCGCGCGGGGAGAGACATCGGATGCTCCGGGGGCGGAACAAGACTACAATCGGGGCGTGAGGCAAATCACTCTCGAAATCTCGCTCGCGCGCTGCCTCTCACGCGCCTCTCACGGGCTGGGCGTCATGAGGTGGTATCAGGCGTCATGCGGGCCGAATGAGATGGGCCCTGACCTGCGCAATTCAAACTGGTGAACACCAGTCGGACGCCTGCTCGACCGCTGGGGGTCAAGTGAGCCACGCAGGCGACGACAAGGTTCGCCATGCCCTCTATCACACTGTGACGGTCAGACCAAGCCGTTGAGATTCGGTGAGATTTGGGCTCCGTTTAGATCTGGCCGCCACACAGGAGGAGCCCGTGCCCGAGCAGTTCATGAGCGTCAAGCAGACGGCGTCGTATCTGAATATGTCCGTTGCGTGGGTGTACCGCGAAGCGCCTCGGGTCGGGCTTGTGCCGTACAGGTTCGGGAGTGGGCGGAACGCGAAGCTTCAGTTCATGGCGTCCGAGGTTCAGGCGTGGGTGAAGCAGCAGCGCCTGTCTGCTACGTGAGGCCGCCATCACGAGAGGGGTCTGCCCAGGTGGGCAGACCCCTCTCGTGCTCAGGCGGCGAGTCCGAGGTCGAGGACCTGGGCGGCGCGGCCGATGGATCCGGGCATGAGGTGGCGGTAGATCTTGAAGGTGACGTCGATGCTCTTGTGGCCCATCCACTCGGCGACGTCGGTGATGGGGAGGTTGTGGCTGAGGCAGTTCGAGGCGAAGAAATGGCGGAGGCCGTAGACCACCATGCCTTCAGGGATGTCGACGTCGTCGGACTGCTTGACGACGCGCTGCCACTGGTTGTGCAGCAGGTGGTACGGGTAGGGCTTGCTGAGGTCCCGGGGGTGGCGGAGGAGGTAGCCGTCGACGGTGCCGTACGTGTCCGCGTACGAGAGGATGCTCAGCCGGACCCGGGCGGGCAGCGGGACGTCGCGGTATTCGCCTTCCTTGCGGTGTTTGAGCGGCGCGTAGTCCTTGGTGGTCTGGTTGACCTGTTCGGTGACGCGGTAGACGTCGTCCGCGACGAGGTTCTTGAGGTTGACGGCTGCCGCTTCGCCGTTGCGCAGGCCGCAGCCGCTCATGAGGTCGGCGATGAGGCGGAAGGTGTCGTTGCCTGCCATCCGTATGCCCTGGAGCTGGGTGAGGGAGGGAATGATGGCGCGCTTGGGGTCGTATTGGGGCGGTGCGACACCGTCGAGCGGACTCGCGTCGTAGAGGCCAAGGCGGTGGGCGTCGAGGAGGATCGACTTCAGCTTGTCGAAGGCGTTGGACTGGGTGGCGAGTCCGACGCCGTTTCGCTCCATGGTTTGGATGAAGGCGTCGACGACCTTGTGGTCGAAGGTGCCCATGCGGCGGCTCCGGAACACCGGGTAGAGATGGTGGTCGAGGAGTGAGTTGAGGTGCCTCAGCGATTGCGGGCTGAGGTGGCGCTGGCCGGCCTTCCACTCCTCGACGTACTCGTGGAACTGCATCGAGCCGTACTTCTGGATCCGTTCCGCCTTGCGTTGGCTCTGCGGGGAGTTCTTCCGCGCCTGGTAGACCTCGGCGAGACGGGCCTTCGCCTTGTCCTGGGTGGCGAACCCGGACTCCTCGGTCTGCTTCCCCGTCGCGTTGCGGTAGCGGATCTTGTACTCGTGCGGGCACCTCAGCCACCGGCTTTCGGGGTGCTCGCACTCCTTGTAGAAGCTGCCCATGCCGCGGACGAGGTTGATGGTGGCCATGGTTGTCGACTCCCGGGCGTCTTGCTGACCTTTTGCTGACCCCGGATGGTCGATCACGCCCCTGACCTGGGACGAAACGGCAAACCCGTGATATGTGGTGGAACTTCATCGGGCGGTCGAACGACGATATTGCACAAGCCCGTTCGGATTGGATGACCACCAATCGATTCGGTGAGGTGCACGGCTACGGGGGTGACCGACTGCCCGCCCCTGAACTCCCCGCCACACCGCTGAAAGCGCGGGGGCGAGTGCGCTGACCTGGGGTTTCGTGTGGCGGGCGGAAGGGCTGCGGAGAGGGCCTTCCTGCCTGCCGTCGCCGACCTGGAGGGCAGCGGCTCAGGCCTCTAACGGGCTCGATCCGGACGGCCGTCGATTCTCGGGTGCGGCCATCTGTGGACGGCTTTGGTCGGACCAATGCTGACTTTGTTGACTGATCTTCAGATTGTTGGGCTGCTACACGACGAGGTCCGCCCAGCGCGCGAGGCCGGTGGCGACTCGGTCCAGGTTGGCGGCTGCCTCGGTCCACCGCTTCGGTGGTTGTTGCAGATGCTCCAGGCAGGGCTGTGTATCGCCGGGTGGGGTGCAGCGCGTGGCGGCACCCCACCCGGAGGTCCTCAGTTGACGTGGAGGGTGAGGGCGGCGGTGTGGAGTTGTCCGGCGGTCTGGAACTGGAGGTAGACGCGCCAGTTGCCGGGCTTGGCGAGTTCGGCGTGGAAGGTCAGGTTCGGCCCGCCGTGGTCGCCGTTGACGGTGGTCTCGGGGTGGAGGTGGGCGAAGGCCTGGTCGCCCTCGTGGAAGGCGCTGATGTGGGCGTAGGTGTCGAGGTAGGGCTGGAGGTCGGTGACGGGCTGCCCGTCCTTGGCGAAGGCGACGGTCAGTTGGTGGGCCATGCCGGCCATGAGTTCGCCTTGGACGGTGATCGTGTAGCCGTCGACGGTGGTGGTGGTCGAGGCCGCGGGCAGGGGGTGGTGGTGGCGTCGCCAGGGATGGTGATGGTGCGGCTGAGGAGGAAGTCGGTGCCGGTGCCGGTGCCGGTGCCGGTGCCGGTGTTGGGGGTGAAGGAGGCGTACAGCCGCCAGGTGCCGGGCTGGAGTGCGGCGAAGTCGGCGGTCCAGGTGCCGTCGGCGGCCATGGCCGGGTGGAGGTGCTGGTAGCCGGTGAGGTCGGAGCGGATCGCGTAGAAGTGGAGCTTCTTGGTCTGGTCGACGGCGAAGTCGGTGACCGGCTTCCCGTCGGGGCCGGTGACGGTGAACGTGTAGGAAGCGGGCTGTCCGGCGGGGAGGCTGGTGGCGCGGGAGCCGAGGCGGTAGCCGTCCTTCTCGGCGGCGAGGCCGTCCCCGGCCGCGCCGTCGTCCATGCCGTGCATGAGGAACAGGCCGAGCAGCACAGCGCAGAGCGCGAGCAGCCAGGCGACTCCCGGGCTGTGCGCATGCCTGCGATTCACGACTGACAAGGAGACGCTGCGGTCCTTCTTCGAGCTGCTCGGCCCTGAACGCTCCGCGAGGATCACCCACGTCAGCGCGGACGCCGCCGACTGGATCGCCACCGTCGTCGCCGAGCGCTGCCCGCAGGCGGTGCGGGTGATGGCCCCGTTCCACACCGTGCAGTGGGCAACCGACGCGCTCGATGCCGTATGCCGCGAGATCTGGAACGCCGAGCGCGCCGGCAAGGGACGCGCCACCCCGGGCTCCAAGTCACTGAAGAAGGCCCGCTGGACCCTGTGGAAGGACCCCGAGGACCTCACCGAACGCCAGCGCGCGCAACTGGAGTTCGTCGCGAAGGCCCACCCGGTCCTGCACCGCGCCTACCTGCTCAAGGAAGGCCTTCGCCTGGCACTGAAGTCCGGCCCCGACACCCCCGAGGCCCTGCGCGACTGGGTGTCCTGGGCCCGCCGCTCGCGACTGGAGCCCTTCGTCAAGCTGCAACGGGCCATCGTCAAGCACTGGGACGCCATCACGGCGGCGGCCGAGCACTCCATGAGCAACGGGCTCGTGGAGAGCATGAACACCAAGATTCGGCTGATCGCCCGTATGGCCTTCGGCTTCAAGGACCCCGCAGCGCTCATCGCACTCGCCATGCTCAGCCTCGGCGGCCACCGACCCCACCTACCAGGCCGTCAAGCTGCATGAACCCACCCACGGAAGCAACAGGAGAGCCGAAAATGCGAGCTGTGATCCGTGCCTCAGTGTCCGCTGTTCGCGAGGGTGGGCGGCGGCCTTGCCGGTGACGGGGCGTCATCGAGTCCGGCGGACGCCCCCAATCCTTCGACCGGAATGGTTGCGGAAAGTAGCCGCCAAGCTGAGTGGAGGTAACCCCTCCGAATCTTAACGTTCGTTGACGGAGGTTCGGTCGTTGACTCTCGATCGACGTCGTGCCTAACATCCACTCATGCTCTGTTAACAGGAAATGAATAGAGAGTGCCCAAGGGTCAACGGGGGCCCTGGGTGTGGGAGCACGAAACAGTGGGCTCTGTGTCCCAGGTTTCGGTCGGGGGATCACTTGCCAGGGCAACGCTCTGCTTTTTTTGGTCGTTTTACAGGCAGCGCTATGCGCAATTCGAGCGAGATCGTTCCATCGGGGCATGCGACCCCGTTGGTCGTCAACGATCTCGTGAAGACATACGGGTCGCATGCGGTGGTCAACGGTATATCCTTCTCCGTTGACCGAGGTGAGGTTTTCGGCTTGCTGGGTCCGAATGGCGCGGGCAAGACCACTACCGTGGAAATCCTGACGGGAATGCGTTCTGCATCGGCCGGTACCGTGCAGGTGCTCGGGGTGGATCCAGCCACTGCCGACCGGGCCTGGAGAGACCGCGTGGGCGTTGTTTTCCAGGACGGTACGGACCACGGTGATTGGCGGGTCGGTGAGCTGGTTGCACAGTTCGCCCGCGGTTACTCGAAGCCTCTGGAGCCGTTAGACGTTCTCGAAGCCGTCAGTCTCGCGGACTGTGTGCGTACGCGGGTGGACCGCCTCTCCGGCGGCCAGCGACGAAGGCTCGATGTGGCGCTGGGTATTGTCGGCCGGCCCGATGTGCTGTTCCTGGACGAGCCGACCACGGGGTTGGATCCGGAAGCGCGAAGGAGCCTCTGGGAACTGATCCAGCGGCTTGCGCAGCGCGGCACCACGATCCTGCTGACGACGCACTACCTGGACGAAGCCAGCCACCTGGCGGACCGCCTCTGCGTCCTCAAGGCAGGCGAGGTTCTCGAAATCTCGACGCCTGCCGAACTCGGCCGCCGGCACGCTGCAGCCGTCATCAGCTGGCGAGGTGCGGGCGGGCCGGAAAGTGTTCGGACCGACGACGCCGCAGTGACGCTGAAGCAGCTCGAGTCGAAGCTGGGTGGGCCACTGCCGGACCTTCAGATCCACAGGCCTTCACTTGAGGACCGCTACCTGGCGGTGATCGGGGAGGACCGATGACCTCGCCCCAGGTCACCCCCCGGGTGCTTCGATCCTCGGTGCTGGGACTCGGGGTGAGCCGCGGACTGGCCGAGATCCGGGTGTACGTGCGGGATGTTCAGGCCGTGTGCTTCGGCCTCGCTCTGCCGGTGGGCCTCATGCTGCTATTCGGGACTCTTTTCCAGGGAGAGGTTACCGGGACGCACGTCCCGGTACGTGATCTCATCGTCGCGGGGGTCTGTGCATCCGCGATCATGTCGGTTGCCTTCGGCTCCCTCGGTTCCGCTGTCGCAGCCGACATGAGTGACGGCACGATGAAGCGAATCCTGGCCACACCGTTTCCACTCGCCTCCTATTTCATCGCCAAGGTCGTGCAGGCTGCGGTACTGGCCTTCGTCGATGTCGGAGCAGTGCTGCTGGTGGCCGTGCTGTGGTTCGGCTTCAGACTTCCCGTCGATCCCGCTCGATGGGTGACTTTCGCGTGGGTGTGCGCGATGGGAGTCGCCGCAGCCTGCGCCATGGGGTTTCTGGTGGGCTCGCTCATCAAGGATCCGAAGAAGTCTTCGGGTGCCATCCAGTTCCCCTTCATATTCCTGCAGTTCCTCTCCGGCGTCTATTACTCGTTCCGTGGGCTGCCCAGTGCGCTTCAGCATGTCGGGGCACTTTTTCCACTGAAGTGGATGGCACAGGGCATGCGCGCCGCGCTCCTGCCCGATGGGATGCGGTCGGCGGAGGTGGCGGGGAGCTTCGAGCTGGAGCGGTCCTCAGCCATTCTGCTGCTCTGGGTGTGTGTGCTGCTCCCGCTGTGCTTCTGGAGTGTGCGACGCCGCATTCGCGGGCGCTCCTAGGGTTCTGTCGCCAGGCAAAGGCGATCTGCCTCTTCTGATCGTGCACCCCATAAGCCCGATAGCGGCTTCCGAGGCTGCGGAGGCGCTGCCTGCCGGCGTTGCCGCCTCCGCCCCTGGCAGCCGTTTTCGCTGTGGCATGACTGGCAAAGGACGCACTTCTTCCGATGGCTAATCTTCGGCTGCGTGCCATTCGCGCGCTGCCTTTTCAGCATGCCCTTTTTCGGCTTTCTGTCGCAGGTTTCTGGCCGATTGAGGCGGTCGGAAAAATGTATTGACTCTCCCACTTTCGATGGTAGTGTCGAAAGCAATTCGGCCCTGCGGGGCTTGAAAGTCGCAGCGGGGTCGAAGGTGTAAATACCCTCCGCGAGAAAGGGGTCTCCATGGAGACCGCCATTGCAATCACCGATGAGGAGTTCTCGGTCTTCGGCGTCGAGGAGCTGTCCGTCCTCGACCTGAACGACTCCGTGGCGCTGCCGGAGCTCGGCGCCTCGCACTCGAACTTCGCGTGCTGCTCCTCCTCCAGCTCCTCCTCCTGCTGCTGCTGACCAGCGGCAAGGGATCAACCGCCAGTAAACGAAAGGAAGTTCCATGGACATGCAGGTTCTGTCGGACCTTGACTTCGCTGCGTTCGAGGTCGAGGAGCTGTCCGTCCTCGACGTGACCGACGCGGTCGTCGTTCCGGAGCTGGGCGCCTCGGACACCAACCACGCTTGGTGCTGCTCCTCGTCCAGCTCCTCGTCCTGCTGCTGCTGACAGCGGCTTGATGTGAGTCCTGGTGGCGGGGGAACCCTCCCCCGCCACCAGGCGGTTGCCCGATGGCGAGATGAGGAGTGACATGCAACTGCCCGGCCATGTTGCGCTGAGGGCCTACGTGCACAGCCGCCGTGCGTGGGTGGCCCAGTACCTGGGCCCGGCCGTCACCTGGCTCCAGGAGGAGCACGGGTTTCTGGAGGTGTCTCTGCGGCGCGGCTGGTTGCATGGTCCGCACCTCGAACTCCAGGTCCACGACCACGTGGACCGGGAGATCCCCTGGGAACCGGTGCTCCACCGCTTGCGGCGCGGCTGCGACGCGGTGGAAGCAGAGCCGGTCACCGAGGCGGACTACCTTCGGAAGGCCGAACGTCTGGGTGCGCTGGAACGCGTGCCGCCGCCCTACCTTCCGCTCTACGAGCATGGAACCGTTCTCGAGCTGACGGCTGAGCAGGTCCGACGGTGGGACTCCGGTCTCGACCGCCTTCGCGGGAGCGCGATGGCCCGAATGACGGCACCCCTGTTGATGACCGCCGGAATCACGGACGAGGCGGAGTTCAAGCGTGAGCTCGCCAGCGCCTTCGCGGCCGTGGTGGGCATCCACCCGGCCGGCCTGGAGCACGGCTGCTTCTCCCTGCGCTCCCACGTCGAGTCGTTCCTCCAATGGACGCCGCACGCGGACCGGCTCCGGGAGGAGTTCGCCCGTCGTCTGGCGACGGACGGGGATCTCGTCGAGGCCGCAGTGCGCGGGGCGCTCGCCGGCTCCGGGAGCGCCACCGCCAACGGCTGGAGGGCAGCCGCCGCCTATTCGGCGGGCCTGTTCGACGCCGCCGTCGCCTCAGGAGCCCTCGACTACGCGGCCGTCCAGCACATGGCGGTCGGCGACCAGACGGCGCCTCGGATCGAAACCGCCTTCAGCGGGAAGTCGCTGCGGCGCCCCGACGAACTCAGCGAGTTCCACCGGACGGTGGGTGGCACCGGGGTACTCGACAACCCACCCGGCTGGTTCACCTCGTTCCGTGTCGTGATCAACCTCTTCTACCAGCAGCTTCCGATCCTCGATGTGTCGCCCATGACCCGGCTCTACCTCTGCTACGCGGTGAGCGAGGCGGTGGACAGGGTGACCGGTCGCGACTGGCGGGACCGTCTCGAACCCATGAAGGACAGCTACCAACCCAGGGACCTCAACGCCGACCTCGGCCGGCTCCCGGGAAACGCACAGGGGTGAACCACATGACTGTCGAACCTGTACTCGCGGCTCCGGCGGCACCGGTGGACACGTTCCCACCGGTGGCGGACACGGTCATGCTCCGGTTCAACCCGTTGCGCCGGACCCGCCTGGCCAGCTCCGAGACCGTCCGGATACTGGCCGAGTACCAGACCTGCCACGCCGAGCTGATCCGGCTCGGCGAGAAGTGCTCGAAGGAGCTGCACACGCTGATCGGAGCAGCCACCGGCCCCGCCCGGCGGCGCCTGCTCCAGCTCCGACGGGACATTCACAACGGACGGCTGCCGGACACCGACGGGCTGGCCCTACCGGAAGTCTGCACCCGGTGGTTGGAGCTGGCCCACGAGGCAGCGGTGCTGGAACACGAACTCATCCGCCGCAGCCCGGAGTCCGCCGTCACCGAGCAGGAGGCGCTCGTCACGCTCGCCGGTGACGAGGACTTTCGGCGAGCGCTCGCGCTCAGCGCCCCAGAGGTGTTGAACGCGGTGAAGCGCTACACCCGGGCTTTCACGCAGGGCACCCTGTCGCGGGAAGAGCGCAAGTCGGAGCGGGGAATCGTCCAGTACCTCGCCCGCGCCCTCACCCGTACCAGCCCGCTGAGCCGCTTCACGGCCGTGGGCGTCCTGGAACTGTCCCCGGACGGGCGGCGGCTCGACGCGGTCCGGGACGTCGCCGCGACCTCCTTCATGTCCCTGGACCTGCCGTTGCTCAACTACGTGCTGGGGGGGCTGGCCAGTGACGGGCAGGAGCCGTGGATCCAGCAGGCGCCGTCCGTCGTGCAGGAGCCCGAGTCGGGCCGGGTCACGTTCGTGCACACCCGGGACGGCGTCACCCGCCGTCTGTCCGCGCCCGGAACGGACTCCGTGTACGCGCTGCTGCGGGTGACCGCCATGGGGCCACGCCGTCTGAGCGAGGCCGCCCGCGACCTCGCGGCAAGCCTTAACACCGACCAGGAGGCGGCGGTCAAGCTGCTCGCGGGCGGCCTGTCGACCGGCCTGCTGTGCCGGGTCCCGTCCGGGCGGGAGATGGGCGGACTACTCCTCGGCAGCGCACTGGACGAGGTGCCCGAAGGCGCCCCGGAGCTCACGGAGATCCGCACCGAACTGCGAGGCCTGGCCGCGGCAGCCGCCGAAGAGCGGCTCGAAGGACTG
Organism: Kitasatospora sp. NPDC004669; assembly: GCF_040609455.1. Classification (NCBI taxonomy): domain Bacteria; kingdom Bacillati; phylum Actinomycetota; class Actinomycetes; order Kitasatosporales; family Streptomycetaceae; genus Kitasatospora; species Kitasatospora sp. NPDC004669. Next base: position 98,347 of record NZ_JBEXKB010000028.1, read on the forward strand.
CGCAGGATCGACGAGTTGGGAACGTCGCTGGCACGACGAGTGTCCCGCCCGGCGACGCTCAAGGTGAACGAGGACTTCGTCATCCAGCCGCAGTCCGTCAGCCTTCGGGAGCACGCCGGGCAGTTCGCCGACCTCGCCAACACCGTGGAGTTCCTCTCGGTCTTCGACCGTATGCACGACGTGCGCGCGCTGCTGACCGCCGCGTTCGTCGAGCGCTTCGGCCGTGGCGGGGCCACCTCGCTGCTGGACTGCGCCGAACTGCTGGTCACCAAGGTCTACATCCGGGAGCGGGTGCTCAACGAGGCCACCGCCGCCGACCTCGGCCCTGCCGACGGTTCGCTGCAGGAACTGCTCGCCGTACGGCGCCGCGCTCTGGACGAACTCTGCGTCGACCTCGACGGCCGCGCGGCCGACGGCACCGTACCGGCAGAGGTGGTCTGGCCCTCCGAGATGCTCGCCCAACTGGTGGCGGACGCGCCCTCGCGCCTGCGCCACGGGACGCTCTCCTACGGCGTCCTCGTGCAGACCAGCGGTGACCGACTGGTCTTCAACGACGCCTACGCCGGACACGGCATGCTCGCGGGCCGCTTCCTGGAGGCCCGGAGCCAGCACGGTGGCGACGCACGCAACCGCCTGGCCCGAACCCTCCAGGCCTGGTACGGCCGGGACGCCCGAGCCGTGGAGGACACCGGGCTGCACCGGCTGAACGTCAACCGGCACCCCCAGGTCCTGCCGGACCGGATCGGCCCGGACGACTGGTCGCAGCTGCTGCTCGCCCACGACGAGGAGACGGACTCGCTGTACATCCGGAACCGGGCCGGTGAGCGTTTGAACGTCCTCACCCTCGGGGCCGGGATGCCCGAGCTCTACCCGTATCCGCTGCGGCTGGCCACCTGGTTGCTCACCGGTGGACGCCTGATCAGGGACATCGGCGCTGAGTGGCACCGCCGCAGCGGTTGGGACCCGACCGGACCGACCACCAGCACCCCACGCCTGGTGGCAGGTGACGTGGTACTGAACCGCCGGCGCTGGTACTTGGGCGGCGACGCGAAGGACCTGATCGAACCGACCGGTGGCTGCGACGCCGAGCGCCTGCTCGCCGTGGCGCGCTGGCGTGCCCGCCACGGGGTTCCGGACCAGGTGATGCTCAAGTCGGCGGTGTTCGGCCTGACCGGTTACGCGGACCGCGCCGAGCCGGCCGCCAGCGCTGGCGGCCGGTGGCGGGAGAAGCCCCAGTACGTCGACTGCGCCAGCGCCCTCTTCGTCCGCGCGCTGCCGCGGATGCTGGCCCGACGGAGCAGTGGCTGGGTGGAGGAGGCACTCCCGGCGGTGGAGGAATCGCCGAATGCGGCGGAATGGGTGGTGGCTCTGGCCCGCCCCGACGGAGGACGTTTCAGCACCGAGGAGTGGTCGGCATGAGGATGAAGCTGCGTCCGGGGTTGCACTACGCCCCCGTACACAAGGGCGTCTTCATCGGAACGGAGAAGGCCAAGTTCGTCCTCGGCGGGCCGCCGGTGCTCTTCCGGCTCGTCGACCTGTGTGTGCCCCGTCTGGAGGAGGGGTGCACCGAGGAGGACCTCCTCGCGGCGGTCGGTGACTCCGAGAACGGCCGCAAGGCCGTCCGGCACGTGCTGTCGGTCCTGCGTGAGCACGGGCTGCTGCTGGATCTCGACGCGGTCGGCGAGCCGGACCGGGCCGATCAGGAGCGGTTCGCCGACGCCCTGTGCCAGTTGGAGGCGGAGTCCGCCGACCCGTACGCGGCGTTCGCCCGGCTGCGCCGCGCCCGGGTGCTGCTCCAGGGCCCCGCCCGGGTGGTGCTGCCGGCCGCGCGGACCCTGGCGCGTTCCGGCATCGGCGAGGTGGTGCTCGTCGTCGCGGCCGAGGAAACGGCCGCTCTGGCCGCGACCGTCGAGCGGTACCCAGCCGTGACGGTGACTGTGGCGGGCGGGCCCGAGGAACTGCCGGAGGCCGACGCCGCAGTGGTCTGCGTCGCGGCCACCGACCTCGCGACGGCCCCGGCGGGGCCGTCGGCCCCGCTGGTGGTGCCGGTCCTGCTGGGCACCCCGGTGGCCGTCGTGGGCCCGCCCGCCGAGTGGTCCGCAGACTTCGACCGCGCAACCCGGCTACGGGAGCGGGCCGTCCGCTGGGCCGACGGGGAGCAGCCGTACCCCCGCGCCACCGGCGACGCCCTGGCCGTCGGACTCGCGGCCCAGCTGGTCTTCCGGATGCTGGGCGGCATCGTCCGCGCGGACAACAGCTACGTCGTGCACGGCCCGACCCTGGAGGTGGCGGCCCTGGGCCTCGGCGCCCTGCCCGAACCGCGCCCCGGTGTCCTGGCCCTCGACGCGCTGTCCGACGGCGCCGTCGAGGATGCGTCCCGGACAGCGGAGGAATGGCACGGCCTGGTCAAAGCGGCGGCCGAGCCGTGGACGGGCCTACTGCGGCTGAGCGCGCCGGTGGACCTGCCCCAGCTTCCGCTGTCGCTCGCCGCCGTCGAGGACATGGACGTCGAGGCCGGGCTTCCGCTCGTACGCTGGGCTGCAGACCAGGCGACAGCCGGCGTCGAGGCCGGTCTGACGGGGCTGCGTGCCATGGCGAACCGGTGCCCGTCGCTGCCGGCCGACCAGGCCCCGGCCACCGGTCCCCGAACCGTGGGAGCGGCCGGTCTGACCGCCGACCGCTGGCTGGTCGACGGCGCGCTGCGGATACTGGCACCGACGGCCCGGAAGGTTGCCGAGCTTCCGTACCAGGAGGTCGGCACGGACGAGGGGCGTCGGTTGTGGCGGGCCCTGGAGGACTTCGAGCTGGTGCCCGTACGGATGGACCTGCTCGCCGTGGCGGGCGTGGACTGGCTGCTCGCCCGGGTCACCCGCCGGGACACCGGTGAACTCCTGTCCGTGGGTTGGGGCCGCGACGGCCACCACGCCGCGCTGGCCGCGCTCGCGAACGCCATGGCCCGCACCCAGGTGCTGCGCGTGCGCGGAAAGGATCTGGTCGGGCACCAAGTGGAGACGGCTGCCATCAATGACGTCGAGCCTGCCGAACTGGCCATCCTGTGTGAGCAGTTGCGGGAGCACTTCGGTGTGCTCGGCTTGCGACTGGTCGGCACCAGCCACCCGGCCGACCCGCTGCTGGGATCGCTGGAGCCGTGGTGGGGCCCGGTGACCTTGGAGGCCGTCCGGTGAGGGACGCGGATACCTCCCTGAAGGCAGTGAGCGCACCGCGCTTCGACGACTGGCTGGCGGCAGCCATGGCGGGGACCGGGCCGCACACGGCACGGCTGGCTCCCGCCGGCTTGCTGGCCGGTGTGGCGCGCGGCTCGGGCGCTCACGGCGGGACGGTGGTCGACGTGTCCTTCCGCCACGGCTGGGACCTGGCCTGGGAGTCGGCCCGGTGGCAGGAGGCGTCCTCGGCACTGCTGTCGGTCCGCAAGGTCTGGAACGAGCTGTTCATCGGCCCACTGTGGTTGCGCGGCTCGACCACGAGCTGCGCCGGGTGCGTGGAGGTGCGAGGCCTGGTGGCGATGGACCATCCGCTGCTCGGGCATCACGACCGGCCGTACGGCGGCGTGTCGGCGTTGCCGGTCGGCCTGGCCGAGACCTCCGCCCTGATCGCGGCCAACGGCGCCGAACATCCCCTGGCAGCCGACGAGTTGATCGTGGTCGGGCCGGCCTCGGCACGTCGGCACCGGGTCCGCCGAGCCTTCTCCTGTCCGGTGTGCGGGTCGGACCGCACCGGTCCGGCGCGCTCCGACGAGCAGGCGCTGTGGCGGCCGGAGCCGCTGACGCTGCGTTCGCAGCCGAGCGGCGGACCGGTACCGGTCCGCAGCCGCCTCGGCGGGGTCGGGCTGGACCAGGCGAGCCTGCGTGAGCACCTGGTGGATCCCCGGTTCGGGCCGGTCCTGGGCGTCCTGCGTGACGTGGAGGCGCCGTTCGCGATGTGCGACGCGGTGGTGCCGGAGTCCCGGAACATGGGCTACGGCCGGGGCCTGACGGTGGCAGAGGCAGAGCCGGTGGCGATCCTGGAAGCCTACGAACGGCTCGGCGGCTTCCCCCATCACGGGCGGGTGGTGCGCTCCCGCTCCCAGCGCTCCCTGGGGTGTGACGCGATCGATGCGACGCGGCTCGGCCGGTACACCGAACGCCAGCTCGCCGATCCCTCCTGCCGTGTGCTGCCCTGGGACGAGGACACCGAGTCCGACTGGGTCTGGGGGCACGACCTCTCCGACGGAACGCCCAGGTTGGTCCCTGCCGACGTGGGCTTCTACCTCTACGAGTACGAGCACCGCCTCGACTACCACGGTTCCCGGCGCGCCGGGGCGGCCACCCGGCGGCGCAACTACTTCGACGAGTCCTCCAGCGGCTGCGCGCTCGGCAGCAGCGTGGAGGAGGCCGCAGTGCACTCGCTGCTCGAACTCGCCGAACGGGACGCCTTCCTGATGGCCTGGCACTGCGGGCAGCCGCTGCCGCGCATCGACCTTTCGACCGTGACCGACCCCGTCAGTCGTCAGCTGCTCGCCCTGATCGAGAGCCGCGGGTTCGACGCCCACCTGCTGGTGGCGAGCAACGACCTCCGGGTGCCGGTGGTCTGGGGCTGCGCGGTCAACCGTGGTCGGAAGGGCATGGCCAGCTTCTCCGCCGCCGGTTCCAGCGCGGACCCCGAGGGCGCCGTGCGAGCGGCGCTGTGGGAGCTGGGGCAGATCGTGGCCAAGCCCCTCGACCTCGACGCGGAGCGCCTGCGGCCGATGCTCGACGACCCCTGGCGGGTGGAGACCCTGGAAGACCACTTCCACCTGTACACGCTCCCTGAGACCCTGCCCGTCGTCGAGAAGTTCCTCGACGGACCGGTGCTCCCCCTGGCCGAGGCGTTCCCCGGCTGGCCGGAGGCGCTCGCGGCGCACGCCCAAGGCGATGTGCGGGGTGCTCTCGACTACCTGGCGAATCTGTTCGGGGCCGCGGGCCTCGACGAGATCGTGCTGGTCGACCAGTCGACGAGGGATCACCTCGATCTCGGACTGCGCGTGGTGAAGGCCGTGGTCCCCGGGATCATCCCGATGTGCTTCGGCTACGCCCAACAGCGGCTGACCGGCCTGCCCCGACTGAGATCGGCGCTACGGGCAGCCGGCGTGCCGACCGATCCGCTGCCCACCCTTCCCCACCCGTTCCCGTGACCAGCACGTCCCCAGGAGTCTCACGCGTGGACCAGACCTCGGTTCTTCGCTACGCATTCACGCAGGGCCTCGGAAAGACGATCGTCACCGCGCCGATCACAGTCCGAGACGTACCCCCGACCACGTCCGGCCAACTGCCTCCCGGCTTCTCCCCGGACCGGACCTCGCCACTGCCGATCGGCACGACCGACCTCCTCGAACGGATCCCGTTCTGGCACGGTCGGATCTCCGACCTGGCAGCGCCCGACCCGAGCGAGGCCCTGGGCCGGGCGCTGGCGACCGCGTTCGGATTCCAGCGACGCGAGCCGTGGAACGAGTACGCGGACCACCGCGGCTACGCCTCGGTCCGGAGCAAGTACCCGGTGCACGCCTTCGCCCTGCGCTCCGACGAAGCCTGGTTCGTGGACGCCCACGGACACCAGCTGGTCGGACAGGACAACGGCGGAGATCCCTCCGCCGAGCAGGAGCCCTTCACCGGTGTCGCACTGACCGGCCGCTACACCCACCTGCCCTACTACTACGAGTTGCTGCGCGGTTCGCTGGTGGACCTGGAGATCGGGATCAACCTCCGCAGCCTGTGCATAGCGCTGGAGGTCTTCGGCATTCCCTCGCGGGTCCGGATGCCAGGAGCCGACGCCGGCCAGCAGTTGGTCCAGTGGGGTCTGCGACCGGACGGCGAGTGGTCGCTGCCGGTCACCGTCGACCTGGGCGAGGCGGGCCCCGCTACCGCCGACCCGGGACCTGCCGTCCCACCGACCGTGCCCGAGGTGACCGGCGGCCTCCCGGATCCCTGGCTGCGCGAGCTCGTCGAGGTCAACCGGGAACTCGCCACACAGCCGATACCCGGCCAGGGCGAGACGCCGGGGCCGCTGCTGGTCCAGCCCGCCGTTCCCGTCGGAGCACCGGGCGGTGCGGGCATGCCGTCCTGGGCCGAGGTGCTGTACCGGCGCTCCGCCGGGCGCATGCCGCGGCGGCTGCCCGGTGTCACCGGCCGGCCCCGGCGGCTGGCGGCCGACGCGTTCGACGATGCGCTCGCCTGGTACCGTGTGCCGCCGCCCACTTCCGAACTTCAGTCCGTGTATGGGAAGTTGAACTGCACGGTAGCGGTGCAGAACGTCGACGGGTACGCCACCGGTCTCTACCGGGTCAACCCCGAAAGCACCGAGCTGCTCGTCGAGGACCCCGACATCCTCAGGAAGCTGGAGGAGTGCTACGGCACCCCACTGGCCCCGGGCAACGGGAACGCGGTGCGGCACGCCTCGTTCGTGTGGTTCTTCTCGGCCAGGCTTCCGGAGCTGCTCGACACCTTCGGTACCGGCGCCTGGACCGCCGCGCAGTACTGCGCGGGCTGGGCCGCCCACGGGACGTCGCTGGCGGCCGCCGCCCACGGCCTCTACGCCCGCCCCGCCCGCGCGTTCGACGATGTGCTGACCCAGCCGGTCCTCGGTACCCAGCCGGGCGAGACCACCCTGCTGAGCGTCATCTGCGGCACCGAGAGGTACCTGGAACCCGCTCTGGACCTTCGACAGTGACAAGCCCGGTGAACACCATGGAAGAGTCGGCCAGGTGGACCGCCTGGCATCTCCACCTGCCGGCCGCCGACATCGGGCTGCAGGACCGCGCGGTGGCGGAGGTGGTCACGCCGACGGTCGCGGAACTACCCGGGACGGGCTGGTTCTTCGTCCGCTACTGGCAGGCCGGACCGCATGTTCGGCTCCGCCTTCGCGGCCTGGCCGACGACCAGGAAAAGACCGTCGAGCGCAGCCTGACCGAGCGGATGGACCGGCTCTGTGCGGACTTGCGGTCGCCGGGACTGAGCACGGCCGACTACCTCGCCCAGGCCCGCCAGCTGGCCAGGGCCGGTGAGAACGGCAGTGCGATCGACGTGGAAGAGCTGCTTCCCGCCGGAGTGCACCGCAGTCCGTACCAGCCCGAGTTCCAGAGGTACGGAGGCCGGGCGGAGATGGCACAGGCGGAGGAGTCGTTCCAGCGCTCCAGCGAGATCGTCGCCTCCCTGCTGGCCGGCGCCGCGCACCGGGGAGAGCGCCACGCGGGCGCGGTGAGCCTGCCGCCGGGCGTGCGGTTCAAGGCCGCATTGCAGGCGACGGCCGCCGCCCTGGAGGCCGCCGAACAGGACGAGAAGTGGGTGCTCGGGTTCTGCGAGCACGGAGTCCGCACCTGGGGCTCCTGGCTCACCCAGGCCGGCACACCACAGGCCCACCTCGACGCGCTCAGCGCCGAGGCGGCGCGCCTCGGTGCCCAACTGACGGGCATCCGTGCCCTGCTGCCGACGGCCGGGAACGGCACGGTGCGGCGCTGGGCCGACGGTCTCGGCACCACGATGCGCCGCTGGCGTACCACGCCGGGCATCGAGGCCGAGTCGGTCCTCTTCTCCCACATCCACATGCTGCACAACCGACTGGGCACCGCGGCCCGGGCCGAACTGCTCTGCTACGCCGTACTCCACGACGTGCTGAGCTCCGAGATCAGGAAGTCGAACCGATGAACCGAGGACCGACCGCCGTGCCGAGCGGTGTCCTGGCACGGCTGACCGGCAGCCCCGAGGAGTTCCTCCTCCGCGCGCCGGCCGAGCCGGTCATCTACCGGGCCCGGGGCGACATGCACGATCTGCTCTCCTTCGAGGCCATCGACCGGTTGCTCGCCGAACGGGCACTGCGGCGACCGGCGCTCAGGCTGATCCACCAGGGGCGGCAGTTGGAGGACCACGAGTACCTCCGCAGGAGCACACTGCACTCCGACACGGCCGACCCCCGGCGGATCGGCGAATGGCTGGCGGACGGCGCGACGCTGGTTCTCCAGGTTCTGGAGGATGCCTGGCAGCCGGTGGGCGAGTTCGCGGCCGAGCTGGGAAACGAGCTGGGACACCCGGTACACGTGAACGCGTATCTGACGCCGGGAGACAGCCAGGGCTTCAGCCTGCACCACGACATCCACGACGCCTTCATCGTCCAGGTGGACGGCACGAAGGACTGGGTGGTCCACCGCCCCCTGGTGGCCAATCCGCTGCCGCACGAGACCTGGGACGCCGTACTCGCCCGCAACGGCCGGGGCGAGCTCGTCGCCCCCGACAGCCCGCCGCACCAGACGTTCACCCTCTCACCGGGGGACTGCCTGTGGCTGCCCCGGGGCTGGGTCCATGCGGCACGGTCCACCGAATCCACCTCGCTCCACCTCACCGTCTCGGTGGACACCACGACCGCCGCATGGGCCTGGCAGGAGATCGCCGAGATCGTCGGCAGGCAAGAACCGATGCGGACGGCACTCAGCCGCGCACTGATCACCGACCCGGACCGCGCGACCGAGGAGATCTCGGCGGTCCTGGCGGCCGCCACCAGCTGGCTGAGCGAGGCCTCGCCCGAGAAGCTCGTCGACGTACTCAGGACCGCGGCCCTCCGACGGTTCCCCGCGCCGCTGCCGGACGCCGTCACGGGACACGTCGCGACCTCGCGCGACGAGTACCTCCACGAGACCTTCGCGGTCCGCGGCCACCACGTCTTCGCGCTGGAGACCATTGAGGACACCCTCCACGTGCGGATGGCCGGGCGGACCCTCACGATGCCGGCCGCGCTGCGCGAGGGCATGGCGGACCTCCTGGCGCGAAACACCGTGCGGAGCGCCGAACTGTCCTGGCTGGACGGCCCGGACAGCCGGGTGGCACTCCTGCGGCGCCTGCGCCGCGAGGGCATCATCGCGCACGTCGACCCCCGCTGAACAGCGCCCCGAACCGAACACAACGCCCAGGAGAAACAGTGGAATTCGGAATCTCGTTCCTTCCCGACGTCACGCCGGAGACCAAGCCGGCGACCGAGTACTTCGAGGAGACGCTCGCCCTCTCCCGGCTGGCCGAGGAACTCGGCTACAGCCACGTGAAGATGACCGAGCACTACCTGCACCCCTACGGTGGCTACTGTCCGAGCCCGCTCACCTTCCTGACCGCGGTCGCGGCGCAGACCCAGCGCATCCGGCTCATGACCGGCTGCCTGCTTCCCTCCTTCCACCACCCGGTGAAGATCGCCTCCTACACCGCCATGGTGGACGCCATCAGCGGAGGACGGTTGGACGTCGGCTTCGCCCGCGCCTACCTCCCCTACGAGTTCGAGACCTTCGGCGTTCCGCTGGATGGCAGCCGGGAACGGTTCGAGGCCACCATCGCGGCCGTGGACGAGCTGTGGACGCAGGAGAACGTCACGCGGGAGAGCCCGTACTTCTCCTACCGTGACGCGACCACGCTGCCGCGTCCCGTCCAGGCGCCGCGCCCGCCCACGTACGTCGCGGCCGTGCGTACCCCCAGCAGCTTCGTGCGGATCGGGGAACTCGGCCACGGCCTGCTCATCACTCCCGGCGGCCTCGGAATGCCGTCCGAGCGGGTCAAGGCCTACCGGGATGCCTTCCAGCCGCGTACGGCGGCGGTCCCGCAGCCTCGCGTCGTCGCCAGCCTCCCCCTGCTGGTGTGCGAGACTGACGCCGAGGCCAACCGGCTGGCGGACCGGTACCTGCAGAACTACCTGGATGTCTGGACCTCGGCGGCCGACTCGTGGAACAACACCGCTTCCCCGGACTACGCCTCCTACTCCGGCATGAGCCGCTTCCTGAAGTCGATGTCCGGAACGGACTTGCGCCTGACCGGGAGCGCCATCGTCGGCAGCCCGCAGACGGTGATCAGCCGGATCGAGCGGTTCATCGAAGAGGTCGGCGAGATCGACACGATCCTGTGGCAGGTCGACTTCGGCGGCATGCCCTACTCGGTGGCCGCACCCAGCCTGCAGATCTTCGCCGAGGAAGTCATGCCGAAGTTCGCGCACTGATGACTGCGATCAGCATAATTGATTGACAGTCAGGTCAGCGCCGGGGGCGTCGAACGAGGCGTCCCCGCCCGGAAGCCAGGAGAACGGTCCCCGATGATGGTCACCCTAGGCCGCGACGCAGCTCGCAGGTCTCTGAGGAAACAGATGGCGAACGGCTGCTTGGGGGCACTGACGGGCTCGTTGTTCGGCGCCCTGTGGTTCGTCCTGGGCCTGGCGTCCGTCTCCGGCGACGTCCTGTCCGTGGCGCAGGCCGGCGGGGCCCTGCTCGCGGTACTCGCCGTCCTCTCGTTGGGCTATCTGGCTTGGTCGGCGCTGTCGACCCCGGCCCATCTGGCAGGCGCTCCCGCGTCCGCCAAGAAGGGCACCGACTTCACGTTCGTCGTCATCGTCGAGGCGATCGCCCTTGGCGTGGGCAATACGTGCCTGCGCAACACCCTTCACCGGCCGGAGTTGATGTACACCTGGTCCGCCCTGGTCGTGGGTGTTCACTTCCTGCCCCTGGCCAAGACCTTCGCAACGCCCGTGCTGCGCTGGATAGGCGCCGCGATGATCCTGGTCGCGCTGGCCACTCCGATCGCAGCGCAGCTGTCCGATGCCTCGGATGCCGTGTGGCAGGCCGTGCCGGGATTGGGTTGCGCTGCGGTTCTGTGGGGATCGGCCATCGTCACTGCCGTCCGCCAACGGAGGCTGCTGGCCCGAGCCGGCCGCTGAACCGACGACGACACCAGGCTGGCCGCGATCACGCCCGCCACGGGCCGGGGCCGGCAGCGTGGCCACGACGCAGGCCCGTTGCGTGGCACGCTTTGCTGAGGATCTCGTGTGTCGCTGTCCGCGCCCAGTGCGGGCTGCCTCGCCGTACCCCTACCGCCGTCCGTGCGGCCAGCGCCGCCTCCCGGACGTCCGGCCGCGGATGCTGCCGCAGCGTGCGCAGCAGGGCGCGCCAGTGCGGTGGCCACCCGGTGCGCGGGCCCAGGGCGTGGGCGAGGCCGACCGCGAACAGGCCGTGCGCGCAGCCGCCGTGTGCCGCGAGCCGTTCGACCACGCCCTGCAGCACCTCCGGGTCGCCCGGACGGCGCGTGGTGTTGAGCCGGCTTCGCAGGGCCTCGGCCGCGCGGGCGGCCAGCACCGGAGGCCAGCCGGTCGAGTTCGGCGAGCAGGTCGTCGTGCGTCGCGTCGAGGTTCAGGGTGGCGGTGCGCAGTCGGATGGCGTGTAGCGTGAAGTCGGGTGTCTCGGCGAGGAGTTCGGCCGCTGCATCGGCAGTGGCCCGGGCCGTTGCCGACGGGCGGTCGGTCAGGCCCGCACTGAGCCGGGCGACCAGGTGGTCGATCCGCTGCCAGGTCGGGCGGTCCCGGCCGGCCGCCGCGTCCAGCCGGGGCCCGTTCTCGTCCTCGTGGTCCGCGCCGCCTGCGGCCGTCGCCTCGATCGCCAGCAGCTGTGCCAGTGCCCCGGTCAGCCGGTGGCCCGTGCCGCGGGCGGCCAGCGTTGCGAGGCCAGCCGCTGCGGCCCGCCAGGAGGAGCGGTTGGCGAGGTCGACGATGCCCGCCACCAACAGCTCTTCCGCTTCGGGGTACCAGGGCGACCAGGCGGCCAGAAGGTCCAGCGCGGCATGGGCGGTCTCCGGGACGTCCCTGCTCGCGACTCGGCCCACCAAGGCGGCGTAGCGGGGGCGGTCGGCGGTGGGCAGGTCCAGCGGCCGGGTGCACAGCACCTCGGACCTTGCCGCCGGGGTGCCCGCCGCAGCGCCTTCGAGCAGCCGCCAGGCCGGGTGCGCGGGAGGGGGCGCTGTTGCGCTCGGCACCACGGGAAGCGATTCCTAATCTGAGTGACGCTCCGATTGAAAGGAATCATCTGCTGATTGGCATTAATTCACAGGGGTGTGAATACTGCGGATCGTTTGGTCGGAGTCGGCTTGTGGCTACGCCGGGTTCGGGGCGGAATGAGGCGCTCGAGGGCGCCGGTCGCGATACCAAGGGGGCATGATGCCAATCACTCTCGAACGTCCCCTCGCCAGCTGCCTCTCACGCGCCTCTCACGGACTGGGCGTCATGAGATGTCATGAGACGTCATGCGTGGTGGACGAGGTGGGCCCTGGCCTGCGGGATTCGGACTGACGAACACTAGCAGGACGCCCGTTCGATCGCTGGGGGGCAAGTGAGCCACGCAGGCAACGGCAAGGTTCGCCACTCCCCGTATCACGCTGTGACGGTCCGGCCAAGCTGTTGAGATCCGGTGAGATTTGGGTCCCGTTTAGATCTGGCCGCCATGCAGGAGGAGTCCGTGCCCGAGCAGTTCATGAGTGTCAAGCAGAAGGCGTCGTATCTGAATATGTCCGCTGCATGGGTGTACCGCGAAGCTCCTCGGGTCGGGCTTGTGCCGTACAGGTTCGGGAGTGGGCGGAACGCGAAGCTTCAGTTCAAGGTGTCTGAGGTTCAGGCGTGGGTGAAGCAACAGCTCCTGCTTGCTACGTGAGGTCGCTATCGCGAGAGGGGTCTGCCCAGGTGGGCAGACCCCGCTCGTGCTCAGGCGGCGAGTCCGAGGCCGAGGAGCTTCGCGGCGCGGCCGATGGAGCCGGGCATCAGGTGGCGGTAGATCTCGGAGGTGACGTCGATGCTCTTGTGCCCCATCCACTCGGCGACGTCGGTGATGGGGAGATTGTGGCTGAGGCAGTTCGAGGCGAAGAAGTGGCGGAGGCCGTAGATCACCATGCCTTCGGGGACGTTGACGTCGTCGGACTGCTTGACGATGCGCTGCCACTGGTTGTGCGGCAGGTGGTACGGGTAGGGCTTGCTGAGGTCCCGGGGGTGGCGGAGGAGGTAGCCGTCGACGGTGCCGTACGTGTCCGCGTACGAGAGGATGCTCAGCCGGGTGTGGGTGGGTAGAGGGACGTCGCGGTATTCGCCTTCCTTGCGGTCCACGCCGTCCTCGCCGGCCTCGGTCACACCCGACCGGCCGGCGGGTGCTTCACCGGCCCCGGCCGGGCCTGGCTCGCCGAACTGCCGCTGCCGGACGCCGCCCGCCACGTGGTGGAGGACCTCCTCGCGGTCATGGACGCTTTGCAGCCACCGATCGACGCGCTCGATCGGGACCTCGCCGCCTGCGCCCGCGGCGATCCCCGCGCATCACCGCGCTGGCCGTCGTCGCCGAGGTCGGCGACATCACGCGCTTCCCCTCCGCCCGCAAGCTCGCCTCCTGGGCCGGACTCACCCCCACCGTGCGCAACTCCGACCGCACCGTCCACCACGGACACATCTCCGAGCAGGGCTCCCCCCGGCTTCGCTGGATCATGTGCGAGGCGGCCCAGACCGCCAAACGCCACCCCGTGTTCGCCCCCGGCTACCAGGAGATGGCACGTCGGCGCGGCAAGAAGATCGCCACCACCGCGGTCGCCCGCAAGCTCCTTGCCCGCGCCTACCACGTCCTGCGCGAGGTCAACGACCAGCAGACGACACCACGCCGCGCAACCGCCACGCCCCCAGGGGCGGCCACACGCTCCGGGTGAGCTCGCATCTCCGCATGAGACGGCACCGCCGCGCCCGATGACCTGACTGAGCAGCCCGGTTCCCCGCACCACGGTCATGGCGCCGGCCCCGGTCGGACGCCGTGGGGGTACCTCCCGGCCGAAGGCTGGGGGAGGGTGCATGTGACGCCACACGCCCGACCGAATCCGGGGAACACCAACACGCCATCCCCACAAGGACTCCGGTCGTCCTCGTCGGACCATCATCGGCCGCCGCTCGTCCGCGTCCAGCTCGTTCGTCCTCGCCCGCTCGATTCCTCGCGGGCTCCGGGCGCTCCAACCGGACTCCTCCCACGCGGCGGTCCGCACCGGACAACCACGAGGACACCCCCGAATAAAGAGACCCCGGATGCAAGTCCCGGGCATCTCAGCCTGCCCATTGACAGGCCCACCCCTCATGGGTGCAGAGACGTCGCTCGCGGACCCACGGCAGCACGTCCTCGACGACGTCCGCCACCTGGTCGAGCGGCGGCTCGCTGAAACGCTTCTCCCGGCCGGGCAGTCCGACCGGCGCGATGTCGAGGCCATCCGGCGTGGAATTCATCGAACAGGCCTTCCTGACCTGTACGTTCTGACGCAGGGACGAACGTGCGTAGGCCACCGTGTGGATGGCTGGCCGTCCCGCTCGCTGTTCTCCTTGCCGTCGGCTGGCTGGCCGCGGGTCGCGAGTGGCTGCCCGGTGGCTTTCCGACCGGCTGTTGGCCGGCTGTCGGCGGGTAGAGAGGCACACCCGTGTGGCCCGGTCCGGCTCGTCCCCGGCCTGGTTTGCCTGCGGCCCCTGCTGGGCGTAGTGTTCTCTAGCTGCTCGGCAGGGAGCACCGGACACGCATCGGCGCGGACGGTCCCGGAGCGGCCAATCCCCTGAAACACCACTTCCCGGCTCGGGCCGGGTCGCGTGCGCGTTTTTCGTGTCGCGACTCGGGGCGAATTCGGCGTGCGTGTTCTCTGTGGATTGCAGCTGGATTCGCTTTTCGGAGCGAGGACCGGCTAGAGTTTGAAACGTCGGACGGGGCGCCAAGCCCTTGAAGACACCGGCGAGTTGGATGAACGAAGCCCCGGAAACGGAGCGGAAAACATCTGATAAGCTGGAAACACGAAAGAACGAAGCGCCCGGAGGGCCCGCTGGAAGGCGGTCCGAAGGAAGTGTCCGTTCCTTGAGAACTCAACAGCGTGCCAAAAGTCAACGCCAGATATGTTGACATCCCCGGCCTTGATCGTTTGATCGGGGTTGGAGATTCCTTTTGAAATAACACTAGCGAGGACGCAGTGCGCGGGACCGCCCTATTCCGGTGGTTGCCGTGCCGCTCAACGCGGGTGTGGACCGGCCCTGCTTGATTGTCGGGGCCGAGTAAACATTCACGGAGAGTTTGATCCTGGCTCAGGACGAACGCTGGCGGCGTGCTTAACACATGCAAGTCGAACGGTGAAGCCCTTCGGGGTGGA